>JBFWSL010000032.1:0-21098 GCA_050248375.1 Hyphomicrobiales bacterium | reverse complement strand
CCAGATCGAGCCGGTCGCCGACGGAGGGGAAAGCCACCAGGCTATGCAATTCGTGATAGCCGTCCGCGCGGCGGCCGAGCACCTTGAGGGTGAGATTGATCTTGGCGGGAGCGAACTCGTGGAGCCGGCTCACGTCCGCTGTCTTCGTCCGCCCCGGGGCCGGCGTCAATTGCCGGACTTGGGCGCCGCTCCGCTCTTCTCCGCCTGCGCCGCGGCCTTGCGCTCGTCCACCGGCAGGCCGGCTTTGAGCTTCTCGCGGGTGACCGCCGCCTCTTCCGGCTCGGGATCGAGGGTGAGCGACTGCGACCACTGGAACTCCGCCTCGATCTTGCGGTCCACATGCCAGTAGGCGTCGCCGAGGTGATCGTTGATGACCGGATCGTCGGGACGCAGCTCCACGGCGCGCTCGAGGTGCTCGACCGCGAGCTTGTAGTCGCGCAGCTTGTAGTGCGCCCAGCCGAGGCTGTCGACGAAGTAGCCGTCGTCGGGCTTCAGCTTCACGGCCTTTCGCACCAGCTCGAGGCCCTCCTTGATATTGATGCCCTGGTCGATCCAGGAATAGCCGAGATAGTTGAGGATCAGCGGCTCGTCCGGGTTGAGCTTCATCGCCTCCTTGAAGTCCGCTTCCGCCTTCGGCCACTCCTTCATGCGCTCATGGCAGACACCGCGGGCGTAGAACAGCGACCAGTCGTTCTTCCCGGGCGTCTCCAGCATGGCGATGGCGCGGCTGTAGTATCCGGCGGATTCCTCGTAGCGCTTGCGCGCGCGCAGGATGATGCCCGCCGCCTCGATCGGCCGCGTCTCGCTAGGATGGGCGGCGATCAGCTTGTCGAGCAGGGCCTTGGACTCGTCGGGCCGGTCCAGCGAGTTGAGATCGTAGGCCTTGCGGATCTGGGCGTTCAGCGCCAGCGGCGACTCCCCGGGCACGCGATCATACATCTCGATCGCCGCCTCGTACTTCTTGTTGCGGTCGAACACCTCGCCGAGAGACTGGAACACCAGCGGGAACTGCGGCTTCAGATAGAGCGCGAGCTGGAGGAATATGGTGCCCATCTCGGTGCCGCCCTCGTCGGCGAGCGCGTCGCCGATGCCGTACAGCACCTCGGCCAGGCCTTCGGCGGCGGTGGTGACGAGCAGCGGCGGCTTCTCGCCGGCCTCGATGCGGGCGAGCAGATCGCGGGCGATGGGGTGGCCGCTGGTCTGGGAGATGTGCTGCTTCAGGATGGCCTTGGCCCGGTCGGCCTTGCCGGCGTTCACCAGATGGCGCGCATAGGCATCGGCGATGCGCAGGGTGCGCGGGCTCTTCTCGAAGGCCTCGGCGAAGGACGCCTCGGCGAGCTTGGTGCGGCCGCCCAGGTCGGCGATGAGGCCGCGGTGGTAGCGCTGGAAGAAGCGCGACCACTCCGCCTTCTTCATGTCGTCGAGGGTCTTGATGGCCTCGCCGGTGCGGCCGTCCGACTGCTGCACCCAGGCCTTGGAGAGGCGGGTGGTCAGCTCCCAGATCAGCGGCCCCTTGGCGGAGGCGTCGAAGTTGCGCTCGGCCTCCCTGGCACTGCCTTCCCTGGCGGCGCGGGTGGCGAGCACGAAATGAGCGAGACGGTCGGTCTCCTCGTTCTTGAGGAGCTGCCTGGCCAGTTCGAAGGCGCGGTCCCACTTGCCCGAGGCGGCATCGAGCAGGAAGGCCTGCTCCATGATGATCTCGTTGCTGGGGTCCATCCGCAGCGCATTCTCGTAATACTCCGCGGCGACGGGCGTATCGTGGAGCGCGCGGGCGTAACGGCCGGCGAGATAGTTGCCGAGCGGCGAGATCACGTCGCCATCGGCGGGACGCGGCTCACTGGCAAGGGCTACGCCGGGAAGCGCAAGCGCCAGCCCCATGCCCGCCAGAAGCGCCAGTCCCGCGGGCCGCAAGGGCCTGTTCCACCGATATGCCATGTCCGATCAGCTCCGCCTGGTTCCGCAGGGAAAGCTCCCCGCCGCAAAGAGTTACGCCTTTCCGGTCACAGTGCAAACAATATTGGCGCTGGCAAGGCAGCGCGCCGGCCCGGCCTGGACTCCGGCCACGCGCCGGGGATTCGCTGGTTCATATCCGCCCGTCACATGTTCACATAGGTGGGGCCGCCGCCGCCCTCGGGCGGAACCCAGGTGATGTTCCGCTCCGGGTCCTTGATATCGCAGGTCTTGCAGTGGACGCAGTTCTGCGCGTTGATCTGGAAGCGCGGCTGCCCGTCCTCGCCGGTGAGCCATTCGTAAACGCCGGCGGGGCAGTAGCGCGAGGACGGACCCCCGTAAACGTCGTATTCCTCCCTGGCCTGCAGCTCCATGTCAGCCACGTGCAGATGCACCGGCTGGTCCTCCTCGTGATTCGTGCCCGACAGGAACACCGAGGACAGCCGGTCGAAGGTGAGCTTGCCGTCGGGCCGGGGATAGTCGATCCGGGACATTTCCGCGGCGGGCCTGAGGCTGGCGGAGTCGGGCCTGCCGTGGCCGAGCGTGTGCCTGAGGAAAGGCAGCAGCGTGTTCAGCCACATGTCGGCGCCGCCCAGCATGACGCCCAGACGGGTGCCGAAGCGCGACCACAGCGGCTTGACGTTGCGCACGCGGCGCAGATCCGCGGCGACGGGACCGGAGGCGACCGACTGCGCGTAGGCGTCCAGCCTGTCGCGGGCGCGTCCCCCGCCGAGCGCGGCGAAGGCGGCCTCGGCGGCGGCGATGCCGCTCAGCATGGCGTTGTGGGAGCCCTTGATGCGCGGAACGTTCATGAAGCCCGCCGAGCAGCCGAGCAGCGCCCCGCCCGGGAACACCAGTTCCGGCACCGACTGCCAGCCGCCCTCCGTCAGCGCGCGCGCGCCATAGCCGAGCCGCTTGCCGCCCTCGAAGGTGGAGCGGATCTTCGGATGGGTCTTGAAGCGCTGGAACTCCTCGAAGGGAGACAGGTGCGGATTGCGGTAGTTGAGGTGGACGACGAAGCCGACGGCCACGAGCCGGTCGCCGAAGTGATAGAGGAACGAGCCGCCTCCGGTGCGGTCGTCCAGCGGCCAGCCCATGGTGTGCTGCACCAGGCCGGGCTTGTGCCGCTCCGGCGCGACCTCCCACAGCTCCTTGATGCCCAGGCCGAATTTCTGCGGCTCGCGCCCCTCGGCCAGTCCGAACCTGCCGATAAGCTCCTTCGACAGCGACCCCCGCGCGCCCTCCGCGATCAGGGTGTACTTGCCGTGCAGTTCCATGCCGCGCATGAAGCCGTCCTTCGGCCTGCCCTCGCGGTCGAGCCCCATGTCGCCGGTGGCGACGCCCTTCACCGCCCCCGTCGCGTCGAACAGCAGCTCGCGCGCGGCGAAGCCGGGATAGATCTCCACGCCCAGGCTTTCGGCCTGCTCGCCCAGCCAGCGGCACAGGTTGCCGAGGCTGACCACGTAGCAGCCGTGGTTGCTCATCAGCGGCGGCATGAGGAAATTCGGCAGGCGCAGGGCGCCGGTGGCGCTCAGATAGAGGAAGCGGTCGTCGGTGACGGCGGTCTCGACCGGCGCGCCCCTGTCCTTCCAGTCCGGAATGAGCGCCGAGAGGCCGACAGGGTCGATGACGGCGCCGGAGAGGATGTGGGCCCCGACCTCCGAGCCCTTTTCCAGAACCACCACGGAAATGTCGCCGCCTTCCGCGGCCGCGAGCTGCTTCAGGCGGATGGCCGCCGACAGGCCCGCGGGGCCCGCGCCGACGATGACCACGTCGAATTCCATCGCCTCGCGTTCGGGAAGCTGCTGCTCGGTCTCAGACATCACATCCTCATCTTTCAACAGGGTCCGCCTCCCCTCATTCGCGGCCGCGTTCAGCATATGTTATGCAGGGATGCAAGACGGAGGCTATGGAACCATGGCAGGCCAGACCTATTCCGCCGCGCAATTGCTCCAGTGGCAAGGGGAAATGGGCGCGGACGAGGCGATCGCCGTCCAGCAGGTGGACTGGTTCGCCGAGGCTGGAGCCCGCAAATCGCGCCCGGCGGCCACGGCTCCCGCCGCGCAGGCGCGCAGCGAGACGCGGCCGGTCCCCCGTGCGCCCCTTCCCCCACGCAAGCCCGCCGCACCGCCCAAGGCGGATTTCGTTCCGGTGGCGCAGGAGGAAGCGGTCATGGACGCGCGCCAGCGCGCGGCATCGGCCAAGACCCTGGCGGAACTGGAGGAAGCCCTGCGCGGCTATGACGGCTGCGGGCTGAAGGCCACCGCGCGCTCCACCTGCTTCAAGCGGGGCAGCGACGAGGCGAAGATCATGCTGATCGGCGAGGCTCCGGGCCGCGACGAGGACATCCAGGGCCAGCCCTTCGTGGGGCGCGCCGGACAACTGCTCGACCGCATGCTGGCGGCCATCGGCCTGGACGAATCCAAAGTCTACATCACCAACATCGTCTACTGGCGGCCGCCAGGCAACCGCGAGCCCTCGGCGCAGGAGGTGGAGGCCTGCAGGCCGTTCCTCTCCCGCCAGATCGAACTCCTCGACCCCGAAGTGGTGATCCTCATCGGCGGTCCGGCGTCGAAAACCCTGCTCAACACCACCGAAGGCATCACGCGCCTGCGCGGCAAATGGCGCGAGGTGGAGCTTGGCGGCAAGACGCGCAAGGTCATGCCGACGCTGCATCCGGCCTATCTGCTGCGCACGCCGGCGGCCAAGCGCATGGCCTGGCTGGACATGCAGGCCGTCGAGGCGCAGATCGCGGAGTGACGGATGCGGCCGGAGGCGCTGTTCCAGCCCCGGCAAGCTGCTAAGATGCCAGGTCCATTCATGCCTGGAGGGAGGTGACGTCATGGAACTCGACCCGGTAATGCTGGCCCGGATACAGTTCGCATTCACGATCGCCTTCCACATCATCTTCCCCACCTTCACCATCGGCCTGTCGGCGTGGATCGCCACGCTGGAAGGACTGTGGCTGTACACCGACAACAAGAAGTACGCGGAACTCGCGCGCTTCTGGACCAAGGTGTTCGCGGTGTCGTTCGCCATGGGCGTCGTCTCCGGCGTGGTGATGTCCTATCAGTTCGGCACCAACTGGAGCCGCTTCTCCGAGGTGGTCGGCAACGTCGTGGGTCCGCTGATCGGCTACGAGGTGCTGACCGCCTTCTTCCTGGAGGCGACCTTCCTCGGCATCATGCTGTTCGGCTGGAACCGGGTGCCGCCCTGGCTGCATTTCCTCGCCTCCCTCATGGTCGCCTTCGGCACGCTCCTGTCCGCCTTCTGGATTCTTTCCGCGAATAGCTGGATGCATTCTCCCACCGGGCATGTGATGAGGGACGGCATCGCCTATCCCGAGGACTGGCTGAAGGTGATCTTCAACCCCACCTTCCCGTTGCGGCTGGCGCATATGGTGATCGCGGCCTATCTGACCACCGCCATCGTGGTGCTCGGCGTCGGCTCGCGCTACCTGCTCGGGGGCCAGCATCACGAGCATGCGCGCACCATGGTGCGCATGGGGCTGGGGCTGGCGCTGTTCCTGGCGCCGCTGCAGGTGTTCATCGGCGACGCGCACGGGCTGAAGACGCTGGAATACCAGCCGGCGAAGATCGCCGCCATCGAGGCGCACTGGGACGGCTCCAGGCCCGCGGACCTGATCCTGTTCGCGATTCCCGACGAGGAGGCGGAAGAGAACCGGCTCGAGATATCCATCCCCAAGGGCGCGAGCCTGATCCTGACCCACGAACTGAACGGCCTGATCAAGGGACTGAAGGATTTTCCGGTGGAGGACCGTCCGCCGGTGCTGCTGCCTTTCTACGGCTTCCGGCTGATGGTCGGCATCGGCTTCTGGCTGGTGCTGCTGGCGGGGCTGGGCGCCTGGCACTGGCGGCGCGGCACGCTGTTCTCGGACACGCTCTACCTGCGGCTGGCATGGCTGAGCTGGCCGCTGGGCTTCATCGCGCTGCTCGCCGGCTGGACGGTCACCGAAGTCGGCCGGCAGCCCTGGGTCGCCCATGGCATCCTGCGCACGGCCGACGCCACGTCGCCGGTCCCCGGCGGCAGCGTCGCCACGTCGCTGGCCCTGTTCTTCCTCGTCTACGGCATCGTGTTCTCGGCCGGCATCTACTACATCAACCGGCTGATCAACAAAGGCCCCTCGCCGATCGACGCGCATGACGAGGAAGGCTCCGCCCGCCGGCCTCTCTCCGCCGCGCGGGATGCAGGCCGCGCCGCGCTGCAGGGAGGAGAATAGCCATGGACCAGATCGCCTACTGGCTCCCCGTGGTATGGGCCGGACTGATCGGCGTCGCGGTCGCCATGTATGTCGTCCTCGACGGCTTCGACCTGGGCATCGGCATCCTGTTCCCGACGGCGAAGAAGGAGGAAGAGCGCGACCAGATGATGAATTCCATCGCGCCCTTCTGGGACGGCAACGAGACCTGGCTGGTGCTGGGCGGCGGCGGGCTGTGGGTCGCGTTCCCCAAGGCCTACGCCATCATCATGCCGGCGGTCTACCTGCCCATCATCCTGATGCTGCTGGCGCTGATCTTCCGCGGCGTCGCCTTCGAGTTCCGCTTCGTCTCCAAACCCAACCACAAGGCCTGGGATCTCGCCTTCTGGCTCGGCTCCACCATCGCCGCCTTCTCGCAGGGGCTGGTGCTCGGCGGGCTGATCCAGGGCATAGTCATCTCGGACGGCCAGTTCGGGGGCGGCGCCTTCGACTGGCTCACGCCGTTCTCGATCATGTGCGGCGTCGGCGTGGTCGCGGGCTACGCGCTGCTCGGGGCGGGATGGCTGATGTTCAAGACGGAAGGCCCGCTGGCGGAACGGGCGCGCCGCCAGGCGCCGGTGCTGCTCGCCGCCATGCTCGCCTTCATCGTCGTCGTCAGCCTGTGGACGCCCATCGAGAGCGAGCGTATCGCGGAGCGCTGGTTCTCCATGCCGAACATCCTCCTGCTGTGGCCGGTGCCGCTGATCACCGCCTTCCTCGGCTGGTGGTGCCTGCACAGCATCCAGCTCGGCCGGGAGTTCCGGCCGTTCCTGGCGACCATCCTGCTGTTCATGCTGAGCTACGCCGGACTGGCGATCTCGCACTATCCCTACCTGGTGCCGCCGGCGCCGGGCGGAACGGGGCTGGACGTGTGGCAGACCGCGGCCGCGCCGGAATCCCAGATCTTCGTGCTGATCGGCGTGCTGTTCCTGCTGCCGATCATCCTGTTCTACACCGGCTTCGTCTACTGGACCTTCCGGGGCAAGGTGAAGCCGGGAGAGGGGTATCATTGAACACCGGTGACGAAGCCGCGCGAAGGCGGCTGGCCGGAGCGCTGGAACTGCGCTTCGGCGACTGGCATGGCGAGGCGCCGGATGCGTTCGGCAGCGAATGGCTCGCGGGCATCGCCGGAAGGCGCTCGCAGCGCAAGTTCAGGCCGGACGCGGTGGACAACGCCACGCTCGATGCGCTGTGCGCGCTGGCGCTGTGCGCGCCCAGCAAGAGCGATCTGCAGCAGCGCGACATCGTCATCGTGGACGACGCCGGGCTGCGGGGCGAGTTGAACGCCGTCGTCGCCGACCAGCCCTGGGTGGCGGGCGCGCCGTGCTTCCTCGTCTTCTGCGGCAACAACCGGCGGCAGAGGCTGGTGCACGAATGGCGCGGCCGTCCCTTCGCCAACGATCACCTGGATGCCTTCTTCAACGCCGCGGTCGATGCGGGCATCGCGCTGGCGACCTTCGTCACCGCCGCCGAAGCCATTGGCCTTGGCTGCTGCCCGGTCAGCGGCATCCGCAACAACTGCGAACGGGTTTGCGAACTGCTCGGCCTGCCGGACCACGTGTTCCCCGTGGCGGGGCTCGGCGTTGGCTGGCCGGCGGAAGACGGGTCCATCTCCCCCCGCCTGCCTCTCGCCGTCACGGTGCACAGGAACCGCTATGGCGAAGAGAAGCTGCGGGAGACGGTCGAGGCCTATGACCGGCGGCGGGAAGGCATCAAGCCATATCGCACCCAGCGCTTCGCCGCCGAATACGGCAAGGCCCCGGACTATGGCTGGTCGGAGGACAAGGCCCGGCAGTATTCCAAGCCGGAACGGGCGGATTTCGGCCAGTTCGTGCGCGGCAAGGGGTTCAGGCTCGACTGAGCCGCGAAGGCCCTTGCCCCGCGTCCCGTTCGGCGCGACTCTGCCGCTAGCGCATCATCCGGCCGAGTGGACTCGCTTGGCCGGCAAGAGGATGCGCCAGATCAATAGCTTGAGCATGATCCTGCCGGAAAAACGGTATCCCCTTTTCCGGATCATGCTCCAGGAAGCGGTGCAAAGGAGTGCAGGACAGCCGCCATGCCCAAGATCGACGAAAGCCGCCCCTTCATCCCCGTCAACATCGCCGTGCTGACGGTGTCGGACACCCGCAGCCTGAAGGACGACAAGTCCGGGACGCTGCTGGCGAAGCTGCTGACCGAGGCGGGACACAGGCTGGCGGACCATGCCATCGAGAAGGACGACATTGACGCGATCCGCGTCAGGGTGAAGGGCTGGATCGGGGACGAGCGCGTGGACGTAGTGCTGACCACGGGCGGCACCGGCTTCACCGGCCGCGACGTCACCCCGGAGGCCGTGCGGCCGCTGTTCGAGAAGGAGATCGACGGCTTCTCGGCGGTGTTCCACCGCATCAGCTACGAGAAGGTGGGAACCTCCACCATCCAGTCGCGCGCCTGCGGCGGCGTCGCCGGCGGCACCTACATCTTCTGCATGCCGGGCTCGCCCGGCGCCTGCCGCGACGCCTGGGAAGGCATCCTGCAATACCAGCTCGACAACCGGCACCGGCCCTGCAATTTCGTGGAGATCATGCCGAGGCTGCTGGAGCACGTGAAGGCCCCCGCCTCGTCCTGAATAACAGCGAGCCATAACAGCGAGCCGGCAGGCAGCTCCCTCGCGGGCGCTCCCTGCCGGCTGCGCTGGCGGCGCTTCATCTGAGGCGCAGATGAACCTGTGCCGGCCGTCCCGCGGACGGCCGAATTCCTGCTCCCTGCCGCTACGGGAATGCGATCAGGCGACGCGCTGCAGGCCCGGAGCGCTCATCCGGGTCTTGGCGACGCGGCTGACCGGATCGGTCGTGGGCGAGTCGTCGGAAGCGGCCAGCGCCAGCGGATCGTCCGCGCGGCGCGAGCGGCCTTCGAAGAAGCTGCCCTGCTCGAGCACGAGGTTCTGGTGGCAGATATCGCCATCCACGTGGGAATTGGTCGCCAGCGTGACGTTGAGGGCGTGGATGGTGCCGAGAACGCGCCCGCGCACGCTGACCTCCTCCGCCACGACCGCGCCGCGCACGCGGCCGGTCTCGTTGATGAGAAGTGTCTGGCAGAAGACGTCGCCCTGGACCTCGCCCTCCACATGCACCTCGCCCTTGGAAACGACATTTCCGACCAGTGTGAAGTCTGCGCCGATAATTGAAGCCGCCATTTTTGTGTTCCTTCGGTTAGGTTTGGATAATCCGCTCCAGAAACGACGAAATCCCGCTATTGCCTGGTACCGAGGAGACGAATCAACGACTTCAGGTTGTGTTAACAACGGTTAACGAATCGTTAACGCCTGTGCCAGGAAGGCAACATTCGCCTGGCGATCGGGAAGCCGGGCGGCGAAGCTTTTCCACAGGGCGGAAGCGGCGGATCTCCATCCGCTTTACAGCGCAAGCCTCTCAATTTCCTGCGATATCCCGCGTCATGCGGGCGCGCCGGACGAAGTTATCCACAACTGTGAGGAAGTGCCCCGGGGCTCTCGCGTATCTGTGGCTGCGGCCCTGCGTGGCGGTTATCATACGCTTCTGTCACCGGGGGGCTGACCGCCGGTCGAGTCTGTATTCAGTTCCCGTACAACTTCCCGCGCGTTGCGTTGATGCGAGAGGCCAAACTGCGTTGTCAACAAGGGGCGCATTATGTCGGAATCAGTACTTGCGGACGATCTGCACATCAAAGGCGAAGTCATCACCAACGGTGATGTCGAGTTAAAGGGCACGGTTGACGGCGAGATCCGCTGCCGGACGCTTCTGGTGGCCGAGGACGCCCGCGTCATGGGCACCGCGTCGGCGGAGAAGGTCGTCATCCGGGGCGCCGTCGAAGGCACCATCAGCGGCAACAGGGTCACGCTGACCTCGTCGGCGAAGGTTCGCGGCGAAGTTCTCTGCAAGGCTCTCTCGGTGGACGAGGAAGCGTATTTCGATGGCCGTTCGCAGCGGGTGGACGACCCGATGCAGGACACCCGGAAGCGCATCGACGAGGTGGCCCGGGAAGCCGAGGCGCGGCCGTCGGTCTCCTCCGGCTCCCAGGCGCCCGCCGCGCAGCCGCAGCCCGCTCCGCAGCAGGCGGGCCAGCAGCCTGCCCAGGCGGCGGGTTCCGCCAAGGGCGGCAGCGCGCCCAAGTCGGAGAAGAACGGCGGCGGTCCGGCCCAGCCGATCGCTTCCGGCGCCAGCCACTAGGCCCCGGCCGCGCCCGCAAGGGCCCGGCCTCCGCCCCCTGTCATTCCCGCCCCTCGCGGAAGAACAGTTGTGTCTGTCCACGCGCAGCCGATTGCACGAGGCATTTCCGCGAGCTAGCCGAAGGGCCCCCGGTGAGCCGGCAATCACAACTTCTTGACCTGCGGCGCGGGCAATAAAGTCATCGCCTTCTCATGTATTATGCCGCCGTCAGCGGCCCTCCACTTGGCTGAACAACTTGGCTGAACGCCAGGGCCGGGCATTCGCAAGGGACGGAGACACAGATGAAAACATCGCAAGGATTCACGCGGCGCGGCCTGTTCAGGGTTGCGGCCGGCACCGCGGCGGCGGCCGCGCTGGCGGGCCGGACCAGCAGTCCCGCGCTGGCCGAAGCGCCGATGATGGGCGTGGACGGCCCGACCCACTACCGCTTCAAGCTGGGCGACTACGAGATCACCACGGTCTTCGACGGCGCCATCGCGCTCGACAAGGTCCACCCGATCTTCGGCAACAACCAGAAGCCGGAGGACGTCGAGGCCTATGCGGTGCAGAACTTCCTGCCCCCAAAGGCGATGAAGATCGGCTTCACCCCGATCATAGTGAACACCGGCAAGGAAGTGGTGGTGTTCGATTCCGGCAACGGCGCGGCGCGGCGCGGCAAGGGCGCCGGACTGATGGCCGAGCGGCTGGCCGCGGCCGGCTACAAGCCCGAGCAGGTGGACGCGGTGGTCATCACCCATTTCCATCCCGACCACATCGGCGGGCTGGTTGAAGGCGACAAGCCGCTGTTCCCCAACGCGCGCTACGCGGTGGCGGAAGCGGAATACGGCTTCTGGACCGCCGACAAGCAGACCGGCAGCACGGACAAGAACATGCAGGACCGCGTGGCGCTGGTGCAGAAGAACGTCGTGGCCTTCAAGGACAAGATGACCTTCGTGAAAGCGGAGGGCGAAGTGGCGCCGGGCATCCGCCTGCTGCCGCTGCACGGCCATACGCCCGGCCATTCCGGCTACCACGTGGAAAGCAACGGCAAGCGCTTCGTCATCTTCGGCGACGCCTGCAACCATTATGTGCTGTCGATGCAGCAGCCCGAGTGGCACGTGGCCTTCGACATGGACAAGGAAGCCGCGGTGGCCAGCCGCAAGAAAATCTTCGACATGCTGGCGGCGGACAAGATTCCGGCCAACGGCTACCACATGCCCTTCCCCGCGGTGGGCTATGTGGAGAAGAGCGGAACCGGCTACCGCTGGGTGCCGGCGAGCTACCAGCTCGAGCTGTAGGGCGCGTCAGCCTTCGGGCCGCCACCAGGGCGGCAGGACGACACGGCCACCGGCGCCCGCCAGGCGCCGGTGGCTTTTTTCGTCGTCCACGTCTGCGAGCAGGCCGAGCCGCGCGACGCGCGCGCGGGAAAGGTTGGCCAGCGTGTCGGCGAGCGCGTGGGGGCCCGACCAGCGCACCCGGGCAAACGGGCGCAGGAGACGCGGGCTGCGCCGCAGTCCGATCAGCCAGTAGCCGCCGTCCTCCGCCGGGCCCACGGCCGCGTCGGCATGGCCCAACGCGCGGAACGCGGCGGCGATGCACGCGGGCGTGAGCTGCGGGATGTCCGTGCCGACGATGACGACGGGACCCGGGGGCATGACCGCGAAGACGCGCTGCATGCGGCGGCCGAGGTCGCCCCCGCCCTGGACAACGCGCGGAATCGAAGCGGGCCAGGCCGGCGAGCGCAGGGCGGTGTCGGGCGCCACGCACAGGACCGTGCGCCAGCGGGGGTCGCGAGAGAGCCGGGCGAGGATGGCGGCGCAGGCGGAGCGGCAGAAGCGCATGGCGCCGGCCGGTCCGATCTGGCGGGCAAGCCGCGTCTTCACCGCGCCGAGGCGCGGCTCCTTGACCATGATGGCGAGGGTCGGACCGGCGGACCGCCGCCGACGGCCTTCAGCCGTAGAGGCGGACGAGCGTCTTCGGCGGGACACGGAGATAATAGAGCGAGAGGCAGGCGAAGTTGCGCATGACGCGGCGGATATAGCCTTCCTCCCGGTAGCGCACCGCGCTGGTCACGGCGATGCTGCGCAGGAAGGTCATGCCGCGCCAGCCGATGCGCCGGACGATGTCCACGTCCTCCATCAACGGCATGTCGCGGTAGCCTCCCACGCGGCGGTAGTGCTGCTTGTTGATCAGCAGGCCCTGGTCGCCATAGGGCAGCCGCAGGACGGCGCAACGCAGCGCGACCATCCATTCCAGCAGGCGCGGCTTCAGGCCGAAATCGTTCAGCGCGAAGCGGAAGGAGGCGGCAGCCATCGGCACGTCGCCGCTCTGCACCTTCGAGATATAGGCGGCGACCTCGTCCCACCAGCCGGGAGACAGCACGGTGTCGGCATGCAGGAACAGCAGCCATTCGGCGCGGGCATGGGAGCTGCCGCGGGCGAGCTGACCGCCCCTTCCCTGGCGGGCCGATATGAAATCCGCTCCGGCAAGGTCGGCGATCTCGGCGGTGGCATCGTCCGAGCCGCCATCGACGATGATGACCTCGCGGACCACCCCTTCCACGGTCGCCGGGACCAGGGCGGCAAGGGTGCGCGTGAGGGTGCGCTCGGAGTTCAGGGTCGGAATAACCACGGAAAGCATGGGCGGGACTATACCGGCTTCATCTCTCCCAACAAGTTGCGCCTTCGGCGATGGTTTATAATGTTCTTGTTTTGTTCTTATGGCTGTGCCAAGATGTCCCCATGCCAGTCTCCAGCCCAGTCCCTCGCGGCGATACCTACGATCCCTCGACCGGCCTGCCCGTGCAGCAGGACCGGCGCCGCGGGCGTGGCGCCCAGTCCAACATCACCGGCCGCTACGAACGCGAGCGGCGGGTGGAAACGGACGACGGCTGGGACTCGCTTGAGCAACTCGAGGCTTTCGCCACCCAGGTGCGCGAGGAGCGCGCCAGACGCATCATCACCACCAACACGTCGCCCGACATCGGCTTCAACCGGTCGCTCAACCCCTATCGCGGCTGCGAGCATGGCTGCATCTACTGCTATGCCCGGCCGACCCACGCCTATCTGGGCTATTCGCCGGGGCTCGATTTCGAGACGAAGCTGACCGCCAAGGTGAACGCGGCGGAAGCGCTGGAGAAGGAATTCTCCGCGCCCGGATACGAGCCCGAGACGCTGGCGCTCGGCACCAACACGGACCCCTACCAGCCCATCGAGCGCAAGTACCGCATCACCCGTTCGGTGCTGGAGGTGCTGGAGCGCTGCAACCATCCGGTGGGCATCGTCACCAAGTCGGCGCTGGTGCTGCGGGATCTCGACATCCTGTCGGCCATGGCGCGCAAGGGCCTGGTGAAGGTGGCCATCTCGGTCACCACGCTGGACCGCCGGCTGGCCCGGGCCATGGAGCCGCGCGCCAGCACGCCGGAGAAGCGGCTGGAGGCGGTCGAGAAGCTCGCCGCGGCGGGCGTGCCCGCGGCGGTGATGGTGGCGCCGGTGGTGCCCGGGCTGACCGATCCGGAAATCGAGGCCATCCTCACCCGCGCCAAAGCGGCGGGAGCAACGGAAGCGGGCTACGTATTGCTGCGGCTGCCGCTGGAGATCGCCGACCTGTTCCGGGAGTGGCTGGAGGAAAACTTCCCCGACCGGGCGAGGAAGGTGATGTCCCTGGTGCGCTCCACGCGCGGCGGCAAGGACTACCGCGCGGAGTGGGGCGAGCGCATGCGCGGCACCGGCCCCTATGCCTGGCAGATCGGCCGGCGCTTCGAAATGGCCGTGCACAGGCTCGGCCTCGACCGCAAGCATCTGCGGCTGCGCCGGGATCTGTTCGTGAAGCCGGTGGCCAGGGGCCAGCAACTGAAACTGCTGTAAGAGCCGCCCCGGCGTTGCGGACGGGCGCTGGCTGTTGCAGGCTGCGCCCATGGGCGGCGCGAAAGATTCGGGGAACGGCCAACCGGCCGGCAGGCCATCGCTGCGGCATGAGCGGGCGCTGGCGAAATCCGCGGGCGGGCTCGTCTGCGGCGTGGACGAGGCGGGCCGCGGGCCCCTCGCCGGCCCGGTGTTCGCGGCGGCGGTGATCCTCGACCCGAAGCACATCCCGGCCGGCATCGACGATTCCAAGAAGCTGACCGCGGAGACGCGCGAGACGCTCTATGCCGAGATCATGCGAACGGCATGGGTCGGCATCGCCTTCGCCGACGTGGAGACCATCGACCGGGAGAACATCCTGCAGGCGAGCCTGATGGCGATGGCGCTCGCGGTGTCGCGGCTGCCGGCGGCGCCAGCGGCGGCGCTGATCGACGGCAACCGCTGCCCCACCGGGCTGCCCTGCCCCTCGCAAGCGCTGATCGGCGGCGACGGGCTCTCCGTCACCGTCGCCGCCGCCTCGATCGTGGCCAAGGTGGCCCGCGACCGGGTCATGCGCGAGCTGCACGAGGAGTTTCCGCTCTACGGCTGGTCCAGCAACAAGGGCTACGGCACGCCCGGGCACACCAGGGCGCTGCGCGAACACGGGGCCACGCTCCACCACCGGCGCTCCTTCGCGCCGGTGCGGATGGCCCTGGAGGCGACCCGGATCCGCCTCGCTGGCTGATTAAGTCCCCCTTTACCAAGGGCAAGCGACACTGCAGTCTGTGCCGGGCCCCCTGGGGTCCGTCAGTAATGCGTATCGGGGACCAGGTCATGAGTAAGGGGAAACGGCCGCCATGCGCGGCTGTGCTCGACCGTGTAATCGTCGGGGACTGCATCGCCGAAATGGCGCGGCTGCCGGAGGGAAGCGTCGATCTCGTCTTCGCCGACCCGCCATACAACCTCCAGCTCGACGGCGAGCTGCTGCGCCCGAACAACACCCGGGTGGACGGCGTCGACGACGACTGGGACAAATTCTCCAGCTTTTCCGACTACGACCGCTTCACGCGGGAGTGGCTCGCCGCCTGCCGCCGGCTGCTGAAGCCCGACGGGGCCATCTGGGTCATCGGCAGCTATCACAACATCTTCCGCGTCGGCGCGGCCATGCAGGACCTGGGCTACTGGATCCTGAACGACGTGATCTGGCGCAAGACCAACCCGATGCCGAACTTCCGGGGGCGGCGTTTCACCAACGCCCATGAAACCCTGATCTGGGCGGCGCGGGAGGCGGAGTCCCGCTACGCCTTCAACTACGACGCCATGAAGGCGCTGAACGACGACCTGCAGATGCGCTCGGACTGGCTGTTCCCGATCTGCACGGGCTCCGAACGGCTGAAGGACTCCTCCGGACGCAAGGCGCACCCGACCCAGAAGCCCGAGGCGCTGCTGGCGCGCGTGCTGCTGGCGGCGTCTTCGCCCGGCGACGTGGTGCTCGACCCCTTCTCCGGCACGGGCACCACCGCGGCCGTGGCCAAGCGGCTCGGCCGCCACTGGATCGGCATCGAGCGCGACGCCGATTACGCGCAGGCCGCCGTCCAGCGCATCGACGCCATCCTGCCGCTGCCGGTGGAGGACGTGGAGCTTTCACGCGGCAAGCGCGCGGCTCCCCGCGTGCCCTTTGGCATGATCGTGGAACTCGGCATGCTCACGCCGGGAGCCAAGCTCTACGACCCGCGCGCGCGGCATCTGGCAAGGGTACGCGCCGACGGCACCATCGCCTGCGACGGCGAGCGCGGCTCCATCCACAAGATCGGCGCGCATGTGCAGGGCGCGCAGGCGTGCAACGGCTGGACCTTCTGGCATTTCGACGCCGGCGGCGAGCTGAAACCCATCGACGAGCTGCGCGACAGGGCGCGCGAACAGCTCGGCATGAACTGACCGCGCGGCAAGCGCTCTTGCGTCTTTCGCTGGACCCCGGCTTTCGCCGGGGTTTCGTATCCTCTCTGTCCCGCAGCCTGACGACCCCCCGGCCTGCGCCGGGGTTTCGGAGATCGTTGCCCGGCCTCATAATCATTGCCCGGCCTCATAGAAGAACGAAACCCCGGCGAAAGCCGGGGTCCGGCGAGGGCCGGTCGGTGCGGGCCGGTCCGCGCGGCCCGGTGCGCGTCAGCCAAGCCCGTGGGCGATGACCTTGCGCATGACGCTGGGCAGGGCCGCGTCCTCAAGTTCATCGCGCGGGATCCACAGGCAGCGCCCGGGCGCGGCCCGTGCGGCTACGCGCGAGGAGGCGGCGACGTCGGCGCGCCAGACTTCCAGCTCCAGGTGAAAATGCGTGAAGGTGTGGCGCACCGTGCCGTCCGTCTTGCGCCAGCGGGCGGCGACGGGAGCGCTGGCCAGCGGGTCGCCGGGCATTTCCGCCTGCCACGGCGTTGACGGCGCCTCGAGCATGCCGCCGAGCAGCCCCTTGTCCGGACGGCGGCGCAGCAGCACCGCTCCGTCGCGGCGCAGGACGAGGAAGGCCACGCCGCGGCGCAGCGGCTTTTCCGGCTTCGGGCGGCGGCGGGGCAGCTCGGCCTGCAGGCCCTTCCGGCGGGCCGCGCAGATTCCGATGAGCGGGCAGATGGCGCATGCGGGCGCCCGCGGCCGGCAGACGGTCGCGCCGAGGTCCATCATGGCCTGGGCGAAATCGCCGGGGCGCGTATCGGAGGCGATGCTGGCGGCCAGCGCGCGCAACCCGGGCTTGGCGTCCGGCAGCGGCGTCTCCACCGCGAAAAGGCGCGAGACCACCCGCTCCACATTGCCGTCAACCACGGTGGCGGGCCGCCCGAAGGCGATCGCCGCCATGGCCGCCGCCGTGTAGGGGCCGATGCCGGGCAGTTCAAGCAGTCCGGCCTCGGTGGAGGGGAAACGGCCTCCATGGCGCTGCACGACCGCGCGGGCGCATTCGTGCAGCTTGCGGGCGCAGGTGTAATAGCCAAGCCCCGCCCAGGCGGCGAGGATGTCGTCCAGCGGCGCGGCGGCCAGCGCGGCGACGTCCGGCCAGCGCCTGAGGAAAGCCTCGAAATAGGGCGCGACCGCCTTGACGGTGGTCTGCTGCAGCATGATCTCGCTCAGCCAGACGCGGTAGGGATCGGCGGTCCCGCCCGGCGGCGCTCGCCAGGGCAAGCGGCGGCGCGAGCGGTCGTACCAGGCGAGCAGCAGCGGAGCCACCCGCGCCGGGACCGGGTTATCCCCGCGCTTTCCCCGTGCCGTCTTCGCGCCTCGCGCCTGCCACATGTCCATGCTAAAGGCTTAGCAGCGGGAAAAACCCGCGCAAGAGCAAGCAGCAGGCGATGAGCAACTCTCCCACAGCCAGGCGGAAGCCGCGCACGGTCAGGGCGGTGTCGTCCTTCGTGCCGGACATCGTCAAGGCGGTGTTCCGCTCGCACGGCTTTCCCTCGGCGGCGCTGCTGACGGACTGGCCGCAGATCGCGGGCGCGGACCTCGCCTCCTTCACCCGGCCGGAGAAGATCATGTGGCCGCGCCGCAACGAGGCGGACGCCGTCGCGGAGGAACCGGTGACAGGCAGGGGCCAGCGCCGGGGCGCGACGCTGGTGCTGCGGGCGGACGGGCCGCGCGCCATCGAGGTGCAGTTCATGGCGGCGCAGATCCTGGAGCGCATCAACGGCTATTTCGGCTATGGCGCCATCACCGAGCTGCGCATCGTGCAAGCCCCGATCGGGAGCGCAAAGCGGCGGCCGAAGGCGGAAAAGCCCCGGCCGCGCCCGGCCGCGGCGGAGCCGGTTCCCGGTTTTGACAACGCCGGTCTCGGCAAGGCGCTTGGCCGCCTGGGCGCCACGATCGGCAAGGCCTGACGTGGGCGGCAACATGGGGGCCGGTAACATGAGGGCCGGCAACATGGGGCCCGGCAACACAGGGGTGTGAGCGCGGGGAGGCCGGGCTTGCCTTCGCCCCCCTTAATATCGGAATGTAGCGGCCATCAGCGCAGCCGCCCGCGATCTCGACGGGTGGCCTTTGTCATTCGAGCAGGAGCAGGTCCCTTGAGCACTTCCACGGCTTCCAGCAGTTCCGGCATTTCCCGCCGGACCCTTGTCATCGGCGGCCTCGCGGTCGCGGCGGCCGCGGGAGCGGGATGGTATTTCCTCGGTCAGGACCTCCTTGGCGGCAAGGACTCCGTCATGACAGCCGGCACGCTGCCGGACCTGCACCAGGGCTCCGAGGACGCGCCGGTGACGTTCATCGAGTATTCCTCCCTCACCTGCCCGCATTGCGCGGCCTTCCACAAGGACGTGCTGCCCACGCTGAAGAGCAAGTACATCGACACGGGCAAGGTGAAGTACATCGTGCGCGAGTTCCCGCTGGACAAGCTCGCCTTCGCGGGCTTCGCGGTGGCGCGCTGCGCCGGTCCGGACAGGTACTACCCGCTGGTCGAACTCATGTACGACCGCCAGAATGTGTGGGCTTTCGGCGAAGGCGAGCCGCGCGACCGGCTGTTCAGCATCGCCAAGCAGGCGGGATTCACGGAAAAGACCTTCGAGGACTGCCTGAACAACACCGAGATCGTGAAGGGCATCGGCGACGCGCGGCAGCGCGCGGCGGAGAAGTTCGGCGTCAACTCCACGCCGACATTCTTCATCAACGGGCAGATGGTGAAGGGCATCCGCGACAGCGCCGAGCTCGACAGGGTGCTCGAGCCGTTCCTGAAGGGCTGAGCGGCCCTTACGCCTGGAGATCGAGCCGTGACCGTGCTTCGCCGCAGCTTTCTCGCCGGGATGGCGGCCGCCGGCGCGGCCGCCGCCCTCACGGGCTGCAGCACCGGCAACGCCAGCAAGGAGACGGCGGGCGCAACGGACCCCAACGAGGTGCCGCTGGCGGAACTGATGAAGGAAGGCCCGCTCGGCGACAAGTTCCTCGGCAAGGCCGACGCGCCGGTGACCATCATCGAATACGCGTCTCTCACCTGCCCCCATTGCAGCCAGTTCCACCAGACCACCTACCCGAAGCTGAAGAAGGCCTATATCGACACCGGCAAGGTCAAATACATCGTGCGGGAATTCCCCATCGGCCGCACGGCGGCGGCGGCGGCCGTGGTGAGCCGCTGCGCCCCGGAGAAGGATTATTTCGTCCTGTTCGACAAGTTCCTGGTGCAGCGGGATGTGTGGATTTCGCAGGAAGTGCGCCCCGACGCGATCTTCAAGGTGGCGTCTCAGACGGGGATGAAACGCGATAAGTTTGACAGTTGCCTCGCGAATCAAACGATAATCGACGGGCTTGTGTGGGTGAAAGAGCGGGGACGTCAGTTCGGTGTCGTGGGGACGCCGACCTTCTTCATAAACGGCAAGAAGGTGCGCGGGGTTCTCACATTCGAGGAGATGGAGGCGATGATCCGGCCGCTGACCGGCTAGGATCCGCCTTAGTTTCGCACTTCCTGCTGTTTCATTCTCCGGTTTCGAATCAGCGCCGCCAGGGCGCCTATCCACAGGATTGCGCACGTGCATATTTCGCGATTGAGGCTTCTGGGCTTCAAGTCCTTCGTCGAACCGACCGAACTGGTGATCGAGCCCGGGCTGACGGGCATCGTCGGCCCCAACGGCTGCGGCAAGTCCAACCTGCTGGAAGCGCTGCGCTGGGTGATGGGCGAGACGTCGTTCAAGAGCATGCGCGGCTCGGCCATGGAAGACGTGATCTTCAACGGCACGCAGAACCGCCCGGCCCGCAACATGGCCGAGGTGACGCTGTTCATCGACAATTCCGCCCGCAAGGCTCCGGCCGAGTTCAATGACGGCGACGTGGTCGAGGTCACGCGCCGCATCGAGCGCGAGGTGGGCTCCGCCTACAAGGTCAACGGCAAGGACGTGCGCGCGCGCGACGTGCGGCTGCTGTTCGAGGACGCGGCGACCGGCGCGCGCTCCCCCGCCCTCGTGCGGCAAGGGCGCATCGGCGAGATCGTCAACGCCAAGCCGCAGGACCGCCGCCGCGTGCTGGAGGATGCCGCGGGCATCGCCGGCCTGCACAGCCGCCGCCACGAAGCGGAGCTGCGCCTGAAGGCCGCGGAAGCCAACATGGAGCGGCTGAGGGACGTCACCGGCCAGCTCACCACCCAGTTGAACAGCCTGAAGCGCCAGGCGCGCCAGGCGCGCAAATACAAGGAAGTCTCCGAGGAAATCCGCAAGCAGGAAGCGTTGCAGATGCACCTGCAGTGGACGGCCGCCTGCGAGCTGGTACAGACCTCGGAAGAGGCGCTGCAGGCTTCCACGCGCAATGCGGCGGAACTCACCAGGGCGGAAGCCGAGGCGCTGCGGGCGCAGACCGAGTCCTCCGACGCCATGCAGCCGCTGCGCGACGACGAGGCGGTGCGCGCCGCGGTGCTGCAGCGCCTGACGGTGGCGCGCGACACGCTGGAGGAGGAAGAGAAGCGCAACCAGATGCGGCTCGAGGAACTGAAGAACCGCGAGACACAGCTCGAACGGGACCTGGAACGCGAGCGGCAGTCGCTCGAGGAAGCCAGGGAGATGATGGCGAGCCTCGCCGCGGAAGCGGAGAAGCTGGAAGCGGAGGAAGCCGAGCGCGAGGATGCCGCGCCCCGGGCCAAGGCGGAGGCCGAGGCCCGCGCGGAGGCGCTGGCCCAGGTGGAGGAGGCGCTTTCGGCGCTGACCGGCGAACTGGCGGACGCGCGCGCGCGGCGGCGGCAGATCGAGCAGACCATCGCGGCGGAGGAAGCCCGCCTCGCCAGGCTCGCCGCGCAGGACGACGACATCAGCACGCGGCTCGCCGCGCTCGACGCCGCGCCCGACGGGGGCGGCGACATCGAGGCGCTTGGCGCCGCCGTGAAGACGGCCATGGCCGGGTTCAGCCAGGCCGAGGCGGACACGGAGGAGGCCG
>JBFWSL010000031.1:0-21228 GCA_050248375.1 Hyphomicrobiales bacterium | reverse complement strand
GGCGACAACTGCGCCATGACGGTGGAGCTGATCGTGCCGATCGCCATGGAGGAGAAGCTTCGCTTCGCCATCCGCGAGGGCGGCCGCACCGTCGGCGCAGGCGTCGTCGCGTCCATTATCGAGTAAGGCAAACGGCTCCCTTTCGGGGCCCGTGGGTGAACTGACATGCAACAGCAAAATATCCGCATCCGGCTGAAGGCGTTCGACCATCGCATTCTCGACGCCTCCACGAAGGAGATCGTGAATACCGCGAAGCGCACCGGCGCGGAGGTTCGCGGACCGATTCCGCTGCCGACGCGGATCGAGAAGTTCACCGTCAACCGTTCGCCGCATATCGACAAGAAGAGCCGTGAACAGTTCGAGATGCGCACGCACAAGCGTCTTCTCGACATCATCGACCCGACGCCGCAGACCGTGGACGCGCTGATGAAGCTCGACCTGGCTGCCGGTGTCGACGTCGAAATCAAGCTCTAAACGGTTGCGGCCGAGGAAACTGAGGATCGGACCCATGAGGTCGGGTGTAATTGCACAGAAGCTGGGAATGACCCGCATCTTCACCGATGCGGGAGAACATGTCCCCGTCACCGTGCTCAAGCTGGACAACTGCCAGGTCGTGGCGCAGCGCACGCCGGAGAAGAACGGCTATGCCGCGCTCCAGCTCGGCGCCGGCACGCGCAAGCCCAAGAACGTGACTCGTGCGGAGCGGGGCAATTTCGCCGTGGCGAAGGTTGAGCCCAAGCGCCGCATGGTCGAGTTCCGCGTCAGCCCGGAGAACATGATCGACGTGGGCGCGGAGATCACCGCGGACCATTTCATCGAGGGCCAGTATGTGGACGCCTGCGGCGCCAGCATCGGCAAGGGCTTCGCCGGCGCCATGAAGCGGCACAATTTCGGCGGCCTGCGCGCCACCCATGGCGTGTCGATCAGCCATCGCAGCCATGGCTCGACCGGACAGCGCCAGGATCCCGGCAAGGTGTTCAAGGGCAAGAAGATGGCCGGCCACATGGGCGACCGCCGGGTCACCACGCTCAACCTGAAGGTGGTCAAGACCGACAAGGAGCGCGGCCTGATCATGGTCCATGGCGCCGTTCCCGGCGCCAAGGGCGGCTGGGTGCTGCTGCGCGACGCCGTCAAGAAGAAGCTGCCCGAGGGCGTGCCGACGCCGGGTTCCTTCCGTCCCGCCGCCGGCGGTGCCGAGAAGAAGGCCGAAGCCGCTCCCGCTGAGGCGCCCGAGACCGACGCGGCCCCGGAAGCCGGTAAGGAATGAGTGTCATGAAGGCCGACGTCACAACCCTCGACGCCAAGAAGGCGGGCACCGTGGATCTTCCCGAGCATGTGTTCGGCCTCGAGCCGCGCCCCGACCTCCTGCAGCGCATGGTGCGCTATCAGTTGTCCAGGCGGCAGGCGGGCACCCACAAGACCAAGGGCCGCTCCGAGATACAGGGCACCACGAAGAAGATGTACAAGCAGAAGGGCACCGGCCAGGCCCGCCACGGCGACCGCAAGGTTCCCCAGTTCCGCGGCGGCGGCAAGGCCTTCGGCCCGGCCGTGCGCAGCCATGCCCACGATCTGCCGAAGAAGGTGAGGGCGCTCGCCCTTCGCCATGCCCTGTCGGCCAAGGCGAAGGCGGACGCGCTCGTGGTGATCGAGAAGCTTGAGAGCAAGGACGGCAAGACCGGCGCGCTGAAGAAGCAGTTCGGAAAGCTCGGCCTGGGCTCCGCCCTGATCATCGATGGCGCCGAGGTGGAGAAGAATGTGGGCCTCGCGGCCCGCAACATCCCCGGCATCGACGTGCTGCCGGTGCAGGGCCTGAATGTCTACGACATCCTGCGCCGCGACAAGCTGGTGCTGACCAGGGCCGCCATCGACGCGATCACGGAGCGTTTCGCTGACGCGGCGAAGGCCAAGGCGAAGCCCAAGGCCAAGGCGGCTTGAGGAACGGACCCATGAAGCAGCTCGACGCATTCGATGTGATCCTCTCCCCGGCCATCACCGAGAAATCGACCATGGCCTCGGAGAACAATCAGGTGGTGTTCAACGTCCGCGACACCGCCACCAAGCCCGAGATCAAGGCCGCCGTCGAGGCGCTGTTCGAGGTCAAGGTCAAGGCGGTCAATACATTGAACCGGAAGGGAAAATTCAAGCGCTTCCGTGGCCAGCTCGGCCGCCGCTCGGACGTCAAGAAGGCAATCGTGACGCTCGAGGAAGGTCAGAGCATCGACGTGACCACCGGTCTGTAAGGCGCTCGAAGGAATCCGACGATGGCACTGAAAACATTCAAACCCACGACACCCGGCCAGCGCCAGCTGGTGCTGGTCGACCGCAGCCATCTGTGGAAGGGCGAGCCGGTCAAGTCCCTCACGGAAGGGCTGACCAAGAAGGCCGGCCGCAACAACCACGGCCGCATCACCGCGCGCCGCCGCGGCGGTGGCCACAAGCGTCTCTACCGCAAGGTGGACTTCAAGCGTGCCAAGTTCGACATGCCCGCCAGCGTGGAGCGCCTGGAGTACGATCCCAACCGCTCCGCCTTCATTGCGCTCATCAAGTATGAGGACGGCGAGCTGAACTACATCCTGGCGCCGCAGCGTCTGGCTCCGGGCGACACCGTGGTCTCCGGCGAAAAGGCCGACATCAAGCCGGGCAATGCCATGCGCCTTGCCAACATGCCGATCGGCACCATCGTCCACAACGTGGAGATGAAGGAAGGCAAGGGCGGCCAGATCGCCCGCGCCGCCGGCACCTATGTGCAGCTTGTCGGCCGCGATGGCGGCTATGCCATCCTGCGGCTGAACTCCGGCGAGACCCGCATGGTCCATGCCCGCTGCATGGCCACCGTCGGCGCGGTCTCGAACCCGGACAACTCGAACGTCGTCATCGGCAAGGCCGGGCGCACGCGCTGGCTGGGCAAGCGTCCCGCCGTCCGTGGCGTGGCCATGAACCCGGTCGACCATCCCCATGGCGGCGGCGAGGGCCGTACCTCGGGTGGCCGCCATCCGGTCAGCCCCTGGGGCAAGCCGACGAAGGGCAAGAAAACCCGGTCGAACAAGTCGACCTCGAAATTCATTCTCCGCAGCCGTCATCAGCGGAAGAAGAAGAAGTAAGGAGACTGCGCGGTGTCACGCTCGGTATGGAAAGGCCCGTTCGTCGACGGGTATCTGCTCAAGAAGGCGGAGAAGGCCCGTCAGGGCGGCTCCAACGCCATCATCAAGACGTGGAGCCGTCGCTCGACGATCCTTCCGCAGTTCGTCGGCGTCACCTTCGGCGTGCACAACGGCCACAAGCACATTCCGGTGCTCGTGACCGAGGACATGGTGGGTCACAAGTTCGGCGAGTTCGCGCCGACCCGCACCTACCATGGCCATTCGGGAGACAAGAAGGCGAAGAAGGGCTGAGGTCATGGGCAAGCCGAAAAGAGAACGCCGGCTGGCTGACAACGAGGCGCGCGCCATTACGCGCAGCCTGCGCGTCAGCCCGCGCAAGCTGAACCTCGTCGCGCAGCTCATCCGCGGCAAGAAGGTGGATCTGGCGCTGGCCGACCTGACCTTCTCGCGCAAGCGGATCGCCCGCGAGGTGAAGAAGACGCTGCAGTCGGCCGTGGCCAACGCGGAGAACAACCATAACCTCGACGTGGACTCGCTCGTCGTGTCCGAGGCCTTCGTCGGCAAGAACCTGGTTATGAAGCGTTTCAGCCCCCGCGCGCGCGGCCGTGTCGGTCGCATCGAGAAACCGTTTTCCCAACTGACCGTGGTGGTCAGGCAAGTCGAGGAGACCGCTTGATGGGACAGAAAGTCAATCCGATCGGGCTGCGCCTCGGCATCAATCGCACCTGGGATTCCCGCTGGTACGCCAATCGCGGCGAGTATTCCCGCCTGCTGCATGAGGACATCAAGATCCGCGACCATATCCGCAAGACCCGCGGACAGGCCGGCATCTCGAAGATCGTCATCGAGCGCCCGCACAAGAAGTGCCGCGTGACCGTGCATACCGCGCGTCCGGGCATCCTGATCGGCAAGAAGGGCCAGGACATCGAGAAGCTGCGTGGCGAACTCGCCCGCATGAGCCAGTCCGAGGTGCATCTGAATATCGTCGAGGTGCGCAAGCCCGAGATCGACGCCACGCTGATCGCGGAGGGCATTGCCCAGCAGCTCGAGCGCCGCGTCGCCTTCCGCCGCGCCATGAAGCGCGCCGTCCAGTCGGCCATGCGTCTTGGCGCGCTCGGCATCCGCATCAACTGCTCCGGCCGTCTCGGCGGCGCCGAGATCGCGCGCATGGAGTGGTATCGCGAGGGCCGCGTGCCGCTGCATACGCTGCGCGCCGACATCGACTACGGCACGGCGCTCGGCCGCACGGCTTACGGAATCATCGGCATCAAGGTCTGGGTGTTCAAGGGCGAGGTGCTCGAGCACGACCCCATGGCCCAGGAGCGCCGCGCGATGGAAGCCCAGGAGGGCGGCCGTTCGGGTGGCGGTGGCCGCCGCGAGGGCGCCGGAGCTGCGCAGTAACGCCCGGCCTGAAGAGATCGACGAAGGACAACGACCATGCTGCAACCCAAGCGCACGAAGTTCCGCAAGGCGCACAAGGGCCGGATCAAGGGCACCGCAAAGGGCGGGACCGAGCTCAATTTCGGTTCCCACGGCCTCAAGGCCCAGGAACCCATGCGCGTGACCGCGCGGCAGATCGAGGCTGCCCGCCGCGCCATGACGCGCCAGATGAAGCGCGCGGGCCGCGTGTGGATTCGGGTGTTCCCGGACCTGCCGGTCTCCAAGAAGCCGACCGAAGTCCGCATGGGCAAGGGCAAGGGCACGCCGGAGTTCTGGTGCGTCCGCGTGCATCCGGGCCGCATCCTGTTCGAAATCGACGGTGTCTCCGATACCGTCGCCCGCGAGGCCCTGCGCCTCGGCGCCGCCAAGCTGCCCATCCGCACCCGCGTGGTGGCGCGCCTGGGCGAGCAGCATTGAGGAACCGAGAGATGAAGTCGTCCGAAATCCGCGACATGACGCCCGACCAGCTCGCCGACGAGCTGGTGAAGCTGAAGAAGGAGCAGTTCAACCTGCGCTTCCAGCGTGCGTCCGGGCAGTTGGAGAATACGGCGCGTGTGCGTCAGGTGCGGCGTGACATCGCCCGCATCAAGACCATCGCGCAGCAGAAACAGGAGAAGCCCGCGAAATAGCGCGGACAAGGTGAGATCAGATGCCGAAGCGAGTACTTCAGGGAACCGTCGTCAGCGACAAGAACGACAAGACCATTGTCGTCCTGGTCGAGCGCCGTTTTACGCACCCGGTGATGAAGAAGACCGTGCGCCGGACCAAGCGCTATCACGCCCATGACGAGGCCAACAAGGCCAAGGTCGGCGACCAGGTCTGGATCGAGGAATGCGCGCCGGTTTCCAGGAAGAAGCGCTGGGCGCTGGTAAAGGCATAGGGCCGGACAGGTTGCCGGGACTGAAAGGTCTGAGACCATGATTCAAATGCAGACAAATCTCGACGTCGCCGACAATTCCGGTGCGCGCCGCGTCATGTGCATCAAGGTGCTGGGCGGCTCCAAGCGGAAATATGCAAGTGTCGGCGACATCATCGTGGTCAGCGTCAAGGAGGCGATCCCGCGCGGCCGTGTGAAGAAGGGTCAGGTGATGAAGGCCGTGGTCGTGCGCACCGCGAAGGGCGTGCGCCGCCCCGACGGCAGCATCATCCGCTTCGACCGCAACGCCGCCGTGCTGGTGAACAACCAGGGCGAGCCGGTCGGCACGCGCATCTTCGGCCCCGTGACCCGTGAATTGCGCGCCAAGAAGCACATGAAGATCGTGTCGCTCGCGCCGGAGGTGCTGTGATGGCGAAGGTGAAGTTGAGGAAGGGCGATCACGTCGTCGTCCTCGCCGGCAAGGACAAGGGCAAGGGCGGGCAGGTGCTCAAGGTGCTGCCGCAGGAGAACCGCGCCATCGTGCAGGGCGTGAACAACATCCGCCGTCATCAGCGGCAATCTCCGCAGCAGGACGGCGGCATCATCGTGCGCGAGGCGCCAATCCATATTTCCAATCTTGCGATCGAGGACCCCAAGGACGGCAAGCCGACCAGGATCGGGTTCAAGACGCTGAAGGACGGGCGAAAGGTGCGTGTCGCACGCCGCTCGGGAGAGACGATCGATGGCTGAGGCCTACACACCGCGGCTCCGGAAGCACTATGAAGACGTGCTTCGCGAAGAGCTGAAGAAGCAGTTCAACTACGCCAATCCCATGCAGATTCCGCGGCTGGAGAAGGTCGTGCTGAACATGGGCGTCGGCGAGGCCGTGAACGACACCAAGAAGGTGCGCGCCGCCGCCGAGCAGCTCGCCATGATCGCCGGCCAGAAGCCCGTGGTCACCCGCGCGCGCAAGTCCATCGCCACCTTCAAGGTGCGCGACGGCATGCCGATCGGCGCGAAGGTCACCCTGCGCAAGGCCCGCATGTACGATTTCATCGACCGCCTGGTGAACATCGCGCTGCCGCGGGTCAGGGACTTCCGGGGCCTGAGCCCCAGGAGTTTCGACGGCCGCGGCAACTATGCGCTCGGCATCAAGGAGCACATCATCTTTCCCGAGATCGACTACGACAAGGTCGAGTCGGTTCTCGGTATGGACGTGATTGTCTGCACCACTGCGCCCACCGACGACGAGGCGCGTGCGTTGCTCAAGGGTTTCAATTTCCCCTTCCGCCAGTAACGGCGATCGGGAACAAGGAGGACTGAATGGCGAAGACGAGCTCCATCGAGCGCAATCTGAAGCGCCGCCGGCTGGTCAAGAAGTTTGCAAGCCGCAGGGCGAAGCTGAAGGCGATCGCGAAAGACCAGAGCTTTCCGGCCGAGGAACGTTTCGCTGCCCGCATCAAGCTGGCGCAGCTTCCGCGCAACTCGTCGAAGACGCGTATCCGCAATCGCTGCGACGTGTCGGGCCGTCCGCGCGGCTTCTATCGCAAGCTGAAGATGTCGCGCATCGCGCTCCGGGACATGGCCTCCAATGGCCTGATTCCCGGGATGGTCAAGTCGAGCTGGTAAGGGAGAGACGATCATGCCGATGACCGATCCCCTTGGCGATATGCTCGCGCGCATCCGCAACGCCCAGTCGCGCAAGAAGTCGAAGGTTTCGACGCCAGCGTCCGCTCTGCGCGCGCGCGTGCTCGACGTGCTGAAGGACGAGGGCTATATCCGTGGTTACGCCGAGGTCGAGTACGACAACGGCAAGGCCGAGTTCGAGATCGAGCTGAAATATTACGACGGCTCGCCGGTTATTCGCGACCTGCGCCGTGTGTCCACGCCCGGCCGGCGCGTATATTCCTCGGTGAAGGATCTGCCGACCATCGCCAACGGACTGGGTGTCGCCATCCTGTCCACTCCCAAGGGGGTGATGTCGGATGCCAAGGCTCGCGCCGAGAATGTCGGCGGCGAAGTTCTGTGCAGCGTATTCTAGGGAACAGCCCGGCGCGCTGAAGACGAAGAGGTTTGAGAGATGTCGAGGATCGGAAAAAAGGCAGTCGCTGTCCCTTCGGGCGTGACCGCCACGATCGATGGCCAGCAGGTCTCCGTGAAGGGACCGAAGGGCGAGCTGAAGGCAGTCCTCGTTGACGAGGTGATCGCCAAGATGACCGACGACGGCATTCAGGTCGATCCGCGCGAGCAGACCAAGCGTGGCCGTTCCATGTGGGGCATGTCGCGCACCATGGTGGCGAATTTGGTGGACGGCGTGACCAAGGGCTTCACCACGTCGCTCGAGATCAACGGCGTGGGCTATCGCGCGGCGCTGCAGGGCAAGAACCTCCAGCTCCAGCTCGGTTTCAGCCACGAGGTCGCTTACCCGATCCCGGAAGGCATCAAGGTCGAAGTGCCGAAGCCCACGGAAATCGTCATTTCCGGCATCGACAAGCAGAAGGTGGGGCAGGTCGCCGCCGAGATCCGGCGCTACCGGCCACCGGAACCCTACAAGGGCAAGGGCGTGAAGTACGCCGGCGAATACATCTTCCGCAAGGAAGGCAAGAAGAAGTAACGGAGCGCGCCATGAGCACGGGCAACAAGAAATTTTCTGGCCGCCGCCTGCGGGTTCGCAAGGCCCTCAAGCGCGTGGGCAGCGGGCGGGTGCGCCTGTCGGTGTTTCGCTCGTCGAAGCATATCTATGCGCAGGTGATCGACGACCTGAAGGGGCATACCGTGGCCCAGGCGTCGACCATCGAGGCGGATTTCCGCAAGTCGCAGCCCAAGGGCTCCGATGTCGATGCCGCTTCGGCGGTCGGCAAGCTGGTCGCCGAGCGGGCGATCAAGGCCGGCGTCAAGGACGTGATCTTCGATCGCGGCGGCTATCGCTATCACGGCCGCGTCAAGGCGCTGGCGGACGGCGCGCGTGAAGCCGGTCTGAATTTCTAGGGATTGTAACGGAAGGATCATCGAGGTGGCACGCACACCAGGCAAGGGTCAGGGACAGGACCGCGGACGCGAGCGCCATGGGCGCGATCGTGGCGAGCGCGAGGACCGCGACAGTGAATTCGTCGACAAGCTCGTCCACATCAATCGCGTCGCCAAGGTGGTCAAGGGCGGACGCCGCTTCGGCTTCGCCGCGCTTGTGGTCGTCGGCGACCAGAAGGGGCGCGTCGGCTTCGGCCACGGCAAGGCCCGCGAGGTGCCTGAGGCCATCCGCAAGGCGACCGACTCCGCCAAGCGCAACATGATCCGCGTGCCCCTCCGCGAGGGCCGTACGCTGCATCACGATGTCGCCGGCCGTCATGGCGCGGGCAGGGTGGTGCTGCGCGCCGCCCCCGCGGGCACCGGTATCATCGCCGGCGGCCCGATGCGCGCCGTCTTCGAGACCCTCGGCATCCACGACGTGGTGGCGAAGTCGCTCGGCAGCACCAATCCCTACAACCTGGTGCGCGCCACATTCGACGCCCTGAAGCACGAGGACAGCCCGCGCTCGGTCGCGGCGCGCCGGGGCAAGAAGGTCAGCGACATCGTCTCGCGCCGCCGTGACCAGGCCGCCACCGAAGGCGCGGCTGCGGATGGTTGATCGCACGTTCGGGATTTGTGAACGCGGGCACGGGAAGGACCGGATATGAATGAGAAGAAGACCTCGGGCAAGACGGTGACGGTCGAGCAGATCGGCAGCCCGATCCGCCGTCCCGCCGACCAGCGTGCGACGCTGATCGGCCTTGGCCTGAACAAGATGCACCGCCGCCGCACGCTGGTGGATACGCCCGCCGTGCGTGGCATGATCGAGAAGATTCCCCATCTCGTCCGCATCGTCGACGAGAAGTAATCGCCGGGAGCAGGACCCATGCGGCTTAACGACATCAGGGACAACAAGGGCGCCGCCAAGACGCGCCGCCGCGTTGGCCGGGGCATAGGCTCCGGGCGCGGAAAGACGGCCGGCCGGGGCGTGAAGGGCCAGAAGGCCCGCACCGGCGTCGCCATCAATGGCTTCGAGGGCGGCCAGATGCCGCTCCACATGCGCCTTCCCAAGCGCGGCTTCAACAACATCTTCGCCCGCAAGTTCAATATCGTGAACCTGGGCAAGGTTCAGAGCGCCATCGACGCGGGCAAGCTCGACGCCGGCAAGCCGGTTTCCGTCGAGGCCCTGCGCGCCGCCGGCGTGATCCGCCGGGCCAGGGACGGCGTTCGCCTGCTTGGAAATGGCGAACTGAAGTCCAAGGTGACCTTCGAGGTGACTGGAGCTTCGGCAGGTGCGGTGAAGGCCGTGGAGAAGGCGGGCGGATCGGTTTCGATCGTGCCCATGCCCAAGCAGTCTTCCAAGCCCGCCTCCGAGAAGAAGGCCAAGGCTCCCAGGGCGGAAAAGCCCGCCAAGGCGCCGAAAGCCGAAAAGCCTGCCAAGGCGGAGGCCGGGCTTGAGAAGAAGGCCGAGGCCAAGCCGAAGGCGGAAAAGAAGCCTGCGAAGAAGCCTGCCGCCAGGAAGGCTGCGCCCAAGGGCGACAAGAAGTAGTCCTGGCGGAAAATTGAGGGACGGTTCGACACCTCAAACCTCACGGAGCTGACCCATGGCATCCGCGGCAGAACAGCTCGTAGCCAATCTGAATTTCGGCGCCTTCGCCAAGGCGACCGAACTGAAGCAGCGAATCTTGTTCACTGTGCTCGCGCTGCTGGTTTACCGGCTGGGCACCTACATTCCGATCCCCGGCATCAATCCGGAGGCGCTTGCCGATGTGTTCCGCCAGAACCAGGCGGGCATCCTCGGCATGTTCAACATGTTCGCGGGCGGCGCCGTGGGGCGCATGGCGATCTTCGCCCTGAACATCATGCCTTACATCTCGGCCTCGATCATTATCCAGCTTCTGACTACCGTCTCGCCGACGCTTGAGCAGTTGAAGAAGGAAGGCGAGCAGGGCCGCAAGCAGATCAACCAGTACACCCGCTACGGCACGGTGTTCCTCGCCACGTTGCAGGGCTATGGCATTGCCGTCGGCCTCGAGGGCGCCGGCAACGTCGTCACCGACCCCGGCATGTTCTTCCGCATCACCACCGTCGTCACCCTCGTCGGCGGCACGGTCTTCCTGATGTGGCTTGGCGAGCAGATCACCGCCCGCGGAGTGGGCAACGGCATCTCGCTGATCATTTTCGCCGGCATCGTGGCGGAGATTCCCTCCGCCCTGGTGGGGACGCTTGAACTCGGCCGCCAGGGCGCGCTCGCGACGCCGCTGATCATCGGCCTGTTCGTCATGGCCATCGTCGTGGTCGCCTTCATCGTTTTCATGGAGCGTGCCCAGCGGCGCCTGCTGGTCCAGTATCCAAAACGGCAGGTTGGCAACCGCATCTTCCAGGGCGAGTCGTCGCACCTGCCCCTGAAGCTCAATACCGCGGGCGTCATCCCGCCGATCTTCGCCTCCTCGCTGCTGCTGCTGCCGGCGACCTTCGCCAGCTTTGGCGCGGGGCAGGGGCCGGAGTGGCTCAACACGATCAACGCCCTTCTGGGCCGCGGTCAGCCGCTCTATCTCGGCCTTTACGTGGCCATGATCGTCTTCTTCGCCTTCTTCTACACGGCTGTGGTGTTCAATCCCAAGGACACCGCCGATAACCTGAAGAAGTACGGCGGTTTCATTCCCGGCATCCGTCCCGGCGAGCGCACGGCCGAATATATCGACTATGTGCTGACTCGCATTACTGTGGCCGGCGCTGCATATCTGGCTGTAGTCTGCATACTTCCGGAATTCCTCATCACCTATGCGGCGGTGCCGTTCTACTTTGGCGGTACGTCGCTGTTGATCGTGGTCAGCGTCACCATGGACACGGTTGCCCAGATACAGAGCCACCTGCTTGCCCATCAGTACGAAGGCCTGATCAAGAGATCGCGGCTGCGGGGCGCGCGGAGGCGATGAACATCATCCTGCTTGGTCCACCCGGAGCCGGCAAAGGCACGCAGGCCAAGATGCTGGAGGACCACAGGGGTCTTGTTCAGCTATCCACAGGAGAGATGCTGCGAGCCGCGGCCGCGGCCGGAACGGAGATTGGCAGGCAGGCGAAGGCCAGGATGGACCAGGGCGAACTCGTTCCCGATGACGTCGTCGTAGGCATCATCTCGGAGCGGCTCGATCAGCCGGATCTGGGCAGGGGCTTCATCCTCGACGGCTTCCCGCGTACGGTCGCGCAAGCCGAGGCGCTGGACAAGCTGTTGATGAAAAAGAAAAAAACGCTCAACGGCGTGATCGAGATGCGGGTTGACGACGATGCCTTGTGCGAGCGCATCACTGGAAGGTTCAGTTGCGCCAGGTGCGGCGAGGGCTACCACGACAAGTACAAGCAGCCGAAAAAGCCCGGAATCTGCGATAAATGCGGCAGTACGGACTTCATCCGGCGGGCCGACGACAATGAGGAGACCGTGCGCAGCCGTCTGAAGGCCTATCACGCCCAGACCGAGCCGCTGATCGGTTACTACAAGGCCCGGGGCAAGCTGAAGTCGGTGGACGGCATGGCGCCCATTCCGGCGGTAAACAAGGAAATCGAACAGGCCCTGGACGGCCTGGGCAAGTGAAGGAAAGTCAGACGTTTTTCCGTCACGGTGGTTGACGGAAATCCCGGGAATCCGCTAGAAGAGCGCATTCTTTGTGGAAGAAGAGATCGGTCCCCGGTGGCGCGCCGACTGCCGGAAGCCGGTCTTTCTGCGTTTGTTGTTGTTTATTGGGGCTTTCTGGCCCCCTGCAAGAGCAAAATGCGGCCCCTGGCGCGCAATTGATGGACGGAGAGTGAGAATTGGCCCGTATCGCTGGCGTTAACATCCCGACGAACAAGCGCGTCGAGGTCGCCCTGACATATATCCACGGCATTGGCGACAGGTTCGCCAAGGACATCTGCGCCAAGGTGAACATTCCGCCGGAGCGCCGCGTGAACCAGTTGACCGAGAACGAGGTGATCCAGATCCGCGAGACCATCGACCGCGACTATGTGGTGGAGGGCGACCTCCGCCGCGACGTGGCGATGAACATCAAGCGGCTAATGGACCTGGGCTGCTATCGCGGCTTGCGTCACCGCCGCGGCCTGCCCGTTCGCGGCCAGCGCACCCACACCAACGCCCGCACCCGCAAGGGTCCGGCCAAGCCGATCGCCGGCAAGAAGAAATAACCGCCGGCTGGGCTGGGCCCGCGACCGGATTGCAGGAACTGGAAAGTCTGAACAGATGGCCAAGGACAAGACGAGAGTTCGCCGCCGCGAGAAGAAGAACATCACCTCCGGCGTCGCTCATGTGAGCGCTTCGTTCAACAACACCGTAATCACGATCACCGACGCTCAGGGCAACACCATCTCCTGGTCGTCGGCCGGCACGATGGGCTTCAAGGGATCGCGCAAGTCGACCCCCTATGCCGCCCAGGTCGCTGCCGAGGACGCGGGCCGCAAGGCCAAGGAGCACGGCATGCAGAATCTCGAGATCGAGGTTCGCGGTCCGGGTTCCGGCCGTGAATCCGCCCTGCGTGGTCTGTCTTCGTCCGGCTTCACCATCACCTCGATCAAGGACGTGACGCCCATCGCCCACAACGGATGCCGTCCGCGCAAGCGCCGGCGCGTCTGAATTCATCGAGCGCCGGGCCTGCCGTCTTCCCGGCAGGCCGCGAGGCGCCGCACGCACAGGTACAAAGAGGTCCGCAGTGCTACAGAAGAACTGGCAAGATCTGATCAAGCCCGCCAAGCTGCAAATCACGCCCGGTCTCCAGCCCGGCCGCATGGCCACCGTGGTTGCCGAGCCGCTCGAACGCGGCTTCGGCCTGACGCTCGGCAATGCGCTGCGCCGTATCCTGCTGTCGTCGCTGCAGGGCTCGGCCATAACGACCATGCACATCGACGGCGTGTTGCATGAATTCTCCTCGATCCCGGGCGTTCGCGAGGACGTGACCGACGTGGTGCTGAACATCAAGGAGATCGCGCTGCGCCAGCATTCCGAGGGCGTGAAGCGGATGATCCTGAAGAAGGAAGGCCCCGCCGTCGCCACCGCCGGCGACATCGAGGCCTCCTCCGACGTCGAGATCCTCAACCCCGATCACGTGATCTGCACGCTGGACGAGGGCGCCTCCATCCGCATGGAGTTCACCGCCAACCTCGGCAAGGGCTATGTGCCGGCCGAGCGCAACCGTCCGGACGATGCGCCGGTGGGCCTTATCCCGGTGGACAGCCTCTACAGCCCCGTGCGCAAGGTCTCCTACCGCGTCGAGCACACCCGCGAGGGCCAGATTCTCGACTATGACAAGCTGATCATGGACATCGAGACGGACGGTTCCGTGCGCCCCGATGACGCCGTGGCGCTGGCCGCCCGCATCCTGCAGGATCAGCTCTCGGTCTTCGTGAATTTCGAGGAGCCGAAGAAGGAGGTCGTCGACGAGCGCCAGCCCGAGCTGGAGTTCAACGCCGCCTTGCTCAAGAAGGTGGACGAGCTCGAGCTGTCGGTCCGCTCGGCCAACTGCCTGAAGAACGACAACATCGTCTATATCGGCGACCTGATCCAGAAGAGCGAGGCGGAGATGCTCCGCACGCCGAACTTCGGCCGCAAGTCGCTCAACGAGATCAAGGAAGTGCTCGCCGGCATGGGCTTGCATCTGGGTATGGAAGTGCCGAACTGGCCGCCGGAGAACATCGAGGACCTGGCCAAGCGCTTCGAGGATCATTACTGAGCGCTGCGGCGCCCGGGCGAATTCAAGGGAGATTGTCATGCGTCATCGCAGGACCGGACGGCGGTTGAACCGCAGCGCCAGCCATCGCACGGCGCTGTTCGCCAACATGGCCGCGGCGCTCGTCAAGCACGAGCAGATCGTCACCACGCTGCCCAAGGCGAAGGACCTCAAGCGCGTCGTCGAGCGGCTGATCACGCTGGCCAAGCGCGGCGACCTGCATGCGCGCCGGCTGGTTGCCTCGCGCCTGCGTGACGAGGCCATGGTCAAGAAGCTCTTCGAGGTGCTGGGACCCCGCTACAAGGATCGTCCGGGCGGTTATACGCGCGTGCTGAAGGCCGGCTTCCGCTATGGCGACTCCGCGCCGGTGGCGGTGATCGAGCTGGTGGACCGTGACGAGTCGGCCAAGGGCCAGGATTCCGGTCCGGTGCCGGAGCGGGTCGAGGACGAGGCCGAGAAGGCTCAGGCCGCGGCCTGACGTGCTCCCGCGAGAGCGGAGAACCGTATACGGGGGGCGGCCGGTAGGCCGCCCTTTTTTGTCCGGGCCAGTTTTGCCAAACTGCGCCGGATAATGGACTCGCAGCAGCCGGGAACACCAGCAAGGCAGGCTCTGATGATCTTTACGGCCACTCGAATGACCGCGCGCGCGGCAAGCCTCTTCGCGGTTCTCGTTCTGGCTTTCGCCGCCGCCGTGGGGGCGCAGGCCCAGGACCGCCGCGCCCCGGCGAGCCAGGAAGAAGTGCGGCTGTCCTTCGCGCCCATCGTGAAGCGGGCGGCTCCGGCCGTGGTCAACGTCTATGTGCGCAAGCGCGTCAGGCAGCAGGTCTCGCCCTTCCTCAATGACCCTTTCTTCCGCGACTTCTTCGGCCGCAGCTTCGGCATGCCGCGCGATCGCGTTCAGAATTCGCTGGGCTCCGGCGTCATCGTCAGCCCCGAAGGCGTCATCGTCACCAACTACCACGTCATCAAGGGTGGCGAGGAAGGCGAGATCAAGGTGGCGTTGTCCGATGCGCGCGAGTTCGAGGCCAGGGTGGTGCTCAAGGACGAGCAGACCGACCTTGCCGTGCTGCGCGTCGAGGCCAATGGAGAGCAGTTCCCCTATCTCGAGTTCGACGACTCCGAGAGCCTGGAGGTGGGCGATCTCGTGCTCGCCATCGGCAATCCCTTCGGCGTCGGCCAGACCGTGACCAGCGGCATCGTTTCCGCTCTTGCCCGAACCCGCGTCGGCGTCTCCGACTACCAGTTCTTCATCCAGACCGATGCGGCTATCAATCCGGGCAACTCCGGCGGCGCGCTGGTGGACATGAACGGCCGTCTGGTGGGCGTCAACTCCGCCATCTATTCCCGCACCGGCGCTTCGCATGGCATCGGCTTCGCCATTCCCTCCAATATGGTCTCGCAGGTCGTCCAGTCGGCCATCAAGGGCACGAGGGTGCAGCGGCCCTGGCTCGGCGCCAAGTTGCAGGCCGTGACTTCCGATATCGCCGACTCGCTGGGGCTGGAGCGCCGTATCGGCGCCCTGGTCACCCAGGTGTCGCCACAGGGGCCCGCAGCCACCTCGGGCCTGCGCGCCGGTGACGTGATCGTGGCGGTGGAGGGCAAGGAGGTCGACGATCCGCGTGCCTTCCATTACCGCTTCGGCACCAAGGGCATTGGCGGCAAGGCGGCGGTGGACATAATGCGCGATGGCAAGCTGGCCCGCGCCGAGGTGCCTCTCGTCGCCGCTCCCGAAATTCCCCCGCGCAACGAGACCGATATTGAAGGCCAGAGCCCCATAGCCGGCGCGCGCGTCGCCAACCTGTCGCCAGCGGTGGCGGAGGAGCTTGGTCTCGACGACGATATCAAGGGTGTGGTCGTCTTGGATATCGTGCCGAATAGCCGCGCGGCGAGCATCGGCTTCCTGCGCAAGAACGATATCGTGAGAGTGGTCAACGGCACGGAAGTCCTGAGCGTGGAACAGTTGGTCAAGGCGACGGCCAAGGCCGCTGCCCGCTGGGGGCTGGGTATCATCCGCGATGGGCGCGCGCTCAACGTGGTGATCGGCGGCTAGGAGCCGGGAGAGGGCCATGGCCACATTGTTCGAGGCTGCGGGAATGGATGCCGATGCCCCGCATCCCCTTGCCGACCGCCTGCGTCCGGCCAGGCTCTCCGAAGTGGTCGGGCAGGATCATATCCTCGCCGAGGGCGGGCTCCTGCGCCGCATGATCGACGCGGGCCGGCTCACTTCCATGATCTTCTGGGGCCCCCCGGGCACTGGCAAGACCACCGTCGCGCGCCTGCTCGCCCACGAGACCGACCTGCATTTCGAGCAGGTGTCGGCCATCTATTCGGGCGTGCAGGAGTTGCGCAAGCTGTTCGACGCCGCCCGCCAGCGCCGCTCGGATGGCCGTGGAACGCTGCTCTTCGTGGACGAGATACACCGTTTCAACCGGGCCCAGCAGGACGCCTTCCTTCCCAATGTGGAGAACGGGACCATCGTGCTGGTAGGGGCCACCACCGAGAATCCGTCCTTCGAGTTGAACTCCGCCCTGCTGTCCCGCGCCACGGTCCTGACCTTTCGCAGGCTGGACGAGAAAGGCGTGGGCGAACTGCTCTCCCGCGCCGAGAAACTGGAAGGCCGCGAGCTGCCCCTGACCGAGGACGCCCGCGCCGCGCTGGTCGGCATGGCCGATGGGGACGGCCGCGCGGCGTTGAATCTGGTGGAGGACGTCTTCCTCGCCATCCCGGCTGGTGAGGCGGCCCTCGACCGTGCGGCGCTCACCGCGCTGGTGCAGCGCCGCGCGCCCCTTTACGACAAGGGGCAGGACGGTCACTACAACCTGATCTCGGCCCTGCACAAGTCGGTGCGCGGTTCCGATCCGGACGCCGCGCTGTACTGGCTGGCCCGCATGCTGGCCGGAGGCGAGGACCCGCTCTACATCGCGCGCCGCATGGTGCGCATGGCCGTCGAGGACATCGGCCTGGCGGATCCGAACGCGCTGTTGCAGACCACGGCGGCCAAGGAGGCCTATGACTTCCTGGGCTCGCCGGAAGGCGAGCTGGCTCTGGCCCAGGCGGTTGTCTATCTGGCGGTCGCGCCCAAGTCGAACGCGGCATATGTCGCCTTCAACCGCGCCACGGCCTTCGCTCAGGACTCCGGGTCGCTCTCGCCGCCAAAGCACATTCTCAATGCGCCGACGCGCCTGATGAAGGATGAGGGCTACGGCTCGGGCTACGAGTACGACCACAACGCCGAGGGCGGCTTTTCCGGCCAGCACTATTTCCCTGACGGTGTCGAGCGGCAGGATTTCTATCATCCGGTGGATCGCGGCGAGGAAGCCGGCATAGCCAAGCGGCTCCAGGCCTGGCGCAAGCTGAGGCGGAACCGGGAAGGGGGCGGCACATGAAAATGGTGCTCTGGGCCGCGGCTGGCGGGGCCATAGGCGCGTCTGCGCGCTACCTGGTGGGCGTGGGAGCCGCGCGGCTGCTTGGAGCCCAGTTTCCCTGGGGGACGCTGACCGTGAACATCGTCGGCTGTCTGCTCATGGGGCTCCTGATCGAGACGGCGGCGCTGAAGCTGTCGCTCTCCAACGAAATGCGCACCTTCCTGGCCACGGGCATCCTTGGCGGCTTCACCACCTTTTCGGCTTTCTCGCTGGACTTCGCCATCCTCTGGGAGCGCAAGGACGTCTCGGCCGCCTTCGCCTATCTGGGCGCTTCCGTCGGCCTGTCCATCCTCGCGCTGTTTCTTGGCCTCATGATCGTGCGCCTGGTCCTGGAATGAGCGGCGTCGAACTCGTCGAGGTGGGCGAGGGCGAGGACGGTATGCGCCTCGACCGCTGGTTCCGCCAGCATTATCCCGGGCTCGGCCACGGCCACCTTCAGAAGCTGCTGCGCACCGGCCAGATCCGCGTGGACGGCGGCCGCGCCAAGTCCAATGCGCGGCTGGAGGCGGGGCAGAAGGTCCGTATTCCTCCCGTGGGCAAATCCATGTCGGCGGAAGAAGCGGAATGGGTCGCGCCAGAGCTGAATCAAAAAGACAGCCGTATGATACAAGAGGCTGTTTTGTATAAGGATTCTTCCGTCATTGTGCTCGACAAGCCGTATGGCTTGGCGGTGCAGGGAGGCACCGGGACGGAGCGTCATCTGGAAGCCATGCTCGACGCGCTGATCTACGACGCCGATGACCGTCCGCGCCTGGTTCATCGGCTGGACCGGGATACCACGGGCGTGCTCCTGCTGGCGCGTTCGCGCAGCATGGCGCGGGATCTCGGACGCGTGTTCCGCACACGCTCGGCGCGCAAGATCTACTGGGCCCTGGTGGCCGGTGTGCCGAAGCCGGCGCAGGGCAGGATCGACGTGCCGCTGAAGAAGATCCGCACTCCCGAAGGCGACCGCGTGGTCGCGACGACGCCGGGAGACAAGGATGGCCAGCGCGCGGTTACGCACTATGCCGTACTCGGGCGCGCCGGCGACCTCGTGAGCTGGGTGACGCTGAAGCCGGTGACGGGCCGCACCCACCAGCTTCGCGCTCACATGGCCCATATCGGCCACCCCATCGTCGGCGATCCCAAATACAGCCGCAGGCTGGAGTTCCAGGGCGGCGAGATTCCCAACAGGCTGCATCTGCACGCCCGCCGCCTGACACTGCCGCACCCCGGCGGCGGCACGCTGGACGTGACCGCGCCGCTGCCTGGCCACATGCGCAAGAGCTGGAAGCTGCTCGGCTTCGACGAGGCCGCCGGCTTCGATCCCATGGACGCGGAGGAATAAGGTCCGTGCCGCCGCGCCTGATCATCTTCGACTGCGATGGCACGCTGGTGGACAGCCAGCACATGATCTGTGCCGCCATGAGCGATGCCTTCGCCGCTCACGGCCTGATGTGTCCGCCGCGCGAGGCGGTCCTCGGCATCGTCGGACTGTCGCTGCCCCAGGCCATCGCCGAGCTGGCTGCGGATGCCGATGAGACCGCGGTGCTCGCCATCTGCGAGAGCTACAAGCAGGCTTTCACCGTGCTGCGTTCCGACCCGGCAAACTCCGAGCCGCTCTATGAAGGCGCTCTGGAAGCCGTGCTGGCCCTCGCCGCCAAGGATGACGTTCTGCTCGGCATGGCCACCGGCAAGTCGCGCCGGGGCGTGGACCGCGTGCTGGCGCTGCACGGGCTGGGCGATCACTTCGTCAGCCTCCAGACCGCCGACGACAATCCCTCCAAGCCGCACCCGGCCATGATCCAGCGGGCGCTGAGCGAGACGGGCGCGTCCGCCGGACATGCCGTCATGGTCGGCGACACGACCTTCGACATGGCCATGGCCCGCAGCGCCGGCGTCGCCGCGCTGGGGGTCGGCTGGGGCTATCATCCCGGCGACAGGCTGCTGGCGGCGGGCGCCCATGGCGTTTCGGGAAATTTCAGCGAACTGCTGTCCGCCATTGATGGACTGGACAGGGCGGAAAGGGCGGTCAGGTGAAGTCGGCCCCCGACGGCCTCGCCCGCTTCTACAAGACCGCTTCCGTCGATCGGGCGGAGGAAGGCGGCTTCCGCGTGCTTCTCGACGGCCGCCCGCTGCGTACGCCCGCGCGCAATCTCCTGGCGTTGCCGTCGCGCGCGCTGGCGGACGCGGTTGCCGGGGAATGGAATGAGCAAGGGGAGAAGATCGTTGCATCGACGATGCCCCTGACCCGGCTGGCCAACACGGTCATCGACGGCATCATGGGCGCCGGGCAACAGGTGCGGGACGACATTGCCGCCTTCGCGGGCTCCGACCTGCTCTGCTACCGGGCGGAGCATCCCGAGGGACTGGTGAAGGCGCAAGGCGCGGCCTGGGACCCGATCCTGCGATGGGCGCGGAGCGCGCTTGGCGCCGATCTCGCCATCACCGCCGGGGTGATGCATGTGAGCCAGCCGGGGGCGGCGCTGGAGGCTGTCCGGAACGCCCTGGCGCGACAGGATGCCTGGGCTCTTGGCGCGCTCCATGTGCTCACCACGCTGACCGGCTCCGCCGTTCTGGCCCTGGCCCACGCCGGCGGGCATCTGGACCCGGAGGCGCTGTGGGCGGCCGCCCATGTGGACGAGGACTGGCAGATTTCCCAGTGGGGCGAGGACGCCGAGGCCATGGCCCGCCGCGCCCGCCGCTATGGCGAGATGGAAGCCGCGACCCGCCTGCTGGCGCTGTCACGTGCCTAGATCGGTGCTTGCTACCGCACCGGATGTGCGCTGGCTGGATGGAGCGAAGCGCAATCCGGGGGGCAACCTGAACCCGCGCGCAAGGACCCCGCATTCCGCTTCGCTTCATGCGGGCTACAATGCTATCTGCGCTTGCCACCGCCTTAAGGACCGGGGATCATTGTAGAATTCAATTTATCCACTGAGGGGCATCATGAAGGAAATCGTCGAACAGTTGCAGCAGCGGCGCGAGCAGGCCCGCCTCGGAGGCGGCCTGAAGCGCATCGAGGCGCAGCATGCCCGCGGCAAGCTCACCGCGCGCGAGCGCATCGACCTGCTGCTGGACGAAGGCTCCTTCGAGGAGTTCGACATGTTCGTCGAGCACCGCTGCACCGACTTCGGCATGGAGAAGACGAAGTTTCCCGGCGACGGCGTCGTCACCGGCTGGGGCACCATCAACGGGCGCGTCGCTTACGTCTTCGCCAAGGATTTCACCGTCTTCGGCGGCTCGCTTTCGGACACCCACGCGAAGAAGATCCTCAAGGTGCAGGACATGGCCCTGCGCAATCGCGCGCCCATCATCGGCCTGTTCGACGCCGGCGGCGCCCGCATCCAGGAAGGCGTGGCCGCGCTCGGCGGCTATGGCGAGGTGTTCCAGCGAAACGTGCTGTCGTCCGGCGTCATCCCCCAGATCAGCGTCATCATGGGCCCCTGCGCCGGCGGCGACGTCTATTCGCCCGCCATGACCGACTTCATCTTCATGGTGCGCGATACGTCCTACATGTTCGTCACCGGGCCGGACGTGGTGAAGACCGTCACCAACGAGACCGTCACCGCGGAGGAGCTGGGCGGCGCCTCCATCCACACCACCAGGTCGTCAATCGCCGACGGCGCCTATGACAACGACGTCGAGGCGCTGCTGCAGATGCGCCGGCTGATGGATTTCCTGCCGTCCTGCAACACGTCGGAGCT
>JBFWSL010000030.1:0-21497 GCA_050248375.1 Hyphomicrobiales bacterium | reverse complement strand
CCGTTTCGGCAACCGGGACCACACCACGGTTCTGCACGCCATCCGCAAGATCGAGCAGTTGATGCAGACCGACCGCCGCCTGAAGGAAGATGTAGAGCTGCTCAGGCGGCTGATCCGGGAATGAGGCGGGCCGGCGCCGCGGGCAGGGGGCGAATCCGGCTTCGCCGGCTCTTGCCAAACGCCTCTGTCCGCGCCACTTTTCCCGCTCAACGGTTTTGTTTCCCCGTATCCGGCAGGCCTGTCACCGCGCCCCGCGCGGCGGCCGGGGCGCCGCAGGGGGAGTATCTGGGAGTCCGGTAATGCGGGTGATCATCGAGAGAAGTGCGCTGCTCAAGGCGCTCGGTCACGTCACCAGCGTGGTGGAACGGCGCAACACCATACCGATCCTCGCCAATGTGCTCATGGAGACCGGCAAGAACGTCATACGCCTGCGCGCCACGGACCTCGATATCGAGGTCATCGAGACGGTGAAGGCGGAAGTGGCCGCGGAAGGCCGCACCACCGTGCAGGCCATCATGTTCTTCGATATCGTCCGCAAGCTGCCGGAGGGCAACCAGGTCGAACTCGCGCGCGAGGATGACGGCGCGCGCCTGTCGGTGACCTCGGGGACCGCGCGGTTCTCGCTGCAGGTGCTGCCGCCCGATGACTTCCCCGATCTCTCCAGCGAGGAGATGAGCCACAGCTTCGCCATGCCGGCGAGGGATCTGCGGCGCCTGATCGAGAAGTCCCGCTTCGCCATCTCCACCGAGGAGACGCGCTACTACCTGAACGGCATCTACCTGCACGAGGCCGACGGCGGCAAGGCGAAATTCCTGCGCGCCGTCGCCACCGACGGCCACCGCCTTGCCCAGGTTGACGTGGCGCTGCCCAAGGGGGCCGGGGGCATGCCGGGCATCATCGTGCCGCGCAAGACCGTGGCGGAGCTGCACAAGCTGGTGGAGGAGAGCGACGACGAGATCGAGATCGGCCTCTCCGCGTCGAAAATCCGCTTCGTCATTGGCGACGTGGTGCTCACATCCAAGCTCATCGACGGCACCTTCCCCGATTACCAGCGCGTCATTCCGCAAGGCAACGACAAGATGCTGCAGGTGTCCAACGCCCAGTTCGCCAGCGCGGTCGACCGGGTGTCCACGCTGTCCAGCGACAAGGGCAGGGCGGTGAAGCTGCAGATCGACGAGGGCAAGCTGACCCTCTCGGTGAACAATCCCGACAGCGGCAGCGCCACCGAGGAACTGCCGGTGGAGTATGACAACGACGCCATCGAGATCGGCTTCAATGCCCGCTATCTCCTCGACATCTCCCATCAGCTCGAAAGCGACACCGCGCGCTTCATGCTGTCGGACCCGGGCTCCCCGACCATGGTGCGGGACGACGGCGACGAGTCCGCGCTCTATGTGCTGATGCCGATGCGTGTGTAGAGCATGACGCCGGAAAGTGCGCAGCGGTTTTCGGACAACGTCATGCCCGTCAGGAACATGACGCCGGAAAGTGCGCAGCGGTTTTCGGGCGGCGCCATGCCCGCTCAAGCGGACACCGGGCACGATCAGCAGGCGTTTGGGTTGCCGAACCCAAACGCATCGTGACCGGGCCATGGCCGCTTCTCCTGGCATGTGGGCCGGGCGCCTGCGGCTCACCGATTTCCGCAACTACGCCTCGCTTGCTCTGGACCTCGACCCGCGCCCGATGGTGCTGACCGGGTCCAACGGCGCCGGCAAGACCAACCTCATGGAAGCGCTGTCGCTGCTCGCTCCGGGGCAGGGGCTTCGCCGCGTGCCCTATGCCGAACTGGTGCGCAACGGCGCGCCCGGCGGGTGGGCGGTGGCCGCGCGCCTCGAGACGCCGTCGGGCCCGCACGACATCGGCACCGGTTTCGATCCGGCCTCGGGGGCCGCGACCCGCAGCGTGCGCATCGACGGCCATTCCACCCGCCCGGGCGCGCTCGCCGAATACACCCGCATGCTCTGGCTGACCCCGGCCAATGACGGGCTGTTCACCGGCCCGGCCGGCGATCGCCGCCGCTTCCTGGACCGGCTGGTCCAGAGCCTCGACGGGGCGCACGCCAATTCCCTGTCGCGTTACGAGCGCGCCATGCGCCAGCGCAACCGGGCGCTGGAGGAGGACCGGCTGGACGCCGGCCTGCTGGAGGCCTTCGAGCTCGAGATGGCGGAGGCGGGCGTCGCCGTCGCCGCGGCGCGCCTGCACACGGTGGAACGCCTGAAGCGTCTTGTCGAGGCCCGCGCCTCGCAGGCCTCGGCCTTTCCCTGGGCGACCCTGATGCTGGAGGGCGAGTTGGAGACGCGGCTCTCCCGCGAGGCGGCGGTGGATGTCGAGGACGTCTTTCTCGGCGACCTGGCCCGTGGGCGCGAGCGCGACCGGGCCGCGGGCAGGGCGCTCTCCGGACCCCATCGCAGCGACCTCGTGGTGGGCCACGGACCCAAGTCCCAGCCCGCGCGGAGTTGCTCCACCGGCGAGCAGAAAGCGCTGCTCACCGGCCTTGTGCTGGCCCAGGCGGCGCTGGTGGCGGACAGCTTCGGCGGCACCGCCCCCGTTCTGCTGCTGGACGAGATCGCCGCCCATCTGGACGCCGCCCGGCGGGAGGCGCTTTTTCGGGAGATTTCCGCCCTTTCCAGCCAGACCTGGATGACCGGCACGGACCCCGAGCTGTTCGCTCCGCTGCGGCCTTCCGCGCGCTTCCTGACCGTTGAGGACGGTGGCGTCCGGGGGTGAGAAAGTGCTATATTTTTTGTAGCGAATCTCACCAAAAGCAGCGGGTAAACGAATGGCCAAAAAGGCGGTCCAGAAGGCCGAGTCCGCCGCCAGTTATGGCGCTGAATCCATCAAGGTCCTCAAGGGCCTCGACGCGGTGCGCAAGCGCCCGGGCATGTATATCGGCGACACCGACGACGGCTCCGGTCTCCACCACATGGTCTACGAGGTGGTGGACAACGCCATCGACGAGGCGCTGGCGGGTTACTGCGACCGCGTCGGCGTGACCCTCAACGCCGACGGCTCCGTGACCGTCGAGGACAACGGCCGCGGCATCCCCGTCGAGATCCACAAGGGCGAGGGCGTCTCCGCGGCCGAGGTCATCATGACCCAGCTTCACGCGGGCGGTAAGTTCGACCAGAACTCCTACAAGGTCTCCGGCGGCCTGCACGGCGTCGGCGTGTCCGTGGTGAACGCGCTGTCCTCCATGCTGGAGCTCACCATCTGGCGCGGCGGCCAGGAGCATTCCATGACCTTCGCCGACGGCGTCGCGCAGGGGAACCTGAAGGTGACCGGCAAGGTGGACGCGGACAAGACCGGCACGCGCGTTCGCTTCCTGCCGAGCCCGGAAACCTTCTCCATGACCGAGTTCGACTATGCGACGCTGGAGCGCCGCCTGCGCGAGCTCGCCTTCCTCAATTCCGGCGTGCGCATCGTTCTCTCCGACGACCGCGGCGTGGAGCGCAGGCAGGAGGAGCTTTGCTACGAGGGCGGCCTCGAGGCTTTCGTGCGCTATCTCGACCGCTCGCGCCACCCGCTCATCGCCGCGCCGGTCGTCGTCAAGACCGAGCGCGGCAAGATCAGCGTCGAGGCGGCGCTGTGGTGGAACGACGGCTACCACGAGAACGTGCTCTGCTTCACCAACAACATCCCGCAGCGCGACGGCGGCACCCATCTGGCCGGCTTCCGTGCCGCGCTCACCCGCGCGGTGAACACCTACGCGGCCGAATCCGGCGTGGCCAGGAAGGAGAAGGTGGCGCTCACCGGCGACGACGCCCGCGAGGGGCTTACCTGCGTGCTGTCCGTCAAGGTGCCCGACCCCAAGTTCTCGTCCCAGACCAAGGACAAGCTGGTCTCCTCCGAGGTGAAGCCGGTGGTCGAAGGCGCCATGGGCGAGGCGCTCTCCCAGTGGTTCGAGGAGAACCCGTCGGACGCGCGGGCTATCGTCGCCAAGATCGTCGAGGCCGCCGCCGCCCGCGAGGCGGCGCGCAAGGCCCGCGAGCTCACCCGCCGCAAGGGCGCGCTCGACATGGCCAGCCTGCCGGGCAAGCTGGCCGACTGCCAGGAGCGCGATCCCTCCCGCTCCGAGCTTTTCATCGTCGAGGGCGATTCGGCCGGCGGCTCCGCCAAGCAGGCGCGCAACCGCGAGTTCCAGGCGGTGCTGCCGCTGCGCGGCAAGATTCTCAACGTGGAGCGCGCGCGCTTCGACAAGATGCTTTCCAGCCAGGAGATCGGCACTCTCATCACCGCGCTTGGCACCGGCATCGGCAAGGACGAGTTCGACGCGGACAAGCTGCGCTACCACAAGGTCATCATCATGACCGACGCCGACGTGGACGGCGCCCACATCCGCACCCTGCTGCTCACCTTCTTCTACAGGCAGATGGGCGATCTCATCGACCGCGGACACCTTTACATCGCCCAGCCGCCGCTCTACAAGGTCAAGCGCGGGAACTCCGAGCGCTATCTCAAGAATGAGCGCGCGCTGGAGGACTATCTCATCGACACGGGCCTCGAGGAAGCGGTGCTCATCGCCCACGGCGCCGAGCGCGCCGGCCGCGACCTGCGCGACATCGTGGAGACCGCGCGCCAGGTCACCCACATCCTGGAAGGCCTGCACAGCCGCTATCCCCGCTTCGTCATCGAGCAGGCGGCTATCGCCGGCGTGCTGAACCCCTCCGTCCTGAAAGACGCGAGGCAGGCCCAGGACGCCGCCGCCTACATCGCCCGCCGCCTCGACGCCATCTCCGAGGAGACCGAGCGGGGCTGGATCGGCGAGGCGCTGGAAGGAGGCGGCATGCGCTTCACCCGCGAGATTCGCGGCGTGAAGGAATCCCATCTGATCGATGGGCCGTTCATCGGGTCCTCCGATGCCCTCAAGCTCGACAGGTTCGCCACCCAGCTCCAGGACGTCTACGAGCGTCCGGCCGTGCTGCGGCGCAAGGACGCCGAGATACCGGTCTACGGTCCTTCCAGCCTCATGGACTCCGTGCTCGCCGCCGGGCGCAAGGGCGTCACCATGCAGCGCTACAAGGGCCTGGGCGAGATGAACCCGGAGCAGCTCTGGGAGACCACCCTCGACAAGGAGGTCCGGACCCTGCTGCAGGTGAAGATCGCCGAATCCGATGCCGCCGCCGCCAACGAGATCTTCGGCCAGCTCATGGGCGACGAGGTGGAGCCGCGCCGCGAGTTCATCCAGACCCACGCGCTGGACGCCGCCAACCTGGATGTGTAGGGCTGGCGAGGGTGCCGAGGGACAGCCGCGACATCATCCGGCGTCTCGAGAAGAGCGGGTTCGAGTTGGTTTCGGTCCGAGGCTCGCACCATAAATTCGTTCATCGGGACTTGCGGCGCGTAGTCGTTGTGCCTCATCCTCGCAGGGACATTCCCGGGGGCACGGTGCTTGCCATATATCGCCAGGCCGGTTGGGAGAAGGATTGAGGACCAGGCGGGAGATGCACTACATCGCCATCATTCACAAGGAACGCGGCTCCGCCTACGGCGTCAGTTTCCCCGATGTTCCAGGAGTAATCGCGTCCGCCCCGAGCCTGGACGAGGCGTTACATGAAGCCGCGGATGCGCTGGCTTTCGCGGCAGAGGATTGGGAACAGAGGACGGGCGCCCGGTTTCCGTATCCCCGCAGCCTGGATGCTCTCAGCGACGATCCGGATTTCAGTCTGCAGGCGGAAGGCGCGGTTGTCGCTGCGGTGCCTCTGAAAGCCCATGCCGGAGAGGCGATTTGACGGCGCCGCGCCGCGAGTTCATCCAGACCCACGCGCTGGACGCCGCCAACCTGGATGTGTGACAGTCAGCGTAAAGCAATCTCATGACTTTGCATTTGAATCGCTATTGGACCGCCGGGACAAGCCCGGCGGCGACCCGGCATGAACAGGTCCTTGGCCCCTACCGCACCCGCGTCACGTTCTCGAAGGCGACGAAACGGAAGCGGCCTTCGCTGGTGATGAAGGTGGTCACCGTGCCCTTGCAGACCGCGCCGTCCCGCGGGCAGGCGGCAAAGACGGGCGGCGTGCCTCCCCAGCGGGAGCTGCCTTTCCTTTCCAGGTCGAAGAGCTTGTAGGTCTTTTCGGAGTCCCACTGGAACAGCAGTTCCGACTGCCGCAGGTCGGGAAGTCCGTCGCGGCCGGGATCTATCCTGCCCATCTCGGACACCGCGACCACCCTGGCCTGGCTCGGCAGGTAGCTGAGGGAGACCTCGTTGGCGTTTATGGACAGCCCCGCGATCTCGTACAGCCGGTTGAGAAATGTCAGGCAGGCCTCGATCCACTGCGCTTCCTTCCCGCACAGCTCGCCCAGCGCGTGGCTGAACAGACGCCCCGCGAAACTGCTGTCTCCCGGACAGGAAAGTTTTCGCACCGGCATGAGCGGCAGCACGTTGTTCGCCGGCGTGGGCAGGAAGTGGCGCAGTTCAGCCGCGATCTCCTTGCCCCAGGCTTTGGCCGCGTCCTGCCTGATGCGCTCGGCGATGTTCTGGAACGCCTTCGACGAGACCGGGTAGGAGAGCAGCCCCGCCTTGAGAGCGTCGGCCGTGGGGAGGATGCGCAGGATTTCGAAGGCGTCCTGCGCCGTCATGTCCTGTTCCGCGATGGCCTTGACCAGGCCGTCCGCGTCCTTGCTGAAGCCACGGGCCGCGAGGACGCGCTCCGGCTCCCTGACCGGATCATTCGCATCCCGGAGATCCTTCGGCTCCGGTTGCGTCTGCCCGGCACGGGTGCCGGTAGTCCGAGCCGTGTCCTCGATCGGTTCCGCCGGCTCCCCGGGGACAGGCGGCTGCTTCTGCACGCCGGCCATTCCCGGCACGGTATAGGCGATGATGCCGTTGGGCTGTTCGCCGGGAAGGATCAGCTCGATGCCGAAAAGGCCCAGCAGCACCGCCGCCATCGCCATGCTTGCCAGTTGCGTCCCTCTCAGCAGCGACCGATAGGGGAGGCCGAGGCGCAGCGCCGCGGTCGATGCGATCGCCGCCAGCAGGGAAACCACGAAGGCGGCGCCCTGCAGGTTCGCCAGTGGCTTGATCAGATCGAGCACGATCGCTGCCGCGCCGCACCCGCAAAGCACCTTGATGTCGGGGAAGCGCCACCGGCTGGATGGCGCGACGGCGCCCGCGGCGAAGTCCGTGCCGGCGGCTTCGGCCGGAATGTCCCCGGCCGCCGGGTGCGGACCGGGAGCGGGGCCATCCGCCGCGTAGTCCGCCTCCACGAAGGCGATCGCCGTGTCGAACTGCTCGATCATCTGGCGGTGGCGTTCCTGGTCGAGAACGCCGTCCGAATTCGTGGCGAGCTTCCCGAGCGATCCCTTCAGGCGCGCATAAAGCCTGCGCCGCTCGCCCTCCCTTCGGTCGGGCAGTTTCGCGATCTGCGCCTTGATCAGCGCCACAAGCCGCTGGGAACTCATAACCCCCGCCCGGAAACAATCGACCGCGTATCAATAGCGAAATGCGCCTCCTGATCCACCGAATTCCGCGCCTGGTGCGAAGTTCCCCATGGCCGCGATATTTCGCCCTGTCTTCCGCGGAATCGCTTATCGTCGGGCGCCATGAAAGTTCTCGTCCTCGGCGCCTACGGCCTCATCGGCGCGGCTGTCACGCAGCGCCTGCTGGCCAACGGCCATGACGTGACCGGTCTCGGCCGGGACATTGCCCGCGCCCGCCGCTTCCGGCCACGCGTCACATGGATCGCCGGCGACATCGCCCGCATGACGTCGCCCGGCGATTGGGCGGGCATACTGCGCGGCATGGAAGTGGTGGTCAACGCCGCCGGCGCCCTGCAGGACGGTGCCCGCGACGATGTCGCCGCCCTGCAGCAGCATGCCATGATCGCAATGTACGCCGCCGCCCGTGAGGCAGGCGTCAGGCGCGTGGTGCAGGTGTCCGCCACCGGTGCGTCGCCCGATGCCTCTACCGCCTTCCTGCGCACCAAGGCCGCCGCCGACGCCGCGCTGGCCGGGTCGGGCCTGGAACATGTCATCCTGCGTCCCGGCATGGTGATCGGGCCGGGCGCCTATGGCGGCTCGGCGCTGCTGCGCGCGCTCGCGTCCTTTCCTCTCATCCTGCCGTTGGCATATGCGGACAGCCCGCTGCGCACCGTGGCCCTCGACGATGTGGCAGGCGCGGTGCTGCTCTCCGTCAACGGTGAAGTGCCGTCCGGCACCGCCTCGGACCTGGTGGAGCTGGAGCCGCGCGGCTTCGCGGGAGTGGTCGCCGCCATGCGCGGCTGGCTGGGCTTCCCGCCCGCGCCCGTGGTCAGGCTTCCCGGAGCGGTGGCGCTCCCCGTGGCGCTGGCCTGCGACGGCCTGGGCTGGCTCGGCTGGCGTCCCCCCTTGCGCAGCACGGCCATCCGCTCCATCCGCGACGGCGTCGACGGTGACCCCACCCAATGGGGAAATTTCGGCGGCCTTCAGCCCCGCCCATTGGAACAAACCCTCGCCGCCGGTCCCGCCGGGGCTCAGGATCGCTGGTTCGCCCGCATGTGGCTGATGAAGCCGGTGCTCATCGGATCGCTCGCCGCCTTCTGGATCGCCACCGGCCTTGTCACGGCTTGCAACGACGGCGCGGCGGCGCGCATCCTCACCGCGCGCGGGATTGGCGAGGGGACCGCTGCCGCGCTCGTATGGGGCGGCGTCCTCGCCGATGTCCTGCTCGGCTGCGCCGTGCTGGTGCGGCCCTGGGCCCGGAGCGCCCTGCAGGGCATGATCGCGCTGACCCTCGCCTATCTCGTCAGCGGCACCGTGCTGACGCCGGAACTCTGGGCGGACCCGCTCGGGCCGCTGGTCAAGGCGCTGCTGGTGCCTGTACTGGCGCTCGCCGCCCTCGCCGTGCTTGAGGAGCGCTGATGCTATCGCTGGAGGTTCTGCGCTGGCTGCACATCATCGGCGCGGCCGTGCTTATGGGAACGGGCGCCGGCATCGCCTTCTTCATGGTCATGGCGCACCGCACCGGCAGGCCGGCGCTCATCGCCCATGTGGCGGGCACGGTCGTCGTCGCCGACGCGGTGTTCACCGCGACGGCGGTCATCGCCCAGCCCGTCACCGGCGTGCTGCTGGCGCGGGAGATCGGCTGGTCCCTCGGCGAGGGCTGGATCGTGCTGTCGCTGGCGCTTTACGTGATAACCGGCCTGTGCTGGCTGCCGGTGGTCTGGATACAGGCCCGCCTGCGCGACCTCGCCCGCACGGCCGCGAGGGAAGAGACGCCGCTGCCTCCACGATACCATGACCTCTTCCGCGTCTGGTTCGTGCTGGGCTTTCCCGCCTTCGCCGCCGTGCTCGCCATCCTGTGGCTGATGGTCGCCCGCCCGGACATTTCGCTGCTCTGGAACTGAGCCGCGTCTTAACCGCCCCTTAAAGCGCCCCCGCTAGGCTTGTCTCAAACGGGCCGAAGGGGGCCCGCCAGCATAAGAGAGCAGGCATTTCTTTCTGGCTCTCCGGGGCGGTCATGAAAGTATTGCGTAGCCGCAAACCCGGCGCGAGAGCGGCGGGGCAGGGCGCCAGGCGCTCCCCCGCCGCTTCTGCGCGCGGCAAGGCGGGCGCCCGCAAGCCTGCCCCGGGCCGCCGCAAGACCGCTCCGCGCAAGGGCCGCTGGGGCCGCGCGGGCAAGCTGCTCTACTGGGGCAGCGTTGTCTCCATCTGGGGCGTGCTGATCTTCTCCGCCGTCGTCATCTACTTCGCCGCCACGCTGCCCGATCCGCTGGAAGCGGGGCTTGAGAAGCGCCCGCCCAACGTCGTCATTCAGGCCCGCGACGGCACCGTGCTCGCCGAGCAGGGGCTGAGGCGCAACCACATCCGCCTCAGGCAGCTTCCGGAATATCTGGTAAACGCGGTCATCGCCACCGAGGACGCGCGCTTCTGGTCCCATTTCGGCGTCGACCCGCTGGGCCTCGCCCGCGCCGCCTGGCGCAACGCGGCCGCCGGCGCGGTGGTCGAGGGCGGCAGCACCATCACCCAGCAGCTCGCCAAGAACCTGTTCCTCTCTTCCGACCGCACCTATGCCCGCAAGGCCAAGGAGCTGGTGCTCGCCTTCTGGCTGGAAACCCGCTTCACCAAGACCGAGATCCTCGAGCTCTACCTCAACCGCGTCTACTTCGGCGCCGGCGCCTGGGGCGTGGAGGCGGCTTCGCGCCGTTATTTCGACAAGCCCGCCAGCGACGTGACGCTTTCCGAGGCCGCGCTGCTCGCCGGGCTGCTGAAAGCGCCCTCGCGCTACTCGCCCACCCAGAGTCCGCGCCGGGCCGAGGAGCGCGCGGCGGTCGTGCTCACCCGCATGGTGGATGCCGGCAAGATCGGCGGCCCCGAGGCCGTGGCCGCGCTGGCGGAGCCCGCCCGCGTCCGCAACGAGGACGGCGTCACCGGCTACGAATACGCGGTCGACTGGGTCATGGAGCAGTTGCCCGGCTTCATCGGCGAGCGCGAGACCGACGTGGTGGTGGAGACGACCCTCGATCCCCGCCTGCAGCGCGACGCCCAGGAAGCCCTTCACGACACGCTCGAGGAGCAGGGCCAGCGCTACAGGGCGGGACAGGGCGCCGTCGTGCTGCTCGACACCTCCGGCGGCATCCGCGCCATGGCCGGCGGCCGCTCCTACCGGCAAAGCCAGTACAATCGCGCGGTGAAGTCGCTGCGCCAGCCGGGCTCCGCCTTCAAGCCGTTCGTCTATCTGGCCGCGGTCGAGGCAGGGCTCACCCCCGACACCGTGCTGCGCGACGAGCCGGTCTCCATCAACGGCTGGCGGCCGAAGAACTATCACGAGGACTACAAGGGCAACATCACCATGCGCGACGCCCTCGCCCAGTCCGTCAACACCGTCGCCGTGCGCCTGATGATGGAGGTGGGGCGCGCCCGCGTGGTCGCCACCGCGCGCCGTCTCGGCATCGAGTCCCCCATCCACGATAACCCCTCCATCGCGCTCGGCACCGCGGAGGTGACCCTGCTGGAGTTGACCGGCTCCTACGCGCCCTTCGCCAACGGCGGCATGGGCGTCATCCCCCATGTCATCACCCGCGTCAGGACGGCGGAGGGAAAGAAGCTCTACGCGCGCAAGGGGTCCGGCCCCGGACGCGTGATCTCCAGCGCCCGCATCGGCGCCATGAACGACATGCTGAACGCTGCCCTGGTGGAGGGCACGGGCCGCCGCGCCGCGCTGCCGGGCCACCCCGCGGCGGGCAAGACCGGCACCAGCCAGGAGTCCCGGGACGCCTGGTTCGTCGGCTACACCGCCCACTATGTGGCCGGAGTCTGGGTCGGCAATGACGACGGCGCCCCCATGGCCAAGGTGACGGGAGGATCCCTGCCGGCGGAGATATGGCGCCGGCTGATGGGCCAGGCCCATGAAGGTCTGCAGCCGGCGCAACTGCCGGGCACCTGGTCCCCGGCGGTGGCGGGCAGCGGGCCCCCCAATCCGCCGCCGCCGCAGGCGCATGACGATGGCGGCTTTCTCAGGCGCGTCATGGGTGCCCTCGGCCAGCGCGGCTAGAGCATGGTCCGGAAGAGTGGATACCACTTTTCCGATAAGATCATGCTCAAGCTATTGATTTGGCGCACTATCTTACCGGCCAAGCGATTTCACCTGGCCGGATGATGCGCTAGCGTCCTCCGCCCTCCATCTTCGCGCACATGGACAGGCAGCCCTTCTGCCGAAGGCTTCCCGGCGGAGCAGAGCGACGAACCCGGCGACGGTGACCAGGGCGGGAGTCCGCAAGGTCCCGGCGGTGATCGCCGCCGGGACCGTGCTTGGCGAAAGTCTATTTGCAGGCCGCCTTGCAGGCCTTGGCCTTGTCCTGGCATCCTTGCTTGCAGGGCGAAAAGCCACCGCCACACGAGCCCATGCACTGGGTTAGCTGGCCCTGGCACCTCTGCGAACAGCTTGGTGCCGCGACGAGAAGCAACGGATTCGAAATCGTCCCGCCGCCGGCGCTGGAAGGAATTGTCCAACTGCCGGCGCTTGCGCCGAAGGAAGCCAGTGAGAGCGTAATGCAGGCGGCGAGTGCGGTAATCAGCCGTGTCTTCGTCATGCTGCGTCCTCCCTGAATGGGTACGGTCATCCACCTCCGCAGGATTGCGGGCCTCGCCAGGCTTGTCCACCGGAATCGGCCTATCGGGTCCCCCCGAGCATGGCGCAGGCCTTCTGCACGCCACGGCCGCACAGGGTGCGGCAATGGAGGAGATTGCCGTCCCTGCACAGGCCGGAGGGAGCGGGTGAGGCTTTGGCCGCCGCGGGGGCTGCCGCCAGCGCGGGCAGGGGGCGCATACGGTAGATGGCCGCCGCGTTCTCATGGCCGATCCTTCGCGCCAGCCCGGGCGGCAGCAGCGCCATGAACTGGCGCGTCGCCTGCAGCCTGCGCTCGGCCATCCTGGAGAACTCCGCGAGCGGTCCTCCGCCCTTGTGGGCCGGATCGGCGAAGAAGGAGTCGCTGCCGATGACGAAGCGGTCCGGGTGCCGGTTGAGCAGCACCGACCAGCCGGGATCGAGCGTGCCGCCGTTATAGAGCTTGTTGAAGGTCTGGCCCTGCGCCCCGGTGACCTTCAGGGACATGTAGAGATTGGGGTGCCTGTCCATGAACTCGCCGACCGTCTTCGCGGAGAAGTCGCCGGTATGGTCGGTTCCCCCATGCGCCCAGACGATCCGCGCCTTGCGGTTATGCGCGAGCAGGCGTTCGAGACCATCGAGCGTGGCGGGCAGCGTCTTCGGATTCTTCGGGTTCGCGGCCAGCGCCCCGGGCAGCTTGCGGGGCGCCGCCACCGCGTCCATGTGCAGGTCGATGGGCACGTCAAGCTCCGCCGCGATGTCCGCGAGTTCCAGCATCAGCGGGTGGTCCGCCGGCGCGAAGGTGTAGCCGTGATCCCGGGACAGCGACACATGCAGCGATCCCATCTCGCCGAAGCCCGCCGCGCCTTCGGCGACCGCCCGCCGCGCCGTATGTGCGAAGTCCGCCCGCGTCTTCGCGTCCACTTTCGCCGCGCCGGCGATGGCATGGATGGCCGGATTGAGCGATCCGCCCCCGGCCATGAAGGAGAACCGGTCTCCGTGCGGGGCGAGCGTGGGATTGAAGTCGGGATATTCCTGGTTGCTCTTGATGCCGGGCGAACGCGGCGGCGACATGACGATGGCATGCGCGATGCCGTAGCGGTTCATGAGATCGAGCGCCGCCTGCACGGCCCGCCGGAAGTCGAGCCCGTTCTCGGGCGCCAGGTGCACATGCACGTCGATGATGGGAACGTCCTGTTGCGCGCGGACCGGCGCGGCGGTGAACGCGGCGCCGGCGAGCAGCGCAAGCAGAAGCGGTGCGGACACGCGCCCGTGCATGGTCTCCCTCGCGGACGGACCCTGTCAGGACTCGTCGGGAAGTCTGCCTTCGGACCGCGGGCGAGTCCAGCAGGCCGCGCTATTCCTCCGCGCCGTAGCGGTGCAGGTCGGAGCCGTTGCGCCTCAGCCACTGGCGGCCCTGTTCCATGCGCGGGAATATCCTCTTCACCAGCGCCCAGAAGCGCGGCTCGTGGTTCATCTCGCGCAGATGCGCGACCTCATGGGCGGTCACATAGTCGAGCACGAAGGACGGCGCCAGGATCAGCCGCCAGGAAAACGACAGCACGCCGTCCGCCGAGCACGATCCCCAGCGTGTGGTCTGGTCGCGGATGGTGATTTTCCTCACCCGCACACCCAAAGATTTCGCATGTATAGCCGCGCGCTCGGCGATATCGCGCCGCGCCTCCTTGCGGAGCCATTCCACGAACCGGCGCGGCGCGTGCTCGCCGCCGGTCACCATGATGCGAGGGCGCGATTTCATGCCCCGTACCGGACTGCGCGGCGCGCGCTCGATCCACACGACGCCACGCCCGCGCTCCCTCGCGGTGAAGCGCAGCTCGTGTTCGACGCCGCGCAGCGGCACGACGGCGCCGTTGCGGAACGGAACCGGCCGGGGCATCGCCGCCAGGCGCTCCTGCAGCCAGTCGTAATGCTGGTCCAGGAACTCTCCCGCCGCGGTCATGGAGGTGTAGGCGGGCAGGGTCAACACGGCCGTCCGCTTGGCCTCGTTCACGGACAACGTCATCCGGCTCGCCCTCTTGCTCCGGCGCACCTTCAGGGGGCCTTCCTCTCCTTGTGCCGCCAGCCGCAAAATCGCGTTCTTTCTCATGCGCTTATTGCGCTTGAGCATGGTCCCTTCGTCTCCCTTTCAGGCGAGCGGAAACCGTCCCCGAATCGACCGGATTCGGCTCCTACCCACAATACAAGGCCACGTTCTGGATCAGGCCCGGGCAGCGCCCCGGACCCGCCTCAGTACCTTTTGTAGCGGGCCTTGGCTGTGACGAGAAATGAAATCTGAGATTCGGGGTGCGATTTCGCTCACGAAGCGTGATCCATTGAATACACCATAGTGTCCGACCTCCTTCTGGAGGTAGTGCACGCGCTTCGAATCCGGCAGCGATGAGCATATCTTGTGTGCGGCTTCGGTCTGACCCACACCGGAGATGTCGTCCTTCTCTCCCTCGATTGTCATCAGCGCCACCCGTCGAATCCTCGAAGGGTCCACCAGCCGGCCCCGATGGGTCATTTCGCCCTTGGGCAGGGCATGGCGCACGAAAACGGAATCGACCGTCTGCAAGTAGTAATCGGCGTCCAGGTCCATGACGGACATGTATTCGTCATAGAATTCCCGATGTTTTTCTGCCGAATCGCCATCGCCCTGAACCAGGTGTACAAACAGGGACTTGTGGGCATCGAGATGACGGTCGAGATTCATTGTCATGAATCCGGTCAATTGCAGGAAGCCGGGATAGACGGCCCGCATGAAGCCTGCATGGGGCCAGGGCACCCGCAGGATCACGTTGGCCCGGAACCAGTCGGTGCCCTTCTCCTGGGCCAGCTTGTTGACGGCGGTGGGGTTCACCCGTGTGTCGATGGGCCCGCCCATGAGGATCATGGCGTTGGGCACGTCCGGGCTGCGCTCCGCTTCCAGCAGCGCCACCGCCACCAGCACCGGCACGGAAGGCTGGCAGACCGCCATCACGCTGACATTCCCGTGGAAAAGTCCAAGCATGTCAACTATGTAGTCCACGTAGTCGTCGAACCCGAAGGTGCCCTTGGCGAGTGGCACGGTGCGCGCGTCGGCCCAGTCGGTGATGTAGACGTCGTGGCGGGGCAGCATGGCTCGCACGGTGCCCCTGAGAAGGGTGGCGTAGTGGCCCGAAAGCGGCGCCACGATCAGCAGCGGATCCGTGTCGCCCTTGTGATTCGCCGGCATTTCCCGGCGGAAATGCAGCAATTTGCAGAAGGGCCGCTGCCAGACCACTTCCTCATGCACCGCTACCCGCTCGCCGCCGACCAGTGTGCTGTCGATGCCGAATTCGGGCTTGCCGTAGCGCCGCGTCGCCCGCTCGAACAGCTCGCAGGCCGCCGAGATGCTCCGTCCCCAGGTGGTATAGCTGGCGGGATTCAGCGGATTTTTGAGCGCCAGGCGCCAGGCGTCCGCCGTCGCCCGGGCAGGGCTCAGCAGGGCATGGTTCATCTCGAACATCTGGTAGAGCATGGGCGGTGGGGACCTTTCGGCCATATTGCGGCGCAATATGAATATAGGTCATCCATGTTGCGTTGCAATAAGGCCCGGAGGAAGGGGCTACCGGGCAAACGGCCGGCCGCCTTCCCGGTTCCTCTTCGTGCGCGGACCCTGGCTAGGACCTAGAGGAATTCGCGGATTTTCGCGGCCATTGCCTCAGGCTTGGTGCCGAAGGGGAAGTGGGCCAGGTATTTGCCGTCCGGTCCCATCAGGTAGGTCAGCGCCGAATGGTCCATGGTGTAGCCCGCCGACGACGACTCGTCCTTCACCTTGGCGTAATACACCCGGTAGGCCCTGGCCGCCGCCCTGATCTCCTCCGGGGTTCCGGTCAGGCCCACCAGCCGGGGGTGGAAGTTGCCCACATAGCTGGCCATCTGGGCCACCGTATCCCGCTCCGGGTCGATGGTGATCAGGACCGGCGTGACCTTGCCGCCCTCCTCGCCCAGCATCTCGACGGCCGCCGCCATCACCTGCAGGTCGGTGGGGCAAACGTCCGGGCAATAGGTGAAGCCGAAGGTCACCAGCATGTAGCGGCCCTTGAAGTCGGCCTCCGTCACCCGCCTGCCGGTCTGGTCGGTGAGCGTGAACGGCCCGCCCACCAGCGCCGTGCCCTCCTGGACCACCACCGGCTGCCCCTGGCGCGGCAGCATCCATACTCCGGCGAGGATGGCGCCGACGGCGAAGGCGGCTACGACGATGGTGAAGAGGCGCAGGGTCATTCTCTTGCCCGTGACGGCTTGGCCGGAACGGGATCCAGTTGTCTCCCCGCGGCCCGGCCCGTCAACCCTACTCACCCAGTTGTGACAGCGACCCGTTGATGCGGGCGCTGCGCAGGAAGGCGCGGAAGGAGAGGTATCCCGCCACCAGGAACACCGCGTTGAGGCCGAGCGCCCGCCACATCAGCTCCGGCTTGTACACCCCCTCGATGAGGATCGCCCGCATGCCCTCGAACACATGCGTCGGCGGCAGCATCAGCGAGACCGGCTGCAGCCACTCCGGCAGCACGCTGACCGGGTAGTAGACCGCGCACAGTGGCAGCAGCACGAAGCCGAAGGTCCAGGCGAGTTCCTCCGCGCCCAGGCCGAAGCGCAGGATGATGCCCGAGGTGAACAGGGCCAGCGCCCAGCTCGTCAGCATGAGGTTGGCGAAGAAGGCGCCGAGCGGCAGGCCCAGCGAGAACAGGTCGAAGCCGAAGAAGACGCGCGCGAACAAGATCACCGGCAGCACGCCCACGCTCAACCGGATCAGGCTCATGGCCGACAGCGCCATCAGGAACTCGTGCGAGCGCAGCGGGCTCAGCATGAGCTGGCCGATATTGCGCGACCACATCTCCTCCAGGAAGGAGACCGAGAAGCCGAGCTTGCCGCGGAACAGGATGTCCCACAGCAGCACCGAGCCGATCAGCAGCCCGGCCGCTTGCGCGAACAGCGACGAATTGGCGGCCAGGTGCTTCTGCAGGAAGCCCCACATCAGCATCTGCACCAGCGGCCAGTAGGCCAGCTCGATCCAGCGCGTCCATGACGAGCGGATCAGGTAGGTGTAGCGCAGGATCATCGCGCCGATGCGCCGCGCGCTCGCCGCCGGCCCCCAGGGCGGCCGCAGCCTGACTTCGTGGATCGCGGGCAGGGCCCTAGATGGCGGCATTGGCGGGCTCCCTTCCCCGGCGGGCGAGGTCGATGAAAACGTCCTCGAGCGTCTTGCGCCCGTATTTCCGTATCAGCTCCGCCGGCGCCGCGTCCTCGATGATGCGGCCCGCGGACAGCATGATGACCCGGTCCGACAGCCGTTCCACCTCGGTCATGTTGTGCGAGGCGAACAGGATGGTGGCGCCGCGCCGGGCGGCGTAGTCCTGCAGCGTGCCGCGCAGCCAGTCGGCGGTTTCGGGATCGAGCGACGCGGTGGGCTCGTCCAGCAGCAGCAGTTCCGGCGCGTTGAGCAGCGCCTTGGCGAGGCTGACCCGGGTCTTCTGTCCGGCCGACAGCTTTCCGTTGGGACGCTCCAGCAGTTCGGAGATCTGCAGCGCCTCCGCCAGCGTGGCGATGCGGCCCTTGACGTCCTCCACGCCGTAGAGCCGCGCGTATACCGTCAGGTTCTGCCGCACGGTGAGACGCTGCGGCATGTCCAGGTAGGGGCTCTCGAAATTCATCCGCCAGGCGACGAGGCCGCGCTGTTCCGGCATGCGCGCGCCGAAGACGCGCACGTCGCCCGAGGTGGGGACCAGGAGGCCGAGCAGGATGGCGATGGTCGTCGTCTTGCCGGCTCCATTGCCGCCCAGCAGCGCCGTCACCGAGCCGCGCTCCAGCGTGAAGCTGACGCCGCCCACCGCGGTCACCGCCTTGTAGCGCTTGACCAGGTCGCGCACTTCCACCGGAGGCGCGGAATCGGCGCCGGAACCGGTCATATTTGGCGTCTTCGGCATGGCTGGGCTGTAAATCGGCTGTTCGGGAATTGCGTCCCGGCGCGGGTGCAGTACAGATATGCCTTCGCGCGGCGGGGTCAACCTGAAAGCGCGAGCGTGTTATCCTCCGCCGTCTCCAACCCTCGGGTGGTCGCGTTCCATGGCCGCATTCTTCCCGTCCGCCTTCGAGAACCGGCTCAGCCGCCTGCGCCTGCGCACCATCGTGCGCCTGCGCTGGATCGCCGTCGCCGGCCAAGCGCTCACCGTCGCGGGCGTCTATTGGGGGCTAGGCATCGACCTGCCCATCGGGCTGTGCCTTCTCATCATCTCGCTCTCGGCCTGGGTGAACATCTACCTGCGCGTCCGCTTCGTCATGCGCGACCGGGTGAAGAGCGGCCACGCCTTCTTCATGCTGGCCTACGACCTGTTCCAGCTCACGGCGTTGCTCTACCTGACCGGCGGCCTGCAGAACCCCTTCGCCTTCCTCATCATCGCGCCGGTGACCGTGTCTGCGTCCTCGCAGCCTTCGCTGCATACCGTGGCGCTTGGCTTCCTCTCCGCGCTGTGCGTGACGGGCCTCGCCTTTTTCCACCAGCCGCTGCCCTGGTTTCCCGGCGAGTCGCTGGTGCTGCCGCGCTGGTATGTCGCCGGCATCTGGGTCGCCGTCATCTCCGGCGCCACCTTCATGGCGCTCTATGTCTGGCGCATCGCCAAGGAGACCCGCCAGATGTCCGAGGCGCTCGCGGCCACCGAGATGATCCTCATGCGCGAGCAGAAGCTCTCCGCGCTCGACGGGCTTGCCGCCGCCGCGGCCCATGGCCTCGGCACGCCGCTCTCCACCATCACCGTGGTCGCCAAGGAACTGTCGCGCGAGATCCCGAAGGACAGCCCCCTGCACGATGACGTGGAGCTGCTGCGCAGCCAGGCGGCGCGCTGCCGCGAGATCCTCGCCACCCTGAGCAAGGGCGCGGGCGAGCCCGACGCGATGCACGGACGGTTGCCGCTCACCCATCTGATCGAGGAGGCCGTGGAGCCCCTGCGGCCTCTCGGCACCGAGATCGCGGTGGAGTCCGGTCCCATGTCCGGCGATGGCGGCGGAGAGCCCATCGGACCGCGCAACCCGGGCGCGCTCTACGGCATCGGCAACCTGGTGGAGAACGCGGTGGACTTCGCCAGAAGCCGCGTCGAGGTGAAGGCCCGCTGGAGCCCGGAGACGGTCGAGGTGGTCATCTCCGACGACGGCCCCGGCTTTCCGCCGGGCATCCTGGAGCGTCTGGGCGAGCCCTATGTCACCACCCGCCGCGCCGACCTCGCCGCCGTGGCGGTGGAGGAGGGCGCCGGGCTGGGCCTCGGCTTTTTCATCGCCAAGACCCTGCTGGAGCGCTCCGGCGCCCGCGTCGAGTTCCGCAACGACAAGGGCGGCGGCGCCTCCGTTCTGGTCTCCTGGCCGCGTCACGTTTACGAGGAAGGCCGCGACCTGCTTTACGCGGAGCCGCAGCAGGGCTAAAGCGTCTCTCGAGCCTTGGGCGGATTTGGTCACCGGATCGCCAGCGGCTATAATTTCGGCAGGAAATACGGAGCCTTGCAGAAGAAATGGAAGACCGGCCCGCGAACCCGCAGGACATGAGCCTCCTCGTCGTCGACGACGACAAGCCCTTCCTCGAGCGGCTCGCCCGCGCCCTGCAGGCGCGCGGCTTCGACGTGGAGACGGCGCAGAGCGTCGCCGAGGGCACGGCGATGATCCGACGCCGCCCGCCGGCCTACGCGGTCGTGGACATGCGTCTCGACGACGGCAACGGCCTCGACGTCATCTCCACCCTCAACGAGGTCCGCCCGGACGCCCGCGCGGTGGTTCTCACCGGCTACGGTAACATCGCCACCGCGGTCAGCGCCGTGAAGCTCGGCGCCATCGACTATCTGGCCAAGCCCGCCGACGCCGACGATGTCTACAACGCGCTCATGGCCTTTCCCGGCGCCCGCGTCGAGCCGCCGGAGAATCCCATGTCCGCCGACCGCGTTCGCTGGGAGCACATCCAGCGGGTCTACGAGTTGTGCAACCGCAACGTGTCGGAAACCGCGCGCCGCCTCAACATGCACCGGCGCACGTTGCAGCGCATCCTCGCCAAGCGCGCGCCCAAGTAGCCGGCCGCGAAAGGACGCGCGATGTTCCGGACGGTGATAACCCCGCGCGTCAGCGAGACCGACGGCGTCGGCCACATCAACAACACCGCCATCCCCGTCTGGTTCGAGGCCGGCCGCATCGGCATCTTCCGCCTGATGACGCCGGACCTGTCCTTCCGGGGCTGGCGCGCCACCATCGTCTCGATGCAGGTGGACTACGTCGCCCAGACCTATTTCGGAAAGGACTGCGTGGTGGAGACCTGGATCGAGCGGATCGGCAACACCAGCTTCACCATCGGCGAGCGGTTGCTGCAGGACGATGTGGTCTGCGCCACGGGCCGGGCGGTCTACGTGAATTTCGATCACTCCCGCCAGAAGTCCGAGGCGATAGCGGGCGCGCTGCGCGCCGGCCTCGAGGCGCACCTGCTGCCGCAGGGCCCGGCGGACTGAAGGCGTCAGTCCTCCGGCAGGTTGCCGGGGCCCGGATCGAGGAAGCCGTGCAGCCGCGCCGCCGCCGCGCGCGCGAACCGGAGCGTCACCGCCTTGCGCCGGCCGCCCGCAAGCCTGTGTTCCGGCGCCTCGCGGATCACTTCCGCGCCGTAGCGGTCCGCCAGCAGGAAGCCGGCGTCATCGGGCAGGATGTCCTGCGGGAACTCCGGGTCGACCGCGAAGAACAGCCGGTCGCACCACTCGCGGTAGAAATGCCACTTCGCGTCCGAGCGGAAATCGGCCAGGCAGGACTTGATCTCCACGATCCAGATTTCGCCGTTGCGGCCCAGCGCCATGATGTCCGCCCGGTGGCCGCTCGCCAGCGGCAGTTCCGTCACCACCGAATGGCCGAGCGCGCGCAGCAGCCGGCAGGCGCCGCGCTGGATGGCGGCGGCCGCTTCCGACTGCCGTCCGTCGAGGATTTCCAGCATGTCTTCGGGGTTGAGGTGGCCTTTTGGGCCGGAAATTGGCATCTTGCGGTGATCCTGAGTCGTAATGCTGCGCAGGAAGCAGCGAAAAACCGCAGGTCCGCAGCTTGCGCGGCCGCCAGCGGGGATGGGAACCGGCCTCCTGAAAGCACGGTTATACCATTCCAGGAGAAATCGATGTCCAGACCGCTCGAATCCGCACGGCTGCGCGCCGGCAGCCAGGCCGACGCTTCCCTCATGCTGAAGGAACGGCTGATGGCCACTCGCCGCCAGTCGCTCCACCTCGCCGCTCCCCTCGGCGACGAGGACATGGTGGTCCAGGCCATGGACGACGCCAGCCCCATGAAATGGCACCTGGCCCATACCACCTGGTTCTTCGAGGCCTTTGTTCTGCGCCAGCATGATCCGGAATACCGGATGCACGACGACCGCTTCGCCTATTGCTTCAATTCCTATTACGAGGCCGAGGGCGAACGCCACCCGCGCGCCCATCGCGGCCTGCTCACGCGGCCGTCC
>JBFWSL010000029.1:0-22245 GCA_050248375.1 Hyphomicrobiales bacterium | reverse complement strand
CTGTTGCAGGGCGCTGGCGCGACATCTCCAGCAGGCCAAAGTGGCTGATGCGCCCGACCTGGATGCGGGCACGGTCGGTCTTGAGCCGGTCCTTGAGGCGGCGCTCGACGGAGCGGTTGTTGCGCCGTTCCTCCATGTCGATGAAGTCGATGACGATGAGACCGGCGAGGTCGCGCAGACGCAGTTGCCTGGCCACCTCGTCGCAGGCTTCGAGGTTGGTCTTGAGCGCCGTCTCCTCGATGCTGTGCTCGCGCGTGGCGCGGCCGGAGTTGACGTCGATGGAGACCAGCGCCTCGGTCTGGTTGATGACGATGTAACCGCCGGAGCGCAGCGTCACCTGCGGCGAGAACATGGCGCCGAGCTGCCGCTCGATCTGGTGGCGGACGAAGACTGGTTCCGCCCCCTTGTAGGGCTGCACGTTCTTCGCGTGGCTCGGCATGAGCATCTTCATGAAGGCTTTCGCCTCCTTGTAGGCCTCGTCTCCCGCCACCTCGATGGAATCGATGTCCTTGTCGTAGAGATCGCGGATGGACCGCTTGATCAGGTTGCCCTCCTCGTAGACGAGGGCGGGAGCGGTCGACTTCAACGTCAGCTCGCGGATATTCTCCCACAGGCGCAGCAGGTATTCGCAGTCGCGCTTCACCTCGGCCTTGGTGCGGGACGCCCCCGCGGTGCGGATGATCAGGCCCATGCCGTCGGCGACCTCGAGCTCGGTGGCGATCTTGCGCAGGCGCTTGCGGTCGTTGGCGTTGGTGATCTTGCGGGAAATGCCGCCGCCACGGGCGGTGTTGGGCATCAGCACGGTATAGCGGCCGGCGAGCGACAGATAGGTGGTCAATGCCGCGCCCTTGTTGCCGCGTTCCTCCTTGACCACCTGCACGAGGATGATCTGCCGGCGCTTGATGACTTCCTGGATCTTGTAGGTGCGGCGGCGGCGCTTGGGACGCTCCGGGAGTTCCTCGAGCGCGTCTTCCGATCCGACGGATTCGACCTGGTCGGCCTCGGCATCCTTGCCGTTGCCGGAGGGGGCCTGGTCGGCGGCGGTTTCGCCATCGGCCGCCTGGTCTCCACCAGAGGCGATCCGCTCGACCAGTTCGGCGTCCAGCGGCACGGCCTTCACCGGGCTGCCGCCTTCCTCGCCGTCTTCGCCTGCGGAGTCTTCCGCTTCCTCCCCGGAGGCCTCGGCGGAGGTGTCCTCATCGCCGTCGTTGTCCTCCTCTTCCTCAAGGGAAGCGGCCTTGCTCTCTTCCTCGGCCTCTTCCTCAAGCAGTGCCTGACGGTCGGCGACCGGGATCTGGTAATAGTCGGGATGGATTTCGTTGAAGGCCAGGAAGCCGTGGCGATTGCCGCCGTAGTCCACGAAGGCCGCCTGGAGCGACGGCTCCACGCGGGTGACCTTGGCGAGGTAGATATTGCCCTTTAGCTGCTTCCTTGCTGCCGATTCGTAGTCAAAATCCTCGATACGGTTGCCACGCACCACGACGACTCGCGTCTCCTCCGGGTGCGCAGCGTCGATAAGCATCTTGCTGCCCATGTTGAATATACTCCGGCGCATGCGCCCCGCGCCCGCGGAGGGCGATGATGCCCATCGGCGGCTCCGCGCGGGCGGTTCGCTGCGCTGTGATCCTGATATTGAAAGCTGGCCGCCGCGATGCCGGGCTGGCCGGTGAAAGAGTCCTGGACAGGGGGGTGCCGATGCCTGCCGGCGCCGCCGGACAATTCCGGTCGCTGGTCGCCGTCTGGCGCGTATTGCTGGCAGCCGCTGTCATATTCCTTGTGTCCGGTCCTTTTGTCCCGGGCTGGGGCCGCACATGGCGGCGGAGATTGCGTGGCTCTCGCCGAAGGCGCTTGTCGCGCCGGGTATCGGCGATCCGCCGGTTTTCCGCCGGGGCCGAATCGAGTGGGCCTCGGGCGGGGTATGAAACTCGCGTTCACTGCCCGGAAACGGGGGAATTCTCCAGATCCCGGGCTTTCCGCCGACTGCCGTCCGGGGGATTTCCTGCGGAAATGCCGGTCAGCGCCTTGCGCGTGCGGGCAGTCGGCGCGTACCCTTTTACGTGTGCAGCCGCCGGTTTGGCAAGCGAAAGGGCGCGATCGGGGCGCGGCTGCGTAAATGCCTCGATTTCCACAATATTGACTTAACTCTCGCGCTTTATCGTAAACACCGGTATTGGCGCATGGGTGCCGCGTTGGCCGCACGGATCGGGCCGGTTGGGGAGCTATCGACCTTTACGAGGGGCAGGTTTTGGGAACTTGGGGCCAGATGCGCCGACGTTCTTGCGTGCCGCGCGCAGCATTCGGGCTGCTCGCGGCGGCAGTGCTGCTGGCATCGCTGTGCGTTCCGGGCGCCAGGGCCGAAACCGTGGGCACGGATGCCCGGGTGGGCGGCGACGCCGAACGGACCCGCTTCATTGTCGACCTGTCCAAGCAGGCGGAATTCCGCCTCTTCACCCTTGCCGATCCCTACCGGCTGATCATCGATCTGCCAGAGGTGAAGTTCCAGTTGCCGAGCGGGCTCGGGCGGGAAGGGCGCGGACTGATCTCGGCCTATCGCTACGGGCTGATCGCGGAAGGCAAGGCGCGCATCGTGATCGACCTGGCCGCGCCCGCGCTGGTGGAGAAATCCGAAGTCCAGCCGCCCTCTGCCGGACAGCCGGCCCGGCTGGTGATCGCGCTGGCCAAAACCGACCGCGACACCTTCCTGAAGGCGATGAAGCAGCATGCCCAGCCGAGCCAGGAGCCGCCCAAGGCGAAGCCGCCACAGGAGGCGGTGCAGATATCCCGCAGCGGCAAGCCGGTCGTGGTCATCGATCCGGGGCATGGGGGCATCGATCCCGGCGCCATCGCCCGCAGCGGCGAGATCGAGAAGGAGATCGTGCTCGCCTTCGCCAAGGAATTCGCCGCCAAGTTGCGCGCGTCGGGCAAGTATGAAGTGGTTCTGACGCGAGACAACGACACCTTCGTGCCGCTGCGCCGCCGGGTGGAGATCGCGCAGGAGAAGGGAGGCCAGTTGTTCATCTCCGTCCATGCGGACTCGCTTCCGGGCCGGTTCAACACCAGCGTCAGCGGTGCCACCGTCTACACGCTCTCCGAGCATGCCTCGGACGACGAGGCGAGATCGCTGGCCGCGAAGGAGAACAAGTCGGACATCCTGGCCGGGGTGGACCTGCCGGCTGATTCCGACGATGTGCTGGCGAGCATCCTGATCGACCTGGCGCAGGCGTCCACCAACAACAACTCGACCGCCTTCGCCAGCATCGTTCTCAACGGAGTGGGGAATGTCACCAAGGTGCACAGCAAGGGGCACCGGCAGGCGGGCTTCCGGGTGCTCCGGGCGCCGGACATTCCTTCAATTCTGCTTGAATTGGGTTATTTGAGCCATCCGGACGACACAAAGCGGCTTGCCAACGCCGCCTGGCGGAGCAAGGTGGCGTCGTCGCTCGTTGCCGCGGTGGACCGCTATTTCGACAAGCGCGTGGCCAAGATGCCACAGTAGGCGAATCGGACGGGGTCCGTTCCGGTCGGCGGAAAAGGCCGGGATTCCAGCGGCAACCGCCGAGAGGGGCGCTATATGGCCACAATGTTGACTAGTCTTGCGCCCGGGTTCTGCCGGGAATAGAAAATCTAAGGCGGCACTAGCACCATGGACATTACTGCACCGATACGGCCACCCGCGAACGAGAAGCGGCGGCGCAAGCACGGGTTCCTGCGCTTCCTCGGCTTCCTGTTCGCCGTGGGCATGATCCTGTTCGTGGTGGCGTCGGCCGGCGTCGCCTATGTGCTGTGGCATGCCTCGCGCGATCTGCCGGACTACGAGGTGCTGGCGCGCTACGAGCCGCCGGTGATGACGCGCATCCATGCCAATGACGGCAGCCTCATCGCGGAATACGCCAAGGAGCGGCGCATCTACGTGCCGATCAACGCGATTCCGGAGTTGCTGATCCAGGCTTTCCTGTCGGCGGAAGACAAGAACTTCTTCCAGCATGGCGGCATCGACATCCAGGGTATCGTGCGCGCGGTAATCACCAACGTGAACAACGTGCAGAGCGGCCGCCGCCTGGTCGGCGCCTCCACCATCACCCAGCAGGTGGCCAAGAACTTCCTGCTCAGCAGCGACGTGACCATGGAGCGCAAGCTGAAGGAGGCGATCCTCGCCATCCGCATCGAGCGCGCCTTCACCAAGGAACAGATTCTCGAACTCTACCTGAACGAGATCTACCTGGGGCTGAGTTCCTACGGTGTCGCCGCGGCGGCGCTGAACTACTGGGGCAAGTCGCTCAACGAACTGACCGTCTCGGACGTGGCCTATCTGGCCGCGCTGCCCAAGGCGCCCAACAACTACCATCCCTTCAAGCAGACCGACCGGGCCGTGGCACGGCGCGACTGGGTGATCGACCGGATGGCGGAGAACGGCTTCATCACGGTGGCGCAGGCGGAGAAGGCGAAGGCGAGGGGCCTGGAAGTGGACCCGCGTCCGTTCGGCGCGCATGTGTTCGCGGGCGAGTTCTTCGCGGAGGAAGTGCGGCGCCAGCTCTTCGACCTGTATGGCGAGGACAAGCTCTACGGCGGCGGCCTGTCGGTGCGCACCACGCTCGACCCCGGACTGCAGCGCATCGCCAAGAAGGTGCTCATTGACGGTCTGGTGGCCTATGACCAGAGGCACGGCTTCCGCGGGCCGGTGAAGACCATCAACATCGCGGGCGACTGGGGCGTGCCGCTCGGCGAGATCGACGTGCTCAGCGACATCGCGCCATGGCGCCTGGCTGTGGTGCTCGAGGTGGACAAGGACAAGGCAACGGTCGGCATGCAGCCGCCGCGGTTGCCCTCGGGCAAGCTCGACAAGAAGCGGGAAGGCGGTGAAGTCGCCTTCGCCGAAATGAAATGGGCGCGTCCGATCAACGAGAATGGCCGCATGGGCGCGGCGCCCAAGTCCGCCACCGACGTGGTGAAGCCGGGCGACGTGATTTACGTGGCGCCGGTTGAGAAGGATGACGGCACCTACGTGCTCGGGCAGTGGAGCCTGCGGCAGGACCCGGAGGTCGAGGGCGCGCTCGTCGCCATGGATCCGCATACCGGACGCGTGAAGGCGCTGGTGGGCGGTTTCAGCTTCGCCGAAAGCCAGTTCGACCGGGTCTACCAGGCGCGCCGCCAGCCGGGTTCGTCCTTCAAGCCGATCGTCTACGCGGCGGCGCTGGACAACGGCTATACGCCGACCAGCATCATCCTCGACGGGCCACTCGCCGTCGACCAGGGCCCCGGCCTCGCGGCATGGCGGCCCAAGAACTACAGCGACAAGTTCTACGGCCCCTCCACGCTGCGGCTGGGCATCGAGAAGTCGCGGAACCTGATGACCGTGCGCCTGGCGCAGGACATGGGCATGCCGTTGATTGCGGAGTATTCGCGGCGCTTCGGGGTTTACGACAACCTGATGCCGGTGCTGTCGATGTCGCTTGGAGCGGGCGAGACGACGCTGATCCGCATGACAACGGCCTATTCCATGATCGCCAATGGCGGCAAGCAGATCAACGCCACCCTCGTGGACCGCATCCAGGACCGCTACGGCCGCACCATCTGGCGCCACGACACCCGGGAGTGTCCGGAGTGCCGGGCCAGGACGTGGAATGGCCAGGAGGAGCCGGTCCTCAACGACGACCGCAAGCAGATCGTCGATCCGCATACCGCCTATCAGATGACCTCGATCATGGAAGGCGTGGTGCAGCGGGGCACCGGCTACAAGGTCAAGTCCGTGGGCATTCCGCTCGCAGGCAAGACCGGCACCACCAACGACGAGAAGGACGCCTGGTTTGTCGGTTTCGCGCCCGACCTCGCGGTGGGCGTCTTCATCGGTTTCGACAATCCCAAGCCGATGGGCAAGGGGGAGACGGGCGGCGGGGTGGCTTCGCCCGTGTTCAGGGACTTCATGAAGCTGGCGATGGCCGGCAAGCCCGCCATTCCCTTCCGCGTGCCGCCGGGTATCAAGTTCATCCGCGTCAACCCGGCGACGGGCCTGCGGGCCGGTCCCGGCGACACCTCCGCGATCATGGAGGCCTTCAAGCCGGGCACGCAGCCGCCCGAGCCCTATTCCACGGTCAGCCAGGGCGAGGAGGGCGGCAGGCCGCTGCGGCCGGCCGGCTCCCTGTTCAGCGGTCCCGGCGGGCTGTATTAGCCCACAGGCCCATCCGCCCGACCCTTTCCTTTTGGATGCCAACGCCTTAAAGGGGTGCCCATGCGCGCCGAAATGCAAAACATGGTCGACGAGATCAAGCAGTCGCTGGAGCTGCTGAGGAGGCATCTTTGACCCTGCAAGGGCTCGCGCGCGTCTGGAGGAATTGAACAAGGCCGCGGAAGACCCCTCGCTGTGGAACGACCGGGCCGCCGCGCAGAAGACCATGCGCGAGCGCCAGGTCCTCGAAGGGCAGATCAAGACCTACGATGGTTTCGAGCGGGATCTCGCCGACAACATCGGCCTGATCGACCTCGGCGAGGCGGAGAACGACGCCTCCGTGGTCGCCGACGCGGAAGCCGCGCTGGAACGCCTGCTGGCGGACGTGAAGAAGAAGGAAGTCGAAACGCTGCTTTCCGGCGAGGCCGACGCCAACGATACCTATCTGGAAATCCACGCCGGCGCGGGCGGCACGGAGAGCCAGGACTGGGCGCAGATGCTGATGCGCATGTACATGCGCTGGGCGGAGGCGCAGGGCTATGACTGCGATGTCATCGGCGTCAGCTACGGGGAAGAGGCCGGCATCAAGTCGGCGACCCTGCTGGTCAAGGGTCTCAATGGCTATGGCTGGCTGAAGACGGAATCGGGCGTGCACCGGCTGGTGCGAATCTCGCCCTTCGATTCCAACGCGCGGCGGCACACCAGCTTCGCCTCGGTCTGGGTATATCCGGTGATCGACGACTCCATCGACATCCAGATCGAGGAAAAGGACGTGCGGGTGGACACCTATCGCTCCAGCGGCGCGGGCGGTCAGCACGTCAACACCACCGACAGCGCCGTCCGGCTGACCCACGTGCCGACCGGCATCGTGGTGCAATGCCAGAACGAGCGCTCGCAGCACAAGAACCGCGCCACGGCCTGGGCGATGCTGCGCGCGCGCCTGTACGAAGCAGAGCTGAAGCGGCGGGAAGAAGCGGCGCAGGCGCAGGCGGAATCGAAGACGGAGATTGGCTGGGGGCACCAGATCCGCTCCTATGTGCTGCAGCCCTACCAGCTCGTGAAAGACCTGCGCACGGGGGTCGAAAGCACCAATCCTTCGGCGGTGCTCGACGGCGAGCTTGGAGAGTTCATAGAGGCCGCGCTGGCGCAGCGTGTGCACGGTGGCGGTCCCGCCGAGGTCGCAGACGTGGAGTAACGCGCGGACTGGCGCGAAGCCTGGAAGACTTCAAACCGGCGAGAGAGCAGGGTGGGCAATGCCGTTATTCGGCGGCGCGTGTGGCCTGCTTGTCGGAGAGGGCGTCGCGCCCGGAGCCGGACTTCGCCGGACCGCCGGCATCGGTCTTGCCGGTGGACTGCGGGTCGTCGGTGCGGCGCGACTTGCCCTCGAAATAGGCTCCCTGCTCGATGGCCAGCGACTGGTGGTGGATGTCGCCCTCGACGTGGGAGCTGGACTGCAGCGTCACGCGCAGGCCGCGGATCGATCCATTGACCTTGCCGCGGACAATGACGTCGTCGGCGACGACGCCGCCGGTGATGCGCGCCTTGTCGCCGATGACGAGCGATCCGCAGTGAATGTCTCCCTGGATCTCGCCTTCGATCTGGATCTCGCCCTTGGAGATCACGTTGCCAGTCACGGTCAGGTCTTCGCCGATAATGGAAGGAGCCATCTTGCCAGATCCCTTAAGGGGGGCGGGTTTCGCCATGAACGACTGCGCGGGCGTTTCGGGAGACTGTGCGGGCCGCTTTGTCTCGGGCATGCTCGCGTCTTTTTCCGGACGTTTTGAAAACATCGCTGGACCGTCCTTCCCTCTCGCCTTCGCGTCTTGCAAGGCGCGTAGCCAGACGAGCCAGTCTTCCGCCGGCCTCGCGGACGCGCCTGGAAAATCCTCATGCCAGATGGGCCTGCATATGAATTCGGGGGCCGAAAGGCCCCTTCGAAACGGCAGGCAAAGGTATCCGGCAGCACTGGAAGAATACCGGTTCGGCCTGTAATTGTCATGGCTATTCTGCCACTTGTGGCCGGTAAGGTCAGAAACTGGTTACTGGCGGGGCGGGATCATTTTCCCGCGCCGGAACAGGCCTTTGCCGCGGCGAGCACCTCCGCCGCGTGACCCGGCACCTTGACCTTGCGCCAGATCCTCTCCAGGCGGCCGTCGGGCCCGACCAGGAAGGTGGATCGCTCCACGCCCCAGTATTTGCGGCCATACATGCTCTTCTCTACCCACACGCCATAGGCGTTTGCCGCCTGCTTCTCCCCGTCCGCGGCCAGACGCAGGGAGAGGCCGTGTTTCTGCTTGAATTTCCGATGCTTGGTCTCGCTGTCGGGGGAGATGCCGATGATCTCGATGCCGGCCTTGGCGAACTCCGGGGCGAGCTGGTTGAACTCGATGGCCTCCTGGGTGCAGCCGCTGGTGTCGTCCTTCGGATAGAAATAGATCACCACCCGGCGGCCCCTCAGCCCGGACAGGCTGACATGCCCCTCCGGGTCCGCCGGGAGATTGAAATCCGGTGCCATATCCTGTTGCGAGAGCATTGGATTTTACGCCTTCCTTTTGTCGCTATTTGCCTGTAACCGCAGACGATACATCGGGTGGGCAACCTGGAAGACTCTTTTTCGGGTCAGGGGGAAGACGCGGGCTGTGCGCAGCGGCAAATGCCGTCGGCATGGCCTGCAGTGCTGGCCATGAGGCCGCTCCCGATCCTGACATGAGCCCTCGACAAGTTCGTTCCGCCCAAAGTTCCATGTTTGCGGCCCGGACAGGGCCTGCGGTCTGCCCGGCCATGTGAGGACATGAAGAAGGATATCCTCAAATTCTCCAGGAGCGGCAGCCGGGCGCTCGTAGCCGTCTCCAACCGGGGGCGGGAACTGGTCAACCGGATTCCCCAGCCCGTGCAAATTGGCATCCAGCGCGCCTCAAAGCGCTCGGCAATCCTGATCCTTGAACTGTTCGGCGGTTTCCTGGTGCTCGGCGCGGTGCTGCTGGCGCTGGCCTACGGCCGCATCAACCAGGGTCCGGTGTCGCTGTCCTTCCTGGTGCCCACGCTGGAGTCGGCAATCAACCGCGAGCTTGCCGAGGTCTCGGTGAAGATCGACGACGCGGTGGTGCAGCGGGATACGGACGGCTATGGCGTCGTCTTCCGGCTGCGCAACATCCGCCTCGTCGACAAGGAGGGGGCCGTGGTGGCGCAGGCGCCGATGGCGGCCATCGGGCTCAGCGGTTACGCCTTGCTCTGGGGCAAGATCGCGCCGGGCAGCGTGGATTTCATCGGGCCGCGGCTGCTGCTGTTCTACACCCAGGAGAACGGTCTTTCGCTCACCTTCTCGCGCAGCGCGTCGGCGGACGGCGCGCCCGCGTCCCGGGTTCCTGGAGCCTCTCCCCCGGGCGATGCGGTTCCCTTGCCCGAGCCCGCTCCGGCCGCTACTGCCGAGGCGCAGCAGGATGTGGAGCCCGGCATCGCGCTGTTCGCTCCCTCGAAGACACTGAACATCACCCGGACGCTGACCTCGGCTTTCCAGCGCGCCCGCGCCCAGGAGGGAGCCACGTCCTACCTGAGCCGCTTCGGCGTGCGCGACGCGGTCGTGATCTTCGACCAGAACGGCCAGCAGAGTCAGTGGCAGGTGCCCGATTTCGCCATCGACCTCGACCACCGGGAAAAGCGCAGCATCATCCTGGGCGAGGCCAAGATCAAATCGCTGACCGGTCCGTGGAAGTTTTCCTTCCGCACCGAGGAATCCGAAAAGCAGCAGCGGCTCACTTTCACCGCCACCGTCGAGGACCTGATCCCGGTCGGGCTGGCGGGCAATTTCCCGGGCCTGCCGATGCTCAAGTCGCTCGACCTGCCGGTATCGGCGCAGGCGAGCGTGCACCTGTCGTCCGAGGGTGAATTGCTGGGGGCCGAGGCCAAGCTGAAGATGCGGGCCGGCTACCTGGTGGCGCCGTGGGACGCGAAGCATCCCATGCTCATCGACTCCGGCGATATCCATGTGCGCTACCTGGCCAAGGAAGACCGGGTCGAGATCCTTCCCTCGACGCTGAAATGGGGCAAGAGCCACGCCACGCTCAGCGGCGAGTTCCGGCCCGTGGCGGCCGCCAACGGCGAAAAGGTCTGGGCCTACGAGGTCAGGGCCGACGATGCGGTGCTGGCGGTGGAGGAGGCTGCTCTGGAGCCGGTGCCGATCGACCGCTGGCAGGCGACGGGCACGGTGATCCCGTCCACCGGCCGGCTTGAAGTCAGCAGTTTCGTCATCGCGTCCGGCGCCAACTCCCTGGAGCTGGCCGGCACCGTCATTGACGCGCCGGGTTCGCCCGAGGTGCTGCTGAACGGCCTGATCTCGCCCATGCCGATGGACATGTTGAAGCGGTTCTGGCCGAAATTCCTGGCCGGCGGCGCGCGGGAGTGGGTGGTGGAGCGTGTCGCGGCGGGGCAGGTGAATGGAGGCCGGGTGGCGATCAACCTGCCTGCCGGCGTGCTGGCCGATCTCGACAATGTCGGCGAGATCCCGCCGTCGGCGGCGAATGTGGACGTAGGCCTGAGCGGGCTGCAAATCTACTACATCCCGGAAATGCCGCCGGTGGCCATACCCGATGCGCGACTCACGGTCGTCGGGCGGTCCTTCGCCCTCGCCGCGCCGGCGGCGGCCGTGACCCTGCCGTCGGGCCAGCGGATCGATCTTTCGGAGGGCAGTTTCCGCATCGACGATCTGCGGCCGGATCCGCAGCGCGGCGTCATCGCTTTCAAGACGGCCGGCACCGCGACCGCCGCTCTCGAGCTGCTGGACCACGATCCGCTCAACTATGTGCGCGAGGTCGGCGTGAAGCCGTCCGACTTTGGCGGCAAGATGAAGGGCGAGTTCGAGATATTCATGCCGCTGCTGAAGAACCTCAGATTTGCCGACATCAAGTTCAAGGGTCTTTCCGAGGTGGACGACGCCCTGGCCACCGGAGCCTTCGCGGATGCCGGAATCGAGGGCGGATCGATCGTGTTCCATGTCAACGAACAGGCGCTGGATGCCCGCGGCGACGTGCTTGTCAGCGGTGTCCCGGCGCTGCTGACGTGGCAGCGCATCTTCGGCGCGCCGGCGGACAAGCAGCCTGAAATGCGCCTGACCGCCGTGCTGGACGAGGCGTCGCGCAAGCAGCTCAAGCTCGATGTCGGGCATATGGTGCGCGGCCCGGTGCCGGTGGTCCTGTCGATAGGGGCGGGCCCGGACAGCCAGCGCCAGATCCGCATGCAGGCCGATCTGGGCAACGCGGAACTCATCCTCGGCGATGTGGGCTGGCGCAAGGAGCCGGGCCGCGCGGCGATCCTGCGGTTCGACGTGGCGGAAGGCTCGGGCGGCCGCAAGGAATTGCAGAACTTCAAGATCATCGGCGATGACATCGCCATCGACGGCTGGATCGCGCTCGGGCCGGACCGCAAGGCGACGGCGTTTCATTTTCCCGACTTCTCCTTCAACGTGGTGACGCATCTGCAAGTCGCCGGCAGGCTGCGCGAGGACAAGGTGTGGGAGGTGCAGGCCACCGGTTCGGGCTATGACGGACGCCAGCTCTTCCAATCGCTGTTTTCCGCGGGCCAGCTCAGCGAGAACCAGAAAGTGCCCGACGACGTGGAGGGCGTAGACCTGACCGCCAAGATCGGGGCCGTGGTCGGACACTACGACTCCTCGGTCAAGGACGTCAGCGTGTCGCTGAAAAAGCGCAAGGGTCAACTGGTCGCGCTCGAGGCGACCGGCAGCCTGAACGGCGCCTCGCCGATCGCCGTGCGGCTGGTGAACAACCAGCAGAATGCGCGCGTGGTGCTGGCGGAGACCGAGGATGCCGGATCAGCCTTCCGGCTGATCGGTTTCTATCCTCGCGTCGAGGGCGGACAGGCCTCGCTTCAGGTCAACCTCGACGGCGAGGGCGCGGCGGAGAAAACGGGTATCCTGTGGGCGAAGGATTTCTCGCTCCTTGGCGACCGGGTCGTGTCGGAGGTGCTGGCGAAGCCGAAGGACGACCCTTCGACACGTTTCGGCGAGCCCGCGAGAAGCGAGCCCAGCGGCCAGCGGCGACAGCGCATTCCGTTCGACCAGTTGCGGGTGCCGTTCTCGGTCGGAAGCGGGCAGTTCGTCATGCACGATTCCTACATCAACGGCCCCCAACTCGGCGCGACGCTGCGCGGAGAGGTGAACTACAAGGGCCAGTATGTGAGCCTCAACGGCACCTATATCCCGCTTTACGGGCTCAACTCGGCGCTGGGTTCGGTGCCCATCATCGGCAACATCCTGGTGGGCCGCCGGGGCGAGGGCCTCGTAGGCATCACCTTCGCCATCAAGGGGCCGCTGGCCTCGCCGGAAGTGCTGGTGAACCCGGTGTCGATGGTGGCGCCGGGAATCTTCCGCCAGATCTTCGAGTTTACCGGCCGCACGCCGGACAACCTGCAGCAGACGCCGAGCTTCGATGCGCCCAGTAACCTGGGGCAGCCGAGAGAGCCGGCCCCCACGCGGCGGCACGCGGACGAAAAGAAAATCTACCAGGACTGATTGTCCGGCCGGAAGACCGCCGCTCACTCCGCCTTGAGCAGGACGTGACGCTTCTTGCCTATGGACAGCTTGATGGCGCCCTCGGGCGTCAGGTCGCCGGTCCCGAGCTTCATGGCGTCGTCGCCAACCGCAGTATCGTTGACCCTGGCTCCGCCACCCTTCACATGGCGGCGCGCTTCGCCGTTGCTGGCGGCGAGACCGGCAAGGACGAAGGCGGCGAGCACGCCGATCCCGGCTTCCAGGTCCTTCCTCGGCACGGAAATGGTGGGCAGGCCCTCGGCCAGGGCGCCCTGCTCGAAGGTCTGGCGGGCGGTTTCCGCCGCAGCTTGCGCCGCCTCGCGGCCATGCACCAGGGCGGCCGCCTCGGTGGCGAGCGTTTTCTTCGCCTCGTTGATCTCGCTGCCGCCGAGCGCGGAAAGGCGGGCGATCTCGTCCAGGGGCAGCAGGGTGAACAGCTTGAGGAAGCGTTCCACGTCGCCGTCCTCGGTGTTGCGCCAGAACTGCCAGTAGTCATAGGGCGAGAGCTGTCCGGCGTTGAGCCAGACCGCGCCGGCGGCGGTCTTGCCCATCTTGGCGCCGGAGGATGTGGTCAGCAGCGGGCAGGTGAGGGCGTAGAGCTGGTGTGTGCCCATGCGGCGCCCGAGGTCCATGCCGTTGACGATATTGCCCCACTGGTCGGAGCCGCCCATCTGGAGGTTGCAGCCATAACGTTTGGCCAGTTCGGCGTAGTCGTAGGCCTGCAGGATCATGTAGTTGAACTCGATGAAGGAGAGCGGCTGCTCCCGCTCCAGACGCAGCTTCACCGAGTCGAAGGTGAGCATGGCGTTGACGGAAAAGTGACGTCCCACGTCGCGCAGGAACTCGATGTAATTCAGCTTCGACAGCCACTCTGCATTATCGAGCATCACCGCATCCTTTGCCCCGCCGCCGAAGGTCAGGAACCGGGAAAACACGGCTTTTATGCTTTCTTTGTTGGCGTCGATTTCCTCGATGGTAAGGATTTTGCGCGTTTCATCGCGGCCGGAAGGATCGCCGACACGGGTGGTGCCGCCGCCCATGAGCGCGATGGGCTTGTTGCCGGTCCGCTGCAGCCAGTGCAGCATCATGATCGACAGCAAGTGGCCCACATGCAGCGAGGGCGCCGTGCAGTCGTAACCCACATAGGCGATCAGCTTGCCGTCCCTGGCCAGGGCGTCCACGCCTTCGGTATCGGAGCACTGGTGAATGTAGCCCCGGGAGGAAAGCTCGTTGAGAAAATCGGATTTATATGCGCTCATAGGGCCACCGGACTGATTGGCAGGCATGGACGCGGCGGAGCCTCCGCCGTACGGTTTCGCCGCCATGTATCCGCCCTGCCGCCCGATTGCACAAGAGGCTAGAGACTCGGGACAATGAAACGGAAGCTGCGCGCCCTCGGCCTGATGAGCGGCACCTCCATGGATGGGGTGGACGCGGCTGTGATCGTCACCGACGGCGAGCGGGTACTGGAGCGCAGCGGCGGCATCGGCCTGTCCTATGCCGAGGGCGACCGCAGCCTGATCGAAGCGGCGGTGGCGGAGGCCAGGGAACTTGCCGACCGCGATGCCCGGCCGGAGGCGCTGGCGGCGGCCGAGGACATGGTCACGCGCCTGCAGGCGCGGGCGGTCTCCCTGCTTCTGGAGAAGCTGTCCCTGGCGCCGGGGGCCATCGACATCATCGGATTTCACGGCCAGACCATCCTGCACCGTCCGCAGCAGGGCCTCACCATCCAGCTCGGCGACGGACAGTTGCTCGCCGACCTGACGGGCATCGACGTGGTCTACGACATGCGCGCCGCCGACATGCGCGCGGGCGGGCAGGGGGCGCCTCTCGCCTCGGCCTATCACAGGGCCATGGCGAAGACGTCCGGGTTCGAGCCCCCGGTGGCCTTCGTGAATATCGGCGGCGTGTCCAACGTGACCTGGATCGGCAAGGGGCGCGACATCCTTGCCTTCGATACGGGTCCCGGCAACGCCCTCATCGACGAGTGGGTGCGGCGGCATACCGGTGCGCCCATGGACGAGGACGGGGCTCTCGCGGCGAGGGGCAGGGTGGACGAGACCGTGCTTGCCCGCCTGATGGAAAGCCGCTTCTTCGATGAATTGCCGCCGAAATCCCTCGACAAGCTGGACTTCACGCTCGAGGGCTTCCCCGAGATGCGGCTGGAGGATGGCGCGGCCACCCTGACCGCCTTCACGGCCGCGGCCATCGCGGCCTGCCAGAGGCACGTGGCGGCGGAGCCGAAGCGCTGGATTGTTTCAGGCGGGGGAGCCCGGAATCCCTCACTGATGAAGGCCCTGGCGGAGCGGGTGGGAGGAGAGGTGCTGACGGCGGATACGGCTGGCTGGTCCTCGACCTATGTGGAGGCCGAGGCCTTCGCCTTCCTGGCGGTGCGGTCGCTCAAGGGGCAGCCCCTGACCTTCCCCGGCACCACGGGCGTGACCTCGCCACAGACGGGCGGCGTGCACGTCTCGCCGCAGCCCGGACCCGAGCTGCGGTCGAAAGCGGGCTGAGCTACTTCTTCTTGCCGGCTGGCTTCTGGGTGCCGAGGCGCTTGTCGAGATACGCTTCGGTCTCTTCCATCAGCTTGTCGACCTTGCCTTCGAAGAAGTGGTTGGCGCCGGGCACGATGGTGTGTTCGATCACCACACCCTTCTGGGTCTTGAGTTTGTCCACCAGTCCCGAAACCGCTTCGGTGGGGACCACCCGGTCCGCCGCGCCGTTGATCATCAGGCCGGAGGAGGGGCAGGGCGCCAGGAAACTGAAGTCGTAGAGATTGGCCGGCGGGGCTACGGAGATGAAACCCTCGATCTCCGGGCGGCGCATCAGCAATTGCATCGAGATCCATGCGCCAAAGGAAACACCGGCGATCCAGCAGGTGCGTGCGTCCGGATTGAAGGTCTGCATCCAGTCGAGCGCGGAGGCGGCGTCCGAAAGCTCGCCGGGGCCGTTGTCGAACAGGCCCTGGCTGCGGCCGACGCCACGGAAGTTGAAGCGCAGCACCGAGAACTTGCGTTTCACGAACGCATAATAGAGCTGGTAGACGATCTGGTTGTTCATCGTCCCCCCGAACTGGGGGTGCGGGTGCAGGATGAGCGCGATCGGACCTTCGGATTCGGGTTCGTGGTGGTAGCGGGCCTCGATCCGGCCGGCGGGTCCATTGATTATGACTTCAGGCATGTCACCTCGAGCATCGGACCGTGGGGCGGTCTGGGCTGAACCGCGACCCGGGTGTCCCGTGTGCCGGATGGCCGCAGCGGGAACGGATCGTGGTGTGCAATACTTGACTCCACAGGTCGGGAATTCTATAAGCCGTATTTAGAATTAGAATGGTTCAAAACAAGGCGGGTGTAGAGCCGCCAATCCCGCCGCGCCGGGCTTCATAGCACGGTCCGGGGGGTGAAATGCAAGCATGGCGGGCAGTTGAAGCCGCTATATGGCAATGGCGGCGGCCCGGAACAGGAAATGCAGCTCAGTACCAAGGGCAGATACGCGGTTATGGCGCTTGCCGACCTTGCCATGCAGGGCGGCACGGTGCCGTTGGCGGCCATTTCCGAGCGCCAGGAGATTTCGCTGCCGTATCTGGAGCAGATTTTCCTGAAGCTGCGCCGGGCGGGGCTGGTCGACAGCCTGAGGGGGCCGGGCGGCGGCTACACGCTGGCGCGGCCCTGCGCCGAGATCACCATCGCGGAAGTCATGTCCGCGGTGGACGAGCCGGTGAAGATGACCCGCTGCGCGGCGGAAGATACGGGATGTATCGGCGACCACCGCTGCCTGACGCACGACCTGTGGCGGGCGCTGGGCGATCACATCGTTGCCTTCCTCGACCGCACGACCCTGGCCGATCTGGTGGACAACGCCACGGCGCGGACGGCGGTTTACCAGGCCAGGGCGGAGGCTGTGTCCGCCACCGGCGGCAAGCTGGCGGAGGGCGCGTGATGACTGTCCGCCGCCATTACCTGGATTACAACGCCACGGCGCCGCTGCGCCCGGAAGTGCGCGCGGCAATGATGTCGGCGCTCGACATCTTCGGCAATCCGTCGTCGGTGCATCACGAAGGCCGGCAGGCGAAGGCCGCGATCGAGCGGGCCCGCGCGCAGGTCGCGGCGCTGGCGGGCTGCGAGCCTTCGGAGGTGCTGTTCACCAGCGGCGCGACGGAGTCGAACCAGACCGTCATGAGCGCCGGCTGGGACCTGATCGCGGCTTCCGCGATGGAGCATGAGTCTGTGCTGGCGGCGGGCGTCAAGGCGCAGGATCGCAAGGACGCGCGGTTCCTGGAGATCGCCGCCTTCAGGGACGGGCAGGCGTCCGTCAGCGATTTCGAACTGGTCCTGCCGTCCTTTGAACGCCTCGGCCACGCCATGTCCAGGCGGCTGGTCAGCGTGCAGATGGCGAACGGCGAGACCGGCGTTGTCCAGCCTGTGGAGCGTTTCGTGGAAAGCGCGCGCGAGCAGGGCTACGCGGTCCACACCGACGCGGTGCAGGCAGCGGGGCGCATTCCGGTGAATTTCGCTTCGCTGGGCGTGGACTACATGTCGCTGTCGGCGCACAAGCTGGGTGGCCCCAAGGGTATCGGCGCGCTGATCGTGCGGCGTGGCCTCAAGCCCGGGCCGCTGATCAATGGCGGCGGGCAGGAAACCGGCCGGCGCTCGGGCACCGAGAATGTGACCGGCATCATCGGCTTCGGCGTGGCGGCGGAATGCGCGCTGCGTGACCTTGCGGACATGCGGCGGATCGGGATGCTGCGGGACCGGCTGGAGACGGCCGCGCTCGCGGCCTGCGACAAGGCGGACGCCTTCTGCCGTACGCCGCGCAGGCTGCCGAACACCACGGCGCTGGCGCTGCCGGGCGCGAAGGCGGAGACGCTGGTCATCGCCTTCGATCTCGCGGGCATCGCGGTGAGCGCGGGCTCGGCCTGCTCGTCGGGCAAGGCCGCGCGCAGCCATGTGCTGAGAGCGACAAATGCGCCCGATGAGCTGGTGGAGAGCACGTTCCGGGTCAGCCTGGGCTGGGATTCGAGCGAGGACGACATAGATGCGTTCCTGAACGTCTGGTCCTCGATCCTCAAGCAGCATGAGAGGCGGGCGGTGGCCTGAGGGCTGCCGCGCAAGCGAGAGACAGAAACGAGAAGACGCAAGAAAGCGAAAGAGCAATGCCAGCAGTTCGTGAAACCGTAGAGCGCGTCAAGGAAATCGACGTCGACAAGTACAAATACGGCTTCGAGACCGAGATCGAGACGGTGAAGGCCCCCAAGGGGCTGAGCGAGGATATCGTCCGCTTCATTTCGGAGAAGAAGGGCGAGCCGGACTGGATGCTCGAGTGGCGGCTCGGTGCCTACCGGCGCTGGCTGACCATGGAGGAGCCGAACTGGGCCAAGGTCCACTATCCGAAAATCGACTACCAGGACCTCTATTACTACGCCGCGCCCAAGAGCACGGAAGGCCCCAGGAGCCTGGATGAGGTCGATCCGGAGTTGCTGGAGACCTATGCCAAGCTCGGCATCCCGCTGAAGGAACAGGAGATCCTGGCGGGCGTCCGCAAGCAAGGCGAGCCCAGCGGCCTGGACGAGGCCGAAGGCGCCGCACCCTACGGCAAGGTGGCCATCGACGCGGTGTTCGACTCCGTCTCGGTGGTGACAACCTTCAAGAAGGAGCTGGCCAAGGCCGGCGTCATCTTCTGCTCGATCTCGGAGGCCCTGCGCGAGCATCCCGAGCTGGTGAAGAAGTATCTGGGTTCGGTGGTGCCGACGTCGGACAACTTCTTCGCCACGCTGAACTCGGCCGTATTCTCGGACGGGTCCTTTGTCTATGTGCCGGAGGGCGTGCGCTGCCCGATGGAGCTGTCGACCTATTTCCGCATCAACGAGAAGCAGACCGGCCAGTTCGAGCGTACGCTGATCATCGCCGACAAGGGCGCCTATGTGAGCTACCTGGAAGGCTGCACGGCGCCCATGCGCGACGAGAACCAGCTTCATGCCGCCGTGGTCGAGTTGGTGGCGCTGGACGACGCGGAGATCAAGTACTCGACGGTGCAGAACTGGTATCCGGGCGACAAGGAAGGCAAGGGCGGCGTCTACAATTTCGTCACCAAGCGTGGCGATTGCCGGGGCCGGAACTCGAAGATTTCCTGGACGCAGGTGGAGACCGGCTCGGCCATCACCTGGAAATATCCGAGTTGCATCCTGCGCGGCGACAATTCGGTTGGCGAGTTCTATTCCATCGCCATCTCGAACGGCTACCAGCAGGTGGACTCGGGCACCAAGATGATCCACCTGGGCAGGAACACGTCCAGCCGCATCATCTCCAAGGGCATCGCCGCGGGTCATTCGCAGAACACCTATCGCGGGCTGGTGTCGGCGCACCGCCGGGCCACGGGCGCGCGCAACTTCACCGCCTGCGACTCGCTGCTCATCGGCGACAAGTGCGGCGCGCATACGGTGCCCTATATCGAGGCGAAGAACTCATCGGCGACCTTCGAGCACGAGGCGACCACCTCCAAGATCTCCGACGACCAGATGTTCTATTGTCAGGCGCGCGGCATGAACGAGGAGGAGGCGGTGGCGCTGATCGTCAACGGCTTCGTCCGCGACGTGCTGCAGCAGTTGCCCATGGAATTCATGGCCGAGACACAGAAGCTGATCGGTATCAGCCTCGAAGGTTCGGTCGGCTAGGCTTCGCCACCCATCTAAGGGCGTCGAACAGAGAGTCAATTCAAGAAGATAAAGAGACGGATTAATGCTCGAAATCAAGAATTTGCACGTCAAGATCGCCGAGGACGGCACCGAGATCCTGCGCGGTATCGACCTGACCATCCCCAAGGGCGAAGTTCACGCCGTCATGGGGCCGAACGGGTCGGGGAAGTCGACGTTGTCCTATGTGCTCGCCGGCAAGGAAGATTACGAGGTGACGGAAGGCTCGATCACCTGGGACGGCAAGGACCTGCTGGAGATGGAGCCCGACGAGCGGGTGGCCGCCGGCGTGTTCCTGGCCTTTCAGTACCCGATCGAGATTCCCGGCGTCGCCACCATGACCTTCCTTCGCACCTCGGTGAACGCGGTGCGCAAGGCGCGCGGCGGCGTTGAATTGAGCACGCCTGGGTTCATGAAGCTGGTGAAGCAGAAGGCCGCCGAGCTGAAGATCAATCCGGAGATGCTGAAACGCCCGCTGAACGTCGGCTTCTCGGGCGGCGAGAAGAAGCGTCACGAGATCCTGCAGATGGCCCTTCTGGAGCCGAGCCTGTGCGTTCTGGACGAGACCGACTCCGGTCTCGACATCGACGCCGTTCGCATCGTGTCGGAGGGCGTCAACGCCTTGCGCGGTCCGGAGCGGTCCATGCTGGTGATCACGCACTACCAGCGCCTGCTCGACTACATCGTGCCCGACAAGGTGCATGTGCTGTCGCGCGGCAAGATCGTGCGGTCGGGCGGCAAGGAGCTGGCGCTCGAGCTTGAGAAGAGCGGCTACGCCGGGTTCGGCGAGCAGGCGGCCTGAGAGGTAGAGGATCATGGCCGTTGAAGCATTGAGAACACGGGCCGAACAGGCCATCGCGGAGCAGTTCGCGACCGCGCTGCCCAGGTTGCCGGGAACGGCGGAGGTGAAGACCGCCCGCCAGCAGGCCTGGGCAAGCTATGCGGCGGCGGGCCTGCCGCATCGCCGTGTCGAGGAATGGAAATATACCGATCTGCGGGCCTTGCTGAGCGAGGCTTATCCGCCGGCTCCCGCCCTCGCGGAGGCTTTCACCCGCGCGGGCGTGGACAAGGCCCTGGGCGCGCATTTCGCCGGGGTGGACAGTCACCGGCTGGTGGTGGTGGACGGGCAGTTCCGGCCGGAGCTTTCCGATCTCGAGGCTTTCGAGGGCAAGGCGCAGGTGCTGGCGCTGTCCGACGCCCTCGGCGCGCCGCCCGGCTGGCTGCCCGATCTGCTTGGCAAGGTGAACCCGCAGGAGGCGGAGCCGGTCGCTGCCCTCAACATGGCCTTCCTGACCGGCGGCGTCGCCATGAGCATCGAGAAGGGCGCCACCTTCGGCAAGCCGGTGCACATCGTTCATATTCACGCGGCCAAGGCGCCCGCCGGGCTCGCCACACGCAATGTCGTGCAGGTGGGCGAGGGGGCGTCGCTGACCTTGCTGGAGAGCTTCGTCTCCGCCTCGGGCGCGCCGGTGCAGCGCACTGCCGTCACCGAGCTTGCGGCCGGCAAGGGCGCGACCGTCGATCACGTGAAGTTCCAGAACGAGAGCCCCGGAGCCGCGCATCTGGGCAACTGGATGCTGGAACTCGGCGAGGATGCCAGGTACCGCGCCTTTCAGCTTTCCGCCGGCGCCGCCGTTACGCGTAGCCAGATCTTCGTACGCTTCGCGGGCGAGGGCGCTCTCTCTCATGTCAGCGGGACGATGCTGGCGCGCGGCAAGCAGCATACGGACACCACCATGGTCATCGACCACGCGGTGCCCGGCTGCGAAAGCCGGGAGTTCACCAAGGCCGTTCTCGACGGCGAGGCAAGGGCGGTGGTGCAGTGCAAGGCCATCGTGCGGCCCGACGCGCAGAAGTCCGATGGCCACCAGATGGCGCAGGCGCTGCTGCTGTCGGAGGTGGCGGAGTTCGACTCCAAGCCGGAGCTGGAGATCTACGCGGACGACGTGGCCTGCGGCCACGGCTCGACCGCGGGCCAGATCGACGAGGACCTGCTGTTCTACCTGCGTGCACGCGGCATTCCCGACAAGGAGGCGCGGGCCCTGCTGGTGCTCGCCTTCGCCGGCGAGGCCATCGAGCGGGTGGAGAACGAGGCCTTGCGCGAGGCGCTGGGTGCCTTCACCGCCGAATGGCTGGGAAACCGGGCATAGGACCGACATGACCGTGCTGACGCAGGACATCGCAAAGCAGGGGCCGGGCGCCTACGACGTCGAGCGCATCCGCGCCGACTTCCCGATCCTCGCGCGCGAGGTTTACGGCAAGCCGCTGGTCTACCTGGACAACGGCGCCTCGGCGCAGAAGCCGCGGGCGGTCCTCGACGCCATCCAGAAGGCCTATGGGGAGGAATACGCCAACGTCCATCGCGGCCTGCACTGGCTGAGCAACACGGCGACGGCGAATTTCGAGAAGGCGCGGGAGACCGTGCGCGCCTTCATCAACGCGGCCAGCGCCGACGAGATCATTTTCACCAGCAACGCCACCGACGCGATCAATCTGGTGGCCCAGTCCTTCGGCGGCATGCATATCGGCGAAGGCGACGAGATCGTCGTCAGCATCATGGAGCACCACTCCAACATCGTGCCCTGGCATTTCCACCGGGAACGCAGTGGCGCGGTGATCAAATGGGCGCCCGTGGACGACGACGGCGAGTTCCTGCTGGACGAATTCGAGAAGCTGCTCTCGGCGCGGACGAAGATGGTGGCCATCACGCATATGTCCAACGTGCTCGGCACCGTGGTCCCGGTCAAGGAAGTGGCGCGCATGGCGCATGAGCGGGGCATCCCGGTGCTGCTGGACGGTTCCCAGGCGGCTGTGCATCTGCCCATCGACGTGCAGGACATCGATTGCGATTTC
>JBFWSL010000028.1:0-22270 GCA_050248375.1 Hyphomicrobiales bacterium | reverse complement strand
CGTGGTAGTTCTTCACCCGGACGGTGATCTCCTCGTCGCCGCGCGGAAAGCGGGTGGCGATGGCGCCCTCGAAGGCGTTACGCACCTGGGTGCCGACGGTCTGGGCGGTGAAGCCAAGCGCGCTGCCGCGCGGGGTCAGCTCCATGATCAGCTCGGGCTTGCCGTAGGGCAGGTCGTCGTCGATGCCGGAGACGCCGGGAAAGGCGGTCATGGCGTCGCGCAGTTCCAGCGCGGCCGCCTTCAGTTTGTCCACGGGCGCGTTCATCAGCCGCACGTCCACATCGCGCCCGGGAGGCCCGGCGCGGCGGCCGGTGATGGCGATGCGCTCGACGCCGATGATGCTCGGCAGCACGCGCCGCCAGGCGTTCGAAATATCGACTGTCCGGATGGTGCGCACCTCGCTCGGAGTCAACTGCACCTCGAGCCTGGCGACGTTGTCGCTGCGGCTGTTGCTCGACATGCCGATGGTGGAGCTGGTGGCCTCCACCAGCTTGCCCTGCTCGCCGGCAAGCTGCTTCTCGACATTGCGCAGGGACTGCTCGACCCGGTCGATGGCCGCCTGCTGGTCGTCGCGGGGCGTGCCGGGCACGAAGGTGACGCTGGCGGTGAGGTTCTCGCTCTCCGGCGAGGGGAAGAAAGTGAAGCCGATGCGCCCGCCGGCGATAAGGCCCATGCACAGGATCAGCGAGCCGAGCAGCAGGGCGAGCGTGGTGTAACGCCAGCCATAGGCGGCGGTGACCATGCGGTTGAACGGGCCGTCGCGGAAAGCGGCCAGGCCCCTGTCGAAGGCGGCGCGGTAGCGGCCCGGCGTGCGATTGATCTTGCCGAAACCGTGGCGCAGATGGCCGGGGAGGATGAGGAAGCACTCGATGAGGCTGGCGACGAGCACGGCCACGACCACCAGGGGGATGGCCGAAAGCATGTCGCCGATACGGTCGCGGATGAGGAACAGTGGGGAGAAGGCGGCGACGGTGGTGAGCGTCGCGGCGGCGACCGGCGGGAGCATGCGGCTGGCGCCACGCTCGGCGGACTCCAGGCGCGAGGCGCCGCGCTGCTGCCAGGTCGCGGTCTCCTCTCCCACCACGATGGCGTCGTCCACGATGATGCCCAGCATCATGATGAGGGCGAACATGGAGATCATGTTGATGGTCTGGCCCGTCGCCCACATGACACAGAGGGCGGCGAGCAGCGCAACCGGGATGCCGGCGGCCACCCAGAAGGCGATGCGCCCGTCGAGGAAGACGAACAGCACCAGCAGCACCAGCGCGAGGCCCTGGATGCCGTTGACGATGAGAATGCCGAGGCGTTCCTCCACGAACTTGCCGCGGATGTCGGTCGCCTCGATGGCCAGGTCGGCGGGGAACTTCGATTCCACGGAGGCCAGGTATTTCTCCATGATCTCCATGGTCTTCAGGGTGTCGGCGGAGACGGCGCGCTGCACATCCAGCTCTATGGCGAGCTGGCCGGAGCGGCGGCCCACGGCCTGCTCGCGGTCGAAGCGGGTCTCGATGTCGGCGATGTCGCGCAGGTAGACCTTCTCGCCGCCGGTGAGCGCCTTGATCTCGATCTCGCCGAGCTTTTCCGGCGTGCGCCGCTCGGCCAGCGCGCGGAGCTGCATCTCGATGGTGCCCTCGACGATGCCGGCGGGCAGGTCGCGGGTCTCCTCGCGGATGCGCTCCGCGATCTCGGACAGGGTGACATCGAGCCGCCGCAGGTCGGATTCGCGGATGCGGACCCAGATCTCCTCGTCGCGGGCGCCGCTGAGGGTGACCTTGTCGATGCCGGCGGCCAGGAGGCCGTCGCGCAGCTTCTTGGCGAAGGTGTTCAGCTCCTGCTCGGCATAGGGGCCGGACACGACCACCGTCGCCACCCGTTCGAAGAACTGGATGCGCTTGATGACCGGCTGCTCGGAATCGTCCGGCAATGTCGTCACCGAATTGACCGCCTGCTCGACGTTGGCGCGGGCCTGCTGCATGTCGGCGCTGGCGTCGAAGTCTATGCTGATCACGCCGCCGCCCTCGCGGGCGACCGAGGTCACCTCGTCCACGTCGTCGAGGAAGCGCAGCTCCGGCTCCAGCGCGTCGAGGATGTTCTTTTCCACGTCGGAGGCGCTGGCGCCGGGCCAGGTCACGCTGACGGTGACGCGCGGAATCTCGACGGTGGGGAAGAACTGGGTGTTCAGCTTGGTCAGGCTGTAGAACCCGGCGACGAGCATGACCGCCATGAGCAGGTTCGCCGCCGTGGGGTGGCGCACGAACAGCGAGATCAGTCCGCCCGCGGTCCTTGGCGTCCCAACCGGGGGCGTCCCGGCGGGGGGCGTCTCAGCGGGCGCGGACATCGTTCGACAGGTCCTGCACGCGGACGCCGTCGCCGGCGCTGGGAATACGGGTGACGATAATTCGCTCGCCCGCCTCTATGGCGCCGCGCAGCAGCACGGCATCGCCGGCGGAGGCGACCAGCTCCACCTTGCGCTCGGCGGGCTTGCCGCCCTCGCCCACCACGTAGACGCGGTCGCGTCCGTAGAGCGCCGTCTGCGGCAGGCGGATGACGTTGACGTAGTTGCGGTCGGGCATGTGCACCTCGACGAAAGCGCCGGCGCGGATCGGGATCGGCGCGGCCGGGTCGTCGAGGCGGGCATGGACCTCGACGCCGCCGCTGGCGGCGGAAATCTCGGCGGCCACGCGCTCGATGCTGCCGGGATAGACGAGCGGCCTGTCGCCGACGCGCCACACCACCTCGACGCGCTTGCCGATGACGGACCCCTCGGTGGCGGCGATGCGGCCGTATTCCTGGTCGGACAGGGTGAAGCGCACGTCGATCCAGTTGCTGTCCAGCAGGCTGGCGACGGCGTCGTTGGCGCCCAGGATCTTGCCCACCTGGGCCGAGACCTGGGTGATATAGGCGTCGAAGGGCGCCTTCAGCACGGTGTCGCGCAGGTTGCGCTCGGCCTGGCGGACCTTCCATTCGAACTGGGCGATGAGGGCGCGCTGCTGTGCCGCGCGGGCCTCCTGTATCTTGAGGTTGTTCTGCCGCTGCTCGACGCCCTGCTTGCGCTCGGAAACGATCATGCGGCGGTCGTCGACGGACTTCTCCGAAACCGTGCCCCTGCCCACCAGCGGGACGGCGCGTTCGAGGTCGCGCTCGGCGAAGCTGAGCTGCTCCTTCGAGCGGGCGAGCGCGGACTCTTCGCTGGCGATGGTGGCCTCGGTCTCCACCAGCCGCGCCCTCGCCTCGGCGAGGCCGGCCCTGGCCTCGTCGAGTGCGCCCTGGTGCATGAAGGGGTCGATGCGCAGCAGCACGTCGTCCTTCCTTATGACGCCGCCCTCGCGCAGGTGCTCGCCGGTCTCGATCACCTCGCCCGCCACCAGCGAGCGCAGTTCCACCCGGCGGCCGGCGGTGGTCTGGCCATAAAGGGTCAGCACAGGCTGGTGGTCGACGAACTTCACCGGCTCGGTGCGCACCGCCAGCATCATGGGGCGCTTGGGCCGCTGCGGGGGCTCGGGCTTGGTGGCCTTGAGGCCGCTGTAGGCGGCGATGGAGGCGAGCAGGATGGCGGCCGGAACCACGGCCTTTCCGGCCTGGACCAGGAACCGCTTCAGGCGCGCGCCCGCGCCCGGCTTCGGCGCCGCCTCGCCCTGCGAATCCAGGCCCGGCTTGATATTCCCACGTTCCCGCATGCTTACCGCTCACCCTTGAATCGGGGCATTATACGCGATATCCGGGCGGCATCCGTCGCTTCCCGACAGAATTCCGTTCGGTTGTTGCAGACCCGGTTAACCCCTGAAAATGGCCGCCCGAGGTTGACGGAAAGGCCGCAATCGGGCTTGCCTTCCACAGGCGCGGCTGCCGCGCCCCGATCTGACCCGCGACTCCAACCCCAGGAGGCCCTTACGTGCCCGGCGCCCGGCTGACGCCCAGGGAATTGCTCGCCCGGCTGGTGGAATTCGACACCACCAGCGCCAATTCCAACCTGGAGCTGGTGGAGTTCGTCGAGGACTATCTTTCCGGCCACGGCATCGCCAGCCGGCGCGTGCCCAGCGAGGACGGGGAAAAGGCCAGCCTTGTCGCCACCATCGGGCCGGAGGGCGTGCCCGGCATCGGCCTCTCCGCCCATACGGACGTGGTGCCGGTCACGGACCAGAAATGGTCCAGCGACCCTTTCCTGCTGACCGAGTGCGAGGGCCGGCTCTACGCGCGGGGCGCCTGCGACATGAAGGGCTTCGTCGCCTGTATCCTCGCCTTCGCGCCGGAACTGATGAAGCGCGATCTCAGGACGCCGGTTCACCTGCTGCTGTCCTATGACGAGGAGGTGGGCTGCACGGGCTGCCGGCCGATGATCGCGCGGCTGGGCACGGAGCTGCCTCGGCCGAAGCTGGTCATCGTGGGCGAGCCCACCTCCATGCGCGTGGTGGACGCGCACAAGGGCATCCAGGGCTTCGTCACCGAGCTCACCGGCAAGGAAGCCCATTCCTCGATGCAGCATCTGGGCGTCAACGCCATCGCGGCAGCGGGCGAGCTGATCTGCGAGATGAACCGCATCGTCGCGGAGATGCGCGACCGCGCCGACGGGCCACGCTTCGATCCGCCCTACACCACCATGCAGGTGGGCGTCATCCAGGGCGGCACCGCCATGAACATCGTTCCCAGGCACTGCCGCCTGCGCTGGCAGTTCCGCCCGGTGCCGGCCACCGACCCGGAGGAAATCCCCCGGCGCGTCCAGGCCTTCATCGACGGCACGCTGCTGCCCGCGCTCAAGGCCGCCTCGCCGCTCGCCGGAGTGACGACCCGGCGCGTCAGCGAGGTGCCCGCGCTCAACGCGCCCAAGGGGTCGCCGGCGGTGTCGCTGGCGCTGAAATGCGCGGAGCAGAACGAGACCTTCGCCGTTTCCTACGGCACCGAGGGCGGGCTGTTCGAGCAGGCGGGCGTGCCCGCGGTCATCTGCGGTCCCGGCGACATCGCCCAGGCGCACGCGCCCGACGAGTTCATCCACATAAGCGAACTCGACCGCTGCTGGCGCTTCCTCGAACGCCTCGCCGAGCACGCGCAGGCGGGCTAGCTCCTCCGGTCGAGATATTCCCGCGCGGGGAAGCTGTATCTGGCGTTGCAGAACTCGCAGGTGACGTGGATCTGGTCCCTTTCGACCATGTCCGCCAGTTCCTCGCCGGAGAAGCTCGCGAGCAGCCCGCGCACGCGTTTCTCCGAACAGCGGCAGTAGGTCCGCAGCGGCGCGGCGCGGAAGGCGCGCACGCCTTCCTCGTGGAACAGCCGGTAGAGCAGCCGGTCGGGCGGCAGCATGGGATCGACCAGTTCCTCGTCCTCCACCGTGGCGGCGAGGGTGCTGGCGCGGTTCCAGCCGTCGGTATCGGCCTGGGAGGCGTGGCCGCCCTCGGGCGTGAGATGCTGCAGCAGCAGGCCGCCGGCGCGCCAGGACTGGCGGCCGCTGGCGCCGTCATAGTGGCGCGCCACCGCCAGGCGGATGAAGGTCGGCAACTGCTCGGACTGGCGGAAATAGATGTCCGCCGCCTCGTTCAGGCCGCCGCCCTCCAGCGGCACGATGCCCTGGTAGCGCTCTGTCTCCGGCCCCTGGTCGATGGTCATGGCCATATGGCCCTTGCCCAGCAGCGGGCCGGCGCCGGCCTTGCCGTCCAGGGCGGCGATCTTCTCCGCGTCGAAGCGGGCATAGCCGCGCAGCTTGCCGGGGGTGCGGTAGTCGGCGACCAGCAGGTCCACCGGCCCGTCGGTGACCGCCTGGAGGATGAAGGTACCCTCGAACTTCAGCGAGGCGCCGAGCAGCGCGGTGAGCGTCACCGCCTCGCCCAGCACCTTGGATACGGGCTCGGGATAGTCATGGCGGGTGAGGATGTCGTCCACCAGCGGCCCGAGCCGCGCCAGGCGGCCGGAGGCTCCCGCCCTCTCCGCCTGGAAGGGCAGCACCAGATCGTCGCCGTTCCCCGTGCCGAGACCGGCAGGGGTTTCTTCAAAGCGTTCCATTCCACTCGATCCTGTTCAGGCCGGGCCGGCCCGGCGCATCAAAGCACGCCGAGACACCACGCCAGTATGGCCTTTTGCGCGTGCAGCCGGTTCTCGGCCTCGTCGAAGACGACCGACTGCGGCCCGTCGATTACGCCCGCCGTGACCTCATCGCCGCGGTGCGCGGGCAGACAATGCATGAATATGGCATCGGGGGCGGCCAATTTCATCAGCGCTTCGTTCACCTGGTACGGCTTCAGCAGTTTCTGCCGCTTCTTTTCCTCGCCGTCGCCCATGGAGACCCAGACATCGGTGAGGAGGGCATGGGCGCCCCTCGCCGCCGCCTTCGGGTCCTCGCCGATGACGATGTCGGCGCCTTCGGCCTTTGCCCGGGCGACCACCTTCGGGTCCGGGCGCAGGGCCCCGGGACAGGCCAGCCGCAGGGAGAAGCCGAAGCGGGCCGCGGCGTGGATCCAGGAGTGGGAGACGTTGTTGCCGTCGCCGATCCAGGCCACCGCACGGCCCTTTATGGGACCCAGATGCTCCTCGAAAGTCATGATATCGGCCATGACCTGGCAGGGATGGGACTCGTCGGTGAGGCCGTTGATGACCGGCACTGTGGCGTTCTCCGCCAGTTCGGTCAGGTTGGAGTGGGGGCCGGTGCGGATCATGATGACGTCGATGAAGCGCGACAGCACCCGCGCGGTGTCGGCGATGGTCTCGCCGCGGCCGAGCTGCATGTCGCCGCGGTTCAGCACAATGGTCTGGCCGCCGAGCTGGCGCATGGCCACGTCGAAGGAGACGCGGGTCCGGGTGGACGGCTTGTCGAACAGCATGGCCAGCACGGTGGCTTCCGGCAGGCGCAGCCTGCCCGGCTTGCGGCCCCGCTTCTTGAGCCTCACCGCGGCGTCGAGCAGGCGCCTCAGCGTCGCCGCGTCGAATTGATCGATATCGAGAAAATGTCTGATCCGCATGGCCCGGTCCGCGTCCGCAAGGTCAGTTGGCGCCAGCGGCCCTGCGCAGGCGGGCGCAGGCGGCGGAGAGCTTTTCGCAGGCGAGGTCGATCTCCTCGTCGGAGACGACCAGCGGCGGAATGAGGCGCACCACGTTGTCGCCGGCGGGCACCGTGAGCACATGCTCGGCCAGCAATGCCGACACCAGTTCGGTGTTGGGCACGCGCATCCTGAGGCCGATCATCAATCCCTCGCCCCTCACCTCCTCGATGAGGCCGGAATTCTCGTCGCGAATGGCGGCGAGCTTCTGCTTGAGGCGCAGGCCGGCGCGGCGCACGCGCTCCAGGAAGGCCGGCTCGGCGATGATGTCGAGGGTGGCGTTGGCGGCGGCCATGGCGAGCGGGTTGCCGCCGAAGGTCGAGCCGTGGGTGCCCGCGGTCATGCCCTTCGCGGCCTCGTCGGTCGCCAGGCAGGCGCCGAGCGGAAAGCCGCCGGCGATACCCTTGGCCAGCGCCATGACGTCGGGCTTCACGCCGGACCACTCATAGGCGAACAGCTTGCCGGTGCGGCCCATGCCGGTCTGCACCTCGTCGAAGACGAGTAGCAGGCCGCGCTCGTCGCACAGATCGCGCAGCGCGCGCAGGAAGGCCGGATCGGCCTGCCGCACGCCGCCCTCGCCCTGGACAGGCTCGATCATGATGGCGGCGGTGTCGTCGCCGACGAGCGCCTTCACGGCGTCCAGATCGTTGAGGGGCGCCTGATCGAAGCCATCCACCCTGGGGCCGAACCCGTCGAGATGCTTGGCCTGGCCGCCGGCGGCGATGGTCGCGAGGGTGCGGCCATGGAAGGCGCCCTCGAAGGTGATGATGCGGTAGCGCTCGGGATGGCCGGAGGCCGAGTGGTACTTGCGGGCGATCTTGATCGCGGCCTCGCAGGCCTCCGCCCCGGAGTTGGAGAAGAACACCTTGCCGGCGAAGCTGAGCGATGCCAGCCGCGCGGCCAGCCGCTCCTGCCCGGCGATGCGGTAGAGGTTGGAGCAGTGCCAGAGCTTGCCGGCCTGTTCCCGCAAGGCCTCCACCAGGGCCGGATGGGCATGGCCGAGCGAGGTGACGGCGACGCCCGCGCCCATGTCGAGATAGCGCTCGCCGGACGCTGTGGTCAGCCAGGCCCCTTCCCCGCTTTCGAATACGAGGTCGGCCCGCGCATATGTCGGCATAACGGCGGTCATGGCTGTCCCGGAACAGGCGTTCGAAAAACAAAGCAGCCGCCGGTGCGGCGGCTGCGTTTGGCGGATTTTAGAGGCTCGGCGGGGGCTGTCAATGAATGCGGCAGGACGGCAACACTGTCCCAATTTCGTACAGGCCGCCCTTCCAAAGCCGGGGAAAGTCGTGCGAGACTCGGCCTTATCGGTGGAAAAGAACAGGATATGGCGTGGCGGACGCTTGCCTGACTTTTACCCGATATAGTAGTGTACCCCAGTATCGGCCACGATATCTCGTTGGGGTAGCGCTCATGGCCGGAGGGGATTTCACGTACAGCGTTGGCGTTCAGGATCGAGCCGCCGCGGCGGTGGCGCGCGGATTCCGAGTCACGCCAAGGCAAAAAAGAAGGGAATTCAGGAGGCCAAATCCCATGTCCTGGACTGATGAGCGCGTCGAGCTTCTGAAGAAGCTCTGGACCGAAGGGCTGAGCGCGAGCCAGATCGCGGGCCGCCTCGGCGGCGTGACCCGCAATGCCGTGATCGGCAAGGTGCATCGTCTCGGCCTGTCCGGCCGCACGACCACCTCGCGCGTGAAGGCGCCGAGACCGAGGCGAACGGCGCCCCGGCCAAACCGTGTGCAGACGACGAGTTTCCGAACCATCGGCAATGTGGCGCTGAAGCCACGCTACGAGGCCGATGCGGAGGCCGAGGTGGACTATCGTCCCGCTCCCGCGATCATCGAGGAACTGGTGATCCCGGTGGCGGAACGGGCGACCATCCTCACGCTGAAGGAGTGTATGTGCCGCTGGCCCATCGGCGACCCCGGCGAGGCGGATTTCCACTTCTGCGGCAGGGAGGCGGCCTCCGGCGCTCCCTACTGCGAACACCATTCCCGGGTGGCCTATCAGCCGGTGCAGCCGCGCCGGCGGGACCGCAGAGCGGAGGGCTGAGACACACCCGGACAGCGCCGCGGCGGAGCCGCAGGCGCTTCCCACGGGGGGACAGGGCCGCGATTGGACGTGAAGCGTCCGGTCGCGGTCCTTTTTTTCCGGGCTCGCGGAGCCGGGATTTCCGGGCTCAGGCCGACGCCGTCTCGTCGATGGCATAGCCGGCGCCGCGCACGGTGCGGACGGGATCCGCCTCGCGGCCGCGGTTGATGGCCTTGCGCAGGCGGCCGACATGAACGTCGACGGTACGTTCGTCCACATAGACGTCACGGCCCCACACGCCGTCGAGCAACTGGGCGCGGCTGAACACCCTGCCGGGGCTCTGCATGAGGAACTCCAGCAGACGGTATTCGGTGGGTCCGAGCCGCAGGTTGCGGCCGTTGCGGGTGACGCGATGGGCGTCGCGGTCGAGCACGATATCGCCGACCTTGAGCACGTTGGCGACGGCCCCCGGTGTGGACCGCCTCAGCAGCGCGCGCACGCGGGCCATCAGCTCCGGCACGGAGAAGGGCTTCACCACATAGTCGTCGGCGCCGGTGGCGAGGCCGCGCACGCGGTCGGTCTCCTCGCCGCGGGCGGTGAGCATGATGATCGGAATGCCGCGGGTATCGCGGCCCGACCGCAGCCGGCGGCACAGCTCCAGCCCCGACATGCCGGGCAGCATCCAGTCGAGGATGACCAGCTCCGGCGGGGATTCCTGGATGGCAAGGTTGGCCTGCTCGCCGTCGGCGGACACCTCCACGTCGAAGCCTTCCGCCTCGAGGTTGTAGCGCAGCAGCAGGGCGAGGGCTTCCTCGTCCTCGACCACGAGGACACGGGGCCCGGCCGGCTTGGCGGTGGTGGGCTTGGCCGAACCTCGCACCATTTCCTGGCTCGTCACTTCGCTTTCCTCTTGCGCAGATCCACCGTCGTCGTGCTGGTCACGTCGCCCTTGGGCCGTTCGGAGGGAATGGCGCGGCCATGCACGAGGTAGTGGACGGTTTCCGCGATGTTGGTGGTGTGGTCGCCGATGCGCTCGATGTTCTTGGCGCCGAACAGCAGATGGGTGCACAGGCCGATGTTGCGCGGGTCCTCCATCATATAGGTGAGCAGCTCGCGGAATACCGAGTTGTACATGGCGTCGATCTGCTCGTCCCGGTACCACACGCCGAGCGCCTTCTCGGCGTCGCGCTCGCTGTAGGCGTCGAGCACGTCGCTGAGCTGCGACAGGCCAAGCTCGGCCATGTGCTTGAGCCCCAGGATCAGCTTCTTGGGGTGGTTCTCGGCAGCCACCGCGAGCGCGCGCTTGGCGATGTTCTTGGCGAGATCGCCGATGCGCTCCAGATCGCTGGAGATGCGGATAGCGGCCATGATCTGGCGCAGGTCCTGGGCCAGCGGCTGGCGGCGGGCGATCATGATGATCGCCTGCTCCTCGATCTCGCGCTCCAGCGCGTCGATGGCGGCGTCCTCGGCGATGGTCGCCTCGGCCAGTTGCGGATCGCGCCGCTCCAGAGCGTCGATGGACCGGCCGAGCAACTGCTCCGCCATGCCGCCCATCTGGGCGATCTTGCTGTTGAGGCTCGTCAGTTCCTCCGCGTAGGAGGTAACTATGTGTTCGTGCTGAGCCACGGTCGGTCTCCCTGTCTCGTCTGCCCTAGCCGAAGCGGCCGGTGATGTAGTCCTGGGTGCGCTGCTCGCGCGGATTGGTGAATATCTGCGTGGTGTCGCCCTGCTCCACCAGCACGCCCATGTGGAAGAAGGCGGTGCGCTGGGACACGCGGGCAGCCTGCTGCATGGAATGGGTGACGATGACGATGCAGTAGTTTTCCTTCAGCTCGTCGATCAGTTCCTCGATGCGCGCGGTGGCGATGGGGTCGAGCGCCGAGCAGGGCTCGTCCATGAGGATGACCTCGGGGCTGACGGCCACCGCGCGGGCGATGCACAGGCGCTGCTGCTGGCCGCCGGAGAGGCCGGTGCCCGGCTCGTGCAGGCGGTCCTTCACCTCGTCGAACAGGCTGGCCTTCTTCAGGCTCGAGACGACGATCTCTTCCAGTTCCGCCTTGCCGGCGGCGAGCCCGTGAATGCGCGGGCCATAGGCCACGTTCTCGAAGATCGACTTGGGGAAGGGATTGGGTTTCTGGAACACCATGCCGACCCGGGCGCGGAGCTGCACGGGATCGATGGCGGGGGAATAGACGTCCTGGCCTTCCAGCTCGATGGTGCCGGTGACGCGGCAGATGTCGATGGTGTCGTTCATGCGGTTGAGGCAGCGCAGATAGGTGGACTTGCCGCAGCCGGACGGTCCGATCAGCGCGGTCACCGAGCGGCCGGCGATGTCGAGGCTGACGTCGAAGAGCGCCTGCTTCTGCCCGTAGAACACGCACACATCGCAGGTGTGAAACTTGGGCGCGTTCGGCACTGCGCCGGCGGCGGCCTCACCGGCGGCTCCGGCCGCCTTACCGGCCTTCGGCGCGGGCGCCGGCCGCATTCCCGGCAGGCTCTCCGTTTCCACTTTCGCCTCCATTACCGAACTCCCTTTCCTACCATTTCCGCTCGAACTTGTGCCGCAGGTAAACCGCCAGGCCGTTCATCAGGAACAGGAAGCCCAGCAGCACGATGGTCGCGCCCGCGGTGCGCTCGATGAAGCCGCGCTCGGCGGCCGTCGCCCACATGTAGATCTGGACCGGCAGAGCCGTGGCCGGCTCCAGCGGCGTCGTGGGATAGTCGATGACGAACGCGACCATGCCGATCATCAGCAGCGGCGCGGTCTCGCCCAGCGCCTGCACCAGGCCGATGATGGTGCCGGTCAGGATGCCCGGCATCGCCAGCGGCAGTACGTGCTGCGTGACCACCTGCATCTTCGACGCGCCGACGCCCAGCGCCGCCTCGCGGATGGAGGGCGGCACGGCCTTGACGGCGGCGCGGGTGGCGATGATCACCGTGGGCAGGGTCATCAGCGTCAGCACGAGGCCGCCGACCAGCGAAGCCGACCGGGGCAGCCCCGCGAAATTGATGAAGATGGCGAGGCCAAGCAGGCCGAACACGATGGAGGGCACTGCGGCCAGGTTGTTGATGTTGACCTCGATGATGTCGGCCCAGCGGTTCCGGGTAGCGAATTCCTCCAGGTACACCGCCGCGGCAACGCCGAGCGGGACAGCCAGCAGCACTACGGTCAGCATCATGAAGAAGGAGCCGATGAGCGCCACGCCGAGTCCCGCGGTCTCCGGGTTGCTCGAAGCGCCGTTGACGAACAGGCCCGTGTTGAAGCGCTTGGAGGCGATGCCTACGGCGGAGAGCCTGTCCACCCATTCGATCTGCCGGTTGGTCAGGGCCCGGCGCTCCTCGGGAGTCTCGCGGGCGAGAGAACCCTTGAGCAGGGCATCGACATTGTCGTGGGCCAGCACCCAGACCTCGCGCGACTGGCCGATCAGCGAGGGATCGTCCAGCACCAGGCTGCGCAGCCCGACATCGACACCGCGCGACAGCAGGGCGTTGGCCTCGCGCCGCGACTTGCGGTCGCCGGCATCGACGTCCAGCGCCTTGTAGAGCGCGGCGCGCGTCAGCCTGGTGTAGTCGGCCCGGAGCAGCTCATCGGTATCTGCCGGATTTCCGGAAGGATTGACGATCTCCCTGTCGAACTGGATCTCCAGCCTGACCGAAGTCTGCAGGAACGCGGTCCAGCCCTTGCCGATGATCGAGGTGAACAGCACGACGAGAAAAAAGACGCCGAACAGAAGCGCAAGGACGCCATAAAGGCGGAAGCGCTTCTCGGCGGCATGGCGCTTGCGAAGCCGCGCGGCGGCCGCGTCCCTCACGCCCGCGCCGCGAAAGCTGCCGTCGGCGGTCTGGTCGGTCATTCGTACTGCTCCCGGTACTTGCGGACGATGTAGAGGGCGTAGACATTCAGCCCCAGCGTGATGACGAAGAGGGTGAGACCGAGCGCGAAGGCCACCAGCGTCTGCGGGCTGTTGAATTCAAGGTCGCCGGTGAGCTGGCTGACGATCTTCACGGTGATGGTGGTGACCGGCTCGAGCGGATTGAGCGTCAGGTTGGCGGCGATGCCCGCGGCAAGGACCACGATCATGGTCTCGCCGATGGCCCGCGAGGCGGCCAGCAGGACGGCGCCGACGATGCCGGGCAGAGCGGCGGGCAGCACCACCTTCTTGATGGTTTCGGAGCGTGTGGCGCCGAGGCCGTACGAGCCCTCGCGCAGGGACTGGGGCACGGCGCTCATGATGTCGTCGGAAAGCGACGACACGAAGGGAATGATCATCACGCCCATGACCACGCCCGCGGTGAGCACGCTCGAGGCGGAGATCTCGACGCCGATATGGGCGCCCATGTCGCGCAGGAACGGGCCGAAGGTGACCAGGGCGAAGAAGCCGTAGACGATGGTCGGGATGCCGGCGAGGATTTCCAGCATCGGCTTGGCGGTGGCGCGCACCTTGGGTCCGGCATATTCGGACATGTAGATGGCGGCGAACAGGCCAACGGGAACCGCCACCAGCAGCGCCACCAGCGAGATGAACAGAGTGCCCCACAGAAGCGGCAAAAGGCCGAACTGGCCTTCCGCGTGGCCGCCGCCCGCGGCGGAGAAGCGGGGATCCCAGACCGTGCCGAAGAAGAACTCGCTGGGGGAAACGCTCTGGAAGAAATGGATGGTCTCGAACAGAACGGAAAAGACGATGCCGACGGTGGTCAGGACGGCGACGGTGGAGGCCGCGATCAGCGTCCACTTCATCACCCCCTCGACGATGTTGCGCGAGCGCAATCGCGGCGAGATGCGGCTGGCTCCCCAAAGGAAGCAGACGAGCGCCAGCCCGAAGCACGCGGCAGCGTTGGCGATCCGGCTGTAGGCGGTGGTGGTGACGAGGCGATCGGCCGCGGCGAGCATGTAGGGCTCGGGCGCGGAGCCGAGCACCACGCCGGCGCCGGTGAGCACCTGGCGCGCGTCTTGTGTGGTGACGAAGCCGTAGCGCGCCTTGCGTACCGTCTCGAGATCTTCGGGCGCGAGGCGCGCCATGCCGGCCGCGATGGAATCGATCACGCTTATGGTGAGCGAGCGTTCGGACGGGCTCTGCTCCTGCACCGCCCGCGGCAATTCCTGCAGAGCGAGCGAGTTCAGCACCGGCCGCTCGGCCGCGGACCAAAGCGCCAGCAGCGCGATCGCGGGAAGAGCGGTCCAGATGGCGAGATAGGAGCCGTAGTAGTTGGGGCGGGAGTGGAGCCTGCGGGGATCGCCGTGGCAGACCTGGCGCGACCGGATGCGGCCAAGAAGCCAGGCGAGAACGGCGGCGGCGAGCAGGATCGCCAGGATTGTGAGACTGGACACGCCCATATTCCCCGTCTTCGATGCCGGCTTGCGCCGTCCTGATCCTGTTCAGCGGAGCGGGTGGGGCGGCTGCCCGGCCGGGGATGCCGCCCCACCCGTGTTCCTCAGGCGGGAAGCCCGCCGCTACATGCTGAGCAGCTTGCCGTCCTTGATGCCCTTCTGGAGAGCGTCCTTCTCTTCCTTGGGAAGCGGGACAAGGCCGTATTCAGCAAGCGGGCCGTCTTCGCCGATCATCTTGTCGCTGGAGAAGAACTCGACATACTCCTTCAGGCCGGGCACGACGCCCATGTGGTCCTTCTTCACGTAGAAGAACAGCGGACGCGACACCGGGTACTTGCCGGTGGCGATGGCCGCCACCGAGGGCTTCACGCCGCTGATGGTGGCGACCTTCAGCTTGTCGGTGTTGTTCTCGTAGAAGGACAGGCCGAACACGCCCACGCCCTTGGGATTGGACTGGAGCCGGGCCAGGGTCTCGGTGTAGTCGCCGTCGATATCCACCGAGGCGCCGTCCTTGCGGACCTTGATGCAACCCTTGTGGGCGGCCTTCTTGTCCGCACCACCGGCCTCGAGGGCCTTCAGGCCTCCGGCGGCCTTGCAGCCCTCGGCCATGACCTTCTCCTCGAAGACTTCGCGGGTGCCATGCTTCTCGCCCGGGATATAGGCGGTGATCGGCCACTCGGGCAGCTTGGCGTTGACCTGCTTCCAGGTCTTGTTGGGGTTGGCGACCATCTTGCCGTCAACCGGAATCTGGTCGGACAGGGCGAGGTAGATGTCCTTGGGCTCCAGCGCGAAGTCGGGGCCCTTCACGTCCGTGGCGAAGACGATGCCGTCATAGCCGAAGCGGACTTCCATGATGTTCTTGACGCCATTCTTGCCGCATTCCTCGACCTCGCCCTTCTTGATCTGGCGCGAAGCGTTGGCGATGTCGATGGTGCCCTCGCCCATGCCCTGGCAGAACTGCTTCAGGCCCGCGGAGGAACCGCCCGACTCGACGACCGGAGCCTTGAACTTGGTGTAGGACTTGGCGAAGTCCTCCGCCACGATTTGCGCGTAGGGCAGAACGGTGGACGAACCGGCGATCTGGACCTGGTCGCGCGCCAGGGCGGGAGTGGCAATGGCGCCCGCGACGGCCGCTGCCGCTGTCAGGGCGAAAATCCTCTGTTTCACGATGCTCTCCTTGTTTGAGCCTGTGTTCGGACAGATGCATGAGAGCCCTTGCTCTCTGCGCGCCAAACTAGAAGCGGCTGACTATGGTTTTATGACAAGGAAGATGCGGTTTTGTGACATGTCAAATCATTGACATGAAATCACTTTCCAGAATATCGCGTTGTGGAAAAACGCTTATCCGCCAACAGTCCGCGGCCCCGGCTCGCCGTTTCCGGCGGACTCATCCAGCACCAGCGTGAAGGTGGAGCCCCGTCCCGGCATCGAGCGGATCTCCAGGTTTCCGCGGTGCCGGTTGACGATGTGCTTGACGATGGCCAGCCCGAGGCCGGTGCCGCCCTTCTCGCGCGAGGAGGCGACATCGACACGGTAGAAGCGCTCGGTCAGCCGCGGCAGGTGGTCGGGCGCGATGCCGGGTCCGTCGTCGGTGACGGAAACCGCGATGCGGCCGGGACCGCCCGCCTGGGCGGCGGGACGCCGGGCCAGCGCGACGGCCACCTTGCCTCCCTTGCGGCCATACTTGATGGCGTTCTGGATCAGGTTCTGCAGCGCCTGCACCAGCTCGTCGCGGTCGCCCCTGACGGGAGCGGCGCCCGCGGGCACTTCCACCTCCAGGGTGACGCCGGCGGCGGCGGCCACCGGCTCCATGCTGTCGGCGACGGCGCTGACGGTCCTACCCATGTCCACGACGGCGTTGGGGCGCAGATGCGCGCGCATCTCCACCCGGCTGAGCGACAGCAGATCGTCGATAAGCCGCGTCATGCGCTGGGCCTGGGCCGCCATGATGCCAAGGAACCGGTCGCGCGCGGCCGGGTCGTCCCTGGCGGATCCCTGTAGGGTCTCCACGAAGCCGAGCAGCGAGGCCAGCGGCGTGCGCAGTTCATGGCTGGCGTTGGCGATGAACTCGGTGCGCATCTGGTTGAGGCGCTCCTGTTCCGTCAGGTCGCGCATGGTGATGAGCAGGGAAGGCGCGCCGGGGCCGCCGTCGCGCCGCGGATGCAGCGTGGACAGGGTGGCCGCGATGCGGCTTTCCACCGGCACGCGCTGGGTGAAGGTCACGGTCTGCGGATCGCTCGACTTGCTGGCGCGCCGCAGCGCGTCCAGCACCTCTGGCTGGCGCACGGCGGCGGAGATATGGGTGCCGCGGCGCAGATTGGCATATTGCTCGCGCGCCTTGGCGTTGGCGGCATAGACGTTGCCGTTGCGCGTCAGGAGCATGGCTGGATCGGGAATGGCGTCGATGAGCGCGGCAAGGTCGCGGGACTGTTCGCCGTCCCGGCCGCGCGACACGAGCAGCGCGCTCCCGGCCGCGCCCTCACCGCCCGGCACCAGTCCCAGCGCCGCAATCAGCATGGCGACCGCCGCGCCGGCGCCCTGCCAGGACAGACCGAAAGCCGCCACCAGACCCAGAACCACGAGGATGCTGGTCAGCACCAGCCAGCGGCGGCCGGAGAGCCTGCCGATGACCGTGCGCAGCACGCCGGACGCGCCCGCGCGGGCCGGCGCAACGGTGTCCGCCTGCATGGGCTGCGGGCTTTCGAGCTTCCCGGGTGGGGCCTGTTCCATGGTCACGGCGCATCCTGCCTTCGGGGACGACTGTGTAACATGGGCTTGCGGGCGGCGCACCCGCCACCGCCGCATGAGATTAATGTCCTGCCTTCCCGGGGCCCGGCTCTGCTAGTATCCCGCCCGTAAGGAGTTGCAGTCATGAACGATAGCCGTCCCGCCAGGCCTGTCGCCCCGGACTTTCCGGAGTTCGATCTCGATGCCCCGCTGCCCGAATCGATAGACAAGGCCGCCCTGCGAAGCGGAGGCTATCCGTATGACAAGCGTATGAAGACGAAGAAATACGAGAAGAAGCTTCACCGTCTTCAGATCGAACTGCTGAAGATGCAGGACTGGGCCCGCGCCAGGGGCGAGCGGGTCGTTATCGTCTTCGAGGGCCGGGACGCGGCCGGCAAGGGCGGCACCATCAAGCGCTTCATGCAGCACCTGAACCCCCGCCACGCCCGCGCCGTCGCGCTGTCCAAGCCCACCGAGGCCGAGCAGGGCCAATGGTATTTCCAGCGTTACGTGCCGCACCTGCCGACGGCGGGCGACATCGTCATGTTCGACCGCTCCTGGTACAACCGGGCCGGGGTCGAGCGGGTGATGGGCTTCTGCGCGCCGGAACAGGTGGAGAAATTCTACGACGAAGTGCCTGTGTTCGAGGGCGCGCTGGCGCGCGACGGCATCCATTTCTTCAAGCTGTGGCTGACCATCGGGCGGGAAATGCAGCTCAAGCGGCTGCACGCCCGGCGCAAGGATCCCCTGAAACGCTGGAAGCTGACCGACATCGACATGGCGGCAATCCACCTGTGGGAGGACTACAGCCGGGCGCGGGACGACATGTTCCGGCATACCCACAGGGAAGAGACGCCCTGGACGGTGGTGCGGGCCAACGACAAGCGCCGCACCCGCATCGCCGCCATCTCATACGTGTTGAGCAAACTCGATTACACGGGCAAGGACGCCGATGCGGTCGGCACGCCCGACCCGGACATCATCGATTCCAGCAACGAGTTTCTCGCCTCCGCATAGGCGAGCGCGCTGGCGCCCCCGGCGCCGCGCCTGACAGGAGCGAACATGGCAACGTCCCATATCCTGCACCGCAGCCTGAAGAGCGACTATCCGGTCGCGGCCGGCGGCGAAGGGGTCTATCTGGTCGACAGCACCGGCAAGCGTTATCTCGACGGATCGGGCGGCGCGGCGGTCTCCTGCCTCGGACATGGCCATCCGCGCGTCATCGCGGCGATCAAGGCGCAGCTCGACAAAGTCGCCTTCGCGCATACCTCCTTCTTCACCAACGAGCCGGCGGAGAAACTGGCAGCCTGGCTGGCAGAGCGCGCGCCCGGCGATCTCGACCGGGTATGCTTCGTGGCCGGCGGCTCGGAGGCGATGGAGGCCGCCATCAAGTTCGCCCGGCAGGTGCAGATCGAGCGCGGGGAGGACAAGCGCACGCGCTTCATCGCGCGGCGGCAGTCCTATCACGGCGCCACGCTGGGCGGACTGTCGCTCGGCGGCCACGCGGCGCGGCGGGCGAAATACGCCGCCATGCTCAGCCCCGCCATGAGCCACATCGAGGCCTGCTATCCCTACCGGCTGCAGGAGGAAGGCGAGACCGACGAGGCTTATGGCAAGCGCGCGGCGCGGGCGCTTGAGGACGAGATTCTCAGGCTGGGGCCGGACACGGTCGCGGCCTTCGCGGCGGAGACCGTGGTGGGCTCGACCATGGGCGCGGTGGCGCCGCCGCCCGGCTACTTCAGGGAAATCCGGCGCATCTGCGACAAGCATGGCGTGCTGCTGATCCTGGACGAGGTGATGTGCGGCATGGGCCGCACGGGCACGCTGTTCGCCTGCGAGCAGGACGGGGTGGTGCCGGACGTGGTGGCGACCGCCAAGGGGCTCGGCGGCGGCTACCAGCCCATCGGCGCCATGATCGTGCGCGGCGAGCATGCCGACCTGATCGCCGGGGGCTCGGGCGCCTTCGAGCACGGACATACCTACATGGCCCACGCGGCGGCGTGCGCGGGGGCGCTGGCCATCCAGCAGGTGATCGAGGAGGACGGCCTGCTGGCCAGGGTGACGGCACGGGCCGGAACCTTCCGCAAGATGCTGCAGGAGAAGTTCGGACAGCACCCCCATGTGGGCGACATCCGGGGGCGCGGGCTGTTCGTCGGTATCGAGCTGGTGGCGGACCGGGCCGACAAGCGGCCCTTCGATCCGGCCAGGGGGCTGGCGGGCAGGTTCAAGTCGCTCGCCCGCAAGAACGGGCTGATCGTCTATCCCAACGCGGGCACCATCGACGGCAAGGCGGGAGACCATGTGCTTGTCGCGCCGCCCTTCATCATCAGCGAGGACGAGCTGGAGACGCTGGCGGGCCTTCTCGACAGGACGCTCCAGGACGCCCTCGCGGCGGTGCAGGCCTGACGCCCATGCCGGACTCCGAAGCCAGCCGGCGCAACGGGCTGATCGTGATGGCGGCGCCGAACGGCGCGCGCCGCACCAAGGCGGACCATCCCGCCATTCCCCTCACCCCGGCGGAGATCGGCGAGGACTGTGCCCGATGCCGCGAGGCGGGCGCGGCGATGGTGCATGTGCATGTGCGCGACCGGGAGGGAAAGCACATCCTCGACGCCGACCTGTACCGGCAGGCGCTGAGCCAGATCGAACGCACGGCCGGGTACAACCTCATCGCGCAGATCACCACCGAGGCGGTGGGCCGGTACTCCGCCGACGAGCAGATGCGGGTGGTGCGCGACGTGCGGCCGGAAGCGGTGTCCATGGCGCTGCCGGAGGTGTTCCCCGAGGGCGCTTCGGAAAAGGCGTTCGCGGACTTCCTGGAATGGATGCGCGACGAGGCGGTGTGGCCGCAGTTCATCCTGTATGACGCGGGCGACCTGAAGCGGTTCATCGGGCTGAAGGCGCGCGGGCTGATCCCCTTCCCCAGGCCCTTCGTGCTGTTCGTGCTGGGCAAATACTCCAAAGGCCAGGAAGCGGACCCGGCCGACCTCGACCCGTTCCTGGAGGCGAACACCGACCCGGACCTGGTGTGGTCCTTCTGCTCCTTCGGCAAATCGGTGTTCCAGTGCGCCGACGCGGTGATCGCCAGGGGCGGGCATGTGCGCGTGGGCATGGAGAACAACCTGCATCTGCGCGACGGCAGCCCGATCGCCGGCAACGCCGACCTGGTGCGCGAGGCGGTGCGGGCGGGAAACGCGGCCGGGCGCAGGGCGCTCACGGCGGCGACGATCCGGCAGATGAAGTCGGAAGGCCTGCTCTGAGTTGTTGGTGGCGCATGACCTGGTCCGAAAACCGGTTCCACCCCCGGGTCAAGCCCGGGGGCATGCTTTTCGGGGTCATGCTTACTTTGCGCATGACCCGGCCCGAAAACCGGCTCCCACTTTTCGGGGTCATGCGGTCATCCCCGCGCCAGCCCCTTGGCCTCCAGTTCCTCCAGATACTGCGCCCAGCGCTTGCCGTGGTCGCGGCCGAGTTCGTAAAGATACTCCCAGCTGAACAGGCCCGTGTCATGCCCGTCGTCGAAGACCACACGAACCGCGTAGTTGCCGACCGGCTCCAGCGAGCTGATGCGGACATCGCGCTTGAAGCCCACCGTCTGGCGCTGGGCGGGGCTGTGGCCCTGCACCTCGGCGCTGGGGCTCATGACGCGCAGATATTCCGCGGCGAGCACGAAGGACGCGCCGTCGTCGAAGGCGACCGTCAGGCTGTCCCTGTCCTTGCCGAGCCGCAGCTCCTTCGGCCATGCGTCCGTCTGTTCAGCCATGTTCCGTGTCTCCTTCGGCGTTCGCTGGCCCGGACGTTAGAAGGCAAGCCGCGCGATTGCAACGGCCCGCGCGGGCTCCCGGCGGCCCTCCCCGCCGGCCTGTTCGCGGCGCTTTTTCTCGCCCTGCTGCTGGCGCTGCCCGCCCGCGCCGATGCCGGTTCCGGCGAGCCGCCGGTGCCGCAAGGCCAGGACCCCGGAGGCGTCGCCGTGGCCGTGGTGGACACGGGCGTCAACTACACCCTCGATGCGGTCGCCCCCAGGCTGGCGCGCAACGAGCGCGGCGAGCTGCACGGCTATGACGCGCAGGACGGCGACCGCCGGCCCTTCGACCTGGCGCCCGGCGAGGACGCGGAGCGCGGCCGCCGCCACGGCACCAGCGTCGCCGGCATCGTCCTGAAGGAGGCGCCGCAGGCGCGCATCGCCCCCTACCGGTTCCGCCATGCCGACTTCGGCAGCTTCGCGCGCATCGTGGAGGAGATCGCGAAAGGCCCCGCGCGCATCGTCGCCATGTCGCTGGGGGGGTACAAGCGCGCCGACTGGGAGCCCTTCCGCGCGGCGGCCGAGGCGCATCCCGAACTGCTGTTCGTCCTCTCCGCCGGCAACGACGGGCGCGACATCGACGAGACGCCGGTGTATCCGGCGAGCTTCGGCCTCGCCAACGCCATCGTGGTCACCTCCACCGATCCGTTCGGGCGGCTGCCGAAGGAGTCCAACTGGGGCGTGACGTCGGTGGACATCTCCACGCCCGGCGAACGCATCGCCTCCATCGACCACACCGGCGCCCCGAAGGAGGTCTCCGGCACCAGCTTCGCCGCGCCGCGCATCGCCGCGCTGGCCGCCCGGCTGCAGGCGCGGAACCCGGACTGGGGCACGCAGGAGCTGAAGCGGGCCATCCTGGCGCTCGGCGCGCCTTCCGCCGGCGACCGGAGCCCACGCACGAAACACGGCTGGATCCCCAACCCGGCCATCGCCGGGGCGCGGTGACGGGGGGCGGCCCGCCACTTTCCCGGTGTCATACCGGGGCTTGTCCCCGGTATCCATTCCACCTCTCCACCTGGCTGCGAGGCCAATGGGCCCCGGGAATAAATCCCGGGGCGACAGCAGACTGTGTGCAACCTGCACAGCCTCCATCGCCCGGCCTTCCCTTTCTTCGTCATTACCGGGCTTGACCCGGCAATCCATGCGGCCTCGCCGCCACCGCTGCGGTGCGACCGGACCGCGGCATGGACCCCGGGCCTTCGCCGCGCCGTAGGGGGCTTCGGCCCCGCAGGCGGGCCAAGCCCGGGGTTTCGGAGGGGTTCACGCAAGCAACCCGAAACCCCGGCTTCAAGCCGGGGTCCACCCCGGTCTGGATTGGAGTACCGGGCCTTCGCCGCCGCCGGCCGTACCCCCACCCCT
>JBFWSL010000027.1:0-22339 GCA_050248375.1 Hyphomicrobiales bacterium | reverse complement strand
CGACGCATGATCCAGTGCAGCGCCCGCAGCAAACCACGCTGCACCGCGACGTTCGACGTCGTCCGGCGGATGGCGAGCGCGAAATAGGGCGCCCACTTGCGCCAGAACGAATTGCGCAGTTCCCAGCGCCACGCCCCGCCCGGCCTGGGATGATCGTTTTCCTTGCGCAATTCGACCACGATGCGGTCGGCGAAGGGGAACATGTAGGTCATGATGGCGTAGCGCTGCCGCACCATCTCGGGAAATTGCTCGCGATATTCCGCGAGCGTCAGGATCTTGTGATGGACCTCGAGCGCCGTCGCCGCCGTCGCGCGCATGGTCACTTCCACGATCACGCCCAGCAGGCCGTAGCTGGAGCGCAGCAGACGCATCTCCTCGGGGTTGTCGTCCTCGTTGTAGCTGCGCACCGTCCCGTCCGGCAGCACCACCTTCATGCCGCTGACGAAGGAGCTGACCTGCCCGAAATAGGAGGTGCCGGTCAGCGAGCTGTCCTTGGTGGCTGCGCAGGCGGCCGCGCCCAGGGTCACGTTGCCGATCTCGGTATTGATATGGAATTGCAATCCCTTGCGCGACAGGGCGTCGGCCACGTCGATGTAGATGGCGCCGGCCTCGGCGGTGACATGGTCCTCGCCGATCTCGATGATGCGGTTCATGCCCGTCATGTCGAGCATGGTGCCGCCGTCATCGGCGGAGCACCGCGCCGGCGAGTGCAGCGTTCCGACCGCGCGCACCGGCGCGGGATAGATTTCCGGACTCGTCAGGACGCGGACGACGTCTTCGACGGAGGTGACCCTGACTATCGAATTGGGCCGGTAGGTAACGCCGCCTTCCCAGTTCGCGATGGCGTTGGAATCCGCAAGTCTCTTGTAACTCATCTACCCCCGGCAGCCGTCACGGCTAGCCCCCCGCTTGACGGGCTGCGGCTCTGGCCCCTGCCCCTATTTTTGTCATCTCCAGCCATCGCTGGTCCGCTGATCTATATGCTATGCTCTCCCCTCAGCCGCAGCAACCATGCAACGCCGGGAACCACCAGAGCCCGTGGCAGCAATTTCATGAGCACTGCCGAGACTTTATTGAGAGCTCCGGGAATTATGGCCCGGCTTCCGGCGAGGAATTTTCCGGTTGCGTATTGCGCAACTGCATCAGGCTGCTTCATGCCGAGGAATTTGATGTAATAGGCGGTATCGGCGCCGATACGGCTGTGAAATTCGGTCGCAACCGGCCCGGACAGCAACAGGCCGATCTTTATCCCCGATTTGCGCGTTTCATGAGCAAGCGCGAATGTGAGCGAGTTCACATAGGCCTTGGTCGCGTAATAGGTCGCCTGATAGGGGCCGGGAGTCAGGCCCGCGAGCGATGAAATGTTGAGAATGCCGCCGTTTCCGCGCGCCACCAGATGGGGCAGGAACCGCCGCGTCATGTCGGTCAGCGCCGCCACGTTCAGTTCCAGCATGTTGAGGGTGGCATTGCGGTCCACGTCCTGGAAAAAACCGGCCAGGCCATAACCCGCGTTGTTGACGAGATATTCGACGCAAAGGCCCTGGTCGTGGATATAGCGCTCGACCTTGTCGCGTCCCTGCACCGCCGACAGGTCGGCCTCGACCGTATGCACCTTCACGTTTTTCGACTGGGACACCTCCCGGGCCACGTCCTCCAGCGCTGATCTGGTCCGCGCCACGATGACAAGGTCATGCCCGCGAGCCGCGAAGGCCCGCGCGAATCCCAGCCCCAGGCCCTTGGTGCCTCCGGTGATCAGCGTCACCTTCGGCATGGAAGCATCCGCTGCCGCCTTGTTGTCCTGCGCCCCGCTCATTCCGCCTTCCTCGACTTTGCCTTTTTCGCCTTGCCCGTCCCGGCCTCGGGCCACCATGCCTGCAGGCTGCGGATCACCGCCGGCGCCAGAACCAGGGCGCCCGCCAGCGCCGCCGACAGCAGCACGATGATCACCTGCCCGTAGAGCTGCACCATGGGCAGCTCGCTGAACACCGTTCCGCCGATGCCGCAGATCAGCACCAGGGTGCTGATGATCAGCACGCCGCCGATGGCCCGGATGGTCGCGTCGAGCGCGTCCGGGGTGTCCAGGCCTTCCGCCCGCGCCAACCTGTAACGGTTGAGAACGTGAATGGTGCTGTCCACCGCGATGCCGAAACCGACCGTGAACGCGACGACGCTGGTGAACTGCAGGCCCCGGCCCGTCAGGTAGAGCACCGCGCCGCACACGCAGATCGGCAGCAGGTTGGGCATGATCGTGACCAGCGCGGCGCGCAGCGACTGCATGCCCACGCCGATCAGCAGGATGACCACGACGATGGCGCTGAGCAGGCTGAGATTGAGCTGGCCGATCATGACCGTGGCCGCTCGCGCCGAGACCGGCACCAGGCCCGTCGCCGCGATGGTCACGTCGGGATAATCCTTGCGCACCTCGGCCAGTTTCGCGTCAAGGCCGTCCAGCAGCCTGACCAGTTCGATGGCGGGCATGCTCGTGAAGCTGCCCGAGACCAGCACGGAATTGTGTTCCGCGGAATAGAGCTTGCCCGCCACCTGCGAAGCCGATTTCTGCAGGAAGGGCAGCATCTCCTCGGGCCGCCTTCCGCCCGAGACGAACCACTCCATGACGCCCTTGAGCGACGTGACGCCCTGCACCTTCGGCTCCGCCACCAGCACGTCATGTACGCGTCCGGCAACGGCTATCAGTTCCCGGGGGTCGGGTTTGCGTGCCTGCGGCCACTGGACCAGAACGCGCAGCACGTTGCTGCCGGCGAGCCGCGTATCGATGGTCTCTATGGCGTCGAATGCGGGATTGTTGCGGGGCAGGTTGTCCTGGTACTGGTAATGCGGCTCGTTGAGCGCATAGAGGCTGCCCGTCAGCAGCGTCATGGCGAGGCCGGTCCCCGCGATCGCCCCGGGCCAGCGCCGCACCCATGAAGCCGCCACGTTGCCGAACCTGGCGATGGCGCTGTGCAGCCCCGCCGCCTTGCCCCAGCTTCCCGCCGCCTTGCCCATGCGCGGCAGCAGCAGCCGGCACAGCGCCGGCACCGTCATCATGACCGCGACGAAAGCGACCGTGACACCGAACGCGCCGATGAGGCCGAAGCGCGCGATGAAGGGATGCGGCACGATCAGCAGCGACAACAGCGCCAGCGCCGTCGTGCCCGAGGTCAGCACGCAGGCCGGTCCGACCTCCCGCACCGCTATTTCCACCGCCTCTTCCGCCGTTCTGCCGGCCCCGATGCTCGCCCGCGCCACGAACAACAGATGCAGGGCGCTGGCGAAAGCGATCACCAGGATCAGCGTGGGTATGATGTTGGTCAGGATGTTGATGTCCTGGCCGGCCAGCCCCATGGCGCCCTTCAGCCAGATGATCGAGACCACGGCGGGCGCCAGCGCGATCACCACATAGGCGAAGTTGCGGAAGAACAGCCAGCATAGCAGCAGCGCAACGGCAAGACCGGCGGCGCGGAATTTCTGCTGGTCCCGGATCAGCGCGCCGATGATCTCGACCCGCATGACCGCGACGCCGGTCAGGTTGTAGTGCAGGCCGGAGTCCTTCAGCCCCTCGTCCGCCGTGCCGCGCACGCGGTCGATCAGCACCCGCAACTGGTCCACGTCCGCGTCGCCGCCGCTGATGCCGAGCACGAACAGCGCCAGCGTCCCGTCCCCGGACAGCAGCTTGCCCGAGACAGCGGGATGCCTCTCCAGTTCCGCCTTCAGTGCCTGCAGGTCGGCGCCGGCGAGCTCCGGCGGAACCACCGGTTGCGCCGCCTGGCCATCCTCGCCGGGCGGATGACGGGCGGAGAACATCGACAGCACGTGGCTGACGCCCTCCGTGAGGCTCAGGTCGAGATGCAGCGCCCGCAGCCGCTCCAGCGCATCGGCGGTGAACAGTTGCGGCCCCTCCACAACCATCAGGATGTCCCGCTCGCTGTCGGGATACTGCCGGCCGACATCCTCCAGCGTCTCGAAATCCGGCGAGCCGGACCGGAAAATCTCGCGAATGTCGCTGGAAAAGCCGAGGAAGCTGTTGGCATAGGCCATCAGCCCGGTAATGATGAGGACGACGGCGAGGCTGCTCTTGGGAAATCTCAGCGAGACCAGTCCAAGCTTTTCGAGTCCGAAACCGGTTGTCATCGTCGCGTGGCTTCCAAACCCGAAGCTGTGAGGGAGAGTTCGCCGGCAGCAGGCGGGACACAAAGCCCGTTCGCGCAACCGGCATGGCCGTAGGGGGTTATCCCCTTGGGATCGACGCCTTGGCAAGTAACAACTGGGCCAGACTCTGTAAACCTGCCAGGCCGCCAGCCAGGACTTTCTCCGTATTTGCCTGGCCACCCCTTCCGAATCGCTCCGGAACCCGGCAGGATGGCCACGCGAATTTTACACTGCTGTATGCAGACAAACTTGTATACAATAAAGGCCGGACTGTGGAATTGGCATTTTTAAATCAAAACAGGCGTCTAGGCATATGAGCCAGCTCTCCGCAGCCCCCCCGGCGAAGCCACGCGGCACCCGGAAGCGGCGCCGCACAGGACGCTCCACCGAGGATGTCCTTGCGGTGATCCGCGAACGCATCGCCAGTCACGAGCTGCTGCCGGGGAGCCGCGTCCAGGAAGCCGAACTCGCCAAGGAGTTCGGGGTATCCAGGACGATCGTCCGCGAGGTACTGACGGCCCTGGAATACCGGGGCCTGATCAAGCGCATTCCCAACCGCGGCGCAGTGGTCACCCATCTCGAACTGTCCGAGGTCTATGAGATCTTCGAGATCCGCGAGGTGCTGGAGGGTCTTTGCGTCCGCCTCGCCACCTTGAAGGCCCCCAAGGGGGCGTGGCGCAAGCACATCGACCGTCTCGGCCCCTCCATGCAGGCGATGATCGAGGGCGGCGACGTCGGCGATTATATCCGGGCGCTGGACGATCTGCGCGATGACATGGTGCATTACGCCGGTAACAGCCACGCCGCCCAGTTCCTCGACCAGGTTCTGGAGAAGGCGCGCGTCATCAAGGGGCGCGTGACCGTGCTGCCCGGCCGCGCGGAGACCGGGCGCCGCATGCATCTCGAAATGCTCAAGCTGATGGATGCCGGCGATGCCAACGCCGCCGAGCTGAAGAAGCAGGAAATCATCCGCAGCGCCCGCGAATGGCTGGACCGCTACCGCAACTACATTCTCTGATACGTCGTCAGTTCTTGCTGGCCGGCTGGGGAGCGGCTTCCGCGGAGTCCTTCGCGGGCCCGCCGGATGCCGAACGCTCGTCGTAATACTGCCAGCCGGTCGTGATCGCTATCAACGCCAGACCCAGGCTGCTCGCCATCCAGGAGTCGAACACCAGGCCGAATGCACCCAGCGCCCACAGGCCGCGGATAATCGGGTTCGCCATCTTGTAGCGCAGCGCCGCCGCCGCCGCCGCAACCGCGATCGTGGCCTCGACAATGGTGACGGTGATGTCGGTCGTCGTGCCGATGAAGAGCAGGCCGGGACGATAGACGAAGAGATAGGGAATCAGGAAACCGGCCAGGCCGAGCTTCATGGCCAGGATGCTGAGCCTCACCAGATTGGCGTTGGCGATGGCCGCCGCCGCGAAGGAGGCCAGCGCGACGGGCGGGGTGATCGCCGACATCGAGGCGAAGAACAGGATGAACAGGTGCGCGCCCATGGGCTCGACGCCAAGCTTGATCAGCGCCGGCGCGACCACCGCTCCCGTGATGGCGTAGGCCGCCACGGTCGGCATGCCCATGCCGAGGATGATGGTGACGATCATGGTCACGATAAGCGTCAGCCAGAGAATGCCGCCGGTGATCGTCAGAATCAGCGTCGCCACCTTGATGCCCAGGCCGGTGAGATTGAGAATGCCGATGACGACGCCGGCGGTGGCGCAGGTCGTGGCGATGGAAATGATCCCCTCTCCGCCCTCGCGCGAAGCCGCGACGATGCGTTTCGGTCCGATGCGCCGCGCCGGATTGAACATGCTGATGATCAGCACCGAGATGACGCTGTAGAGCGCGGCCCGGATGATGGACACCTCCAGCACGAGCAACGACGCCAGCAGTACCGTAAGCGGGATCAGATAGTAGGAATGCAGCATGAGCTGCCGGCGGCTGGGGATTTCCACGCCGGTAGCGCCGCGCAGATCCATGCGCACCGCCTCGAAATGCACCATCAGGTAGACGGCGAAGAAATACAGGATGGCGGGCATGGCGGCGGAAATGATGATGTTTGAATAGGGAATCCCCGTCATCTCGATCATCAGGAAGGCGGCCGCGCCCATGACCGGCGGCAGGATCTGGCCGCCCGAGGAAGCCACGGCCTCGGTGGCGCCCGCGAACTCGCGGCGGAAACCGGAGCGGATCATCATCGGGATTGTGATGGCGCCCGTGGCCACCACGTTGCCGGCCGAGGTGCCGTTGATCATGCCGAACAGGCCGCTGGCCACCACGCCAACCTTGGCCGTGCCGCCGCGCGTGCGCCCCGTCAGCGCCAGCGCGAGTTTCATCATGTAGTCGGCGCCGCCGGAAATGGAGAGCAGCGCGCCGAACACGACGAAGAAATAGATGAAGGTCGCCGACGATCCGACCGGAATGCCGTAGATGCCGTTCGTCGTGTACAGGTAGGTGACCACCCGCGCGAAGGAATAGCCCCCATGCGACATCATCTGCGGGAAATAGGAGCCGTATAGCCCGTAAAGGATGAAGAACAAGGCGAGGAAGACCAGCGCCAGGCCGGCCGCGCGCCGCGTGATGTCGAGCACGACGAGGAGCATGATGGTGGCGACGACCACGTCCTCGGTCTCCGGGAACACCCCGGCCCGCATTACGATCTCGTCGGCCATGAGGCTGATATAGGCCGTGCCGGCGATGGTCGCGGCGATGCCGACCAGAATCAGCGCGGCGTCATAGGCCTTTGGGCGGGCCGCGAGCCAGTAGACATAGGCGAACAGCGCCATGCCGCCCACGTGCCAGGCCCGGAAGAGAAGCGGATCGACGGGATAGACTGTCAGCGCCACCAGATGCATCACCAGGTAGACGACGGCGATGGCGGACGCCAGATGATCGATGATAGCTATGCGCGCGGGAGGATGGATGTCGAGTTGCGGATCTTGCACCGGAGTCGCTCCCGCCGCCAATTCGGAGTTCGAAGTGACCTCCGGCCCTGGGGCCGGAGGTCCGCTTGAATGGTGAGGTTAGACTACTTCGCCTCGGGCGGCACCAGCTTGTCCGGAACCGTGATGCCCTTCTCGCGGAAGTACTTCAGGGCGCCGGCGTGCATCGGCACGGTCAGCTTCACCGCGTTCTCGAGCTTGACGTCCTTCGAGCTGCGATGCGTCTCGATCAGGATGTCGACATTCTCGATCGCGGCCTTGGTCACCTTGTAGACGAAGTCCGGCGAGGTATCCTTGTTGGCGATGAGGAAATTCCACACCGTCAGCGTGAGCAGGTCGCCCTTCAGGCTCTTGTAGGTCGCCTGCGGGATGACGTCGGTGGAGAAGTAGGGATACTTCTCGATGAACTTGTCGGCGTCTGCCTGCGACACACCGAAGATGTTCAGCGGCTGGGTCGACTCGTTCTCCATCACCGAGGGATGCGGAATGCCCGACGTGGTGAAGGCCGCGTCCACGAGGCCGTCACGCAACTGGCCGACGATGTCGGAGAAGCCGGCGTTGACGAGACGCGCCGGCTTGATGCCGAGCGTGTCGAACAGGCGGCGGCCATAAGTGTCCGGCGTGCCGCCCTTCGGACCCATCGCCACCACCTTGCCGTTCAGGTCCTGGATCGACTTGATGCCGCTCTTCTCCAGCGCCCACCAGTGGAAGTAGCTGGGGAACATCGGGATGACGCCCCGGATGTTGTCGAACTTCTTGCCCTTCGCCCATTCGGTGCCGTTGAAGCCTTCATAGGCCGGGGCGGCCGTGGACAGGCCGAAGGTCATCTCGCCGCCATTGACGAGCTGAATGTTGTGCAGCGGGCCGCCGGTCACTTCAACGTTGGCGGACGTTTCCACCTTGGAACTGACAAGCTTGGCGAAGCCGGTCGCCCACACGTAGTAGGTACCGCCCACCGAGGCCGCGCCGATGCGCACATTGTCCGGAGTCGTGTTGGCCGCGTGCACGCCAAAGGTGACCGTGGCCAATGCGCCGGCAACAGCCAGCGCCTTCAGTACTGATTTGATCATTATTCCTCCCGTGCTGCGTCCGCCCCTTCATGCGTTCGGGGGCAAATCGAGCGACGCAGCGTTATGTTGGGTTGCTGCGCGGCTAGTAAGATTGTTGACGGCAATTTTGTCAACAACTTTGTTAAGTGGATAGAATGCACTGCTGCACACAGGTCCAAATCGCCACGCCTCTCGACACCAGGAATTCCCGGGCTTAAAACCGGGACGTTGACCAACCCCCGTATTTCCGCAGGAAATGCATAGGGGCAAGGCACAAACGCGATCAGTTTGCCAACAAACAATCTTGCATGCAAGATTGTAGACGGATATGGATTCAAAAACACCGATTACCGCCCATTACAAACAGGGAAGGAATACAGCGTGAGCGAGAAAACTGGCGGACGGGCCGTCGTCGAGGCACTTCAGAACGAGCAGGTCGAGTGCGTCTTCGGGCTGATCGGCTCCGCCACCATGGAGGTGTTCGACGCCCTCTATGACGCCAAGGACATCCGCTTCATCGGCGTGCGCGACGAGCGCACCGGCACCCACATGGCCGACGGCTATGCCCGCGCCTCCGGCAAGCCCGGAATTATCCTCGCCGGCCAGAACGGACCCGGCGTCACCAACCTCGTCACCGGCCTTGCCCAGGCGGGCGCCGCCTACTCGCCGGTAATCGCGCTGGCGGGCTCCCTATCGACCGGCCATGTCTACCGCGACGCCTTCCAGGAAGTGGACCAGCAGTCCCTGCTGCGCACGGTCACCAAGAAAACCTGGACCGTGACCCAGTCCTCGCGCCTTCCCGAGATGGTGCAGGAAGCCTTCCGCACCGCCCTCGCCCCGCGCCGCGGGCCGGTGGCGCTCAATCTCCCGCGCGACATCCTCGCCGAGAACGTGAAGGACGACGGCATGCCGCGTCCGCCGGTTCGCATCGACGCCCTCGCCGCCGGCCATCCCGCCCGGATCGAGGCCGCGGCGAAAATCCTCGCCAGCGCCGAGCGTCCGCTGATCATCGCCGGCGGCGGCATCAAGAACGGCCGCTCCGCCGACAAGGCCCTTGCCCTGGCCGAAGCCATCAACGCGCCGGTTTCCATGTCGCCCGGTCATGGCGACGCCATTCCCCACGATCACCCGCTCAACGCGGGGCAGGCCGGCCCGCGCGGCAACGTGGTCTCCTCCGCTCTCGCGCGAGAGGCCGACGTCATCGTCGCGCTCGGCACGCGCCTCGGCTTCAACACCACCTTCTATTCCTATGACAACATCAACCCCAACGCGAAGATCATCCAGATCGAGGCGGAGCCCACGGCCATAGGCCGGTTCTTCCCGGTCGAGATCGGCATCCTGGGCGACGCCGGCACCGTGGCGGAGAGCCTCGCCGGCGAGATCGCCGGGCAGCGCCTCAATGCTGTGGAAGCCCGCACCAGGGCCTGGATGGAGGACTTCCAGGGCAAGATGAAAGCCCTGCGGGAGGAGCGCGACAAGATCGACGCCACCTCCGGCGAGGTGCTCCAGCCCGCCCAGCTCTACAAGGTCATGCGCGGCGTCTTCCCGCGCGACGTCATGGTGACGCTGGACGCCGGCACCCTCTGCCTGCAGGCGACGGACGCGCTGAACTACTACCAGCCGCCCGCCCTCTTCTCCCCGCTCGACTTCGGCCTCGTCGGCTTCTCCTATGCCTGCGGCCTCGGCGTGAAGGCCGCCTGCCCCGGCCGCACCGTGGTCAGCCTCATGGGCGACGGCGGCTTCGGCATGACCCTGTCGGAGCTTGGAACCGCCGTTTCCTGTGGCCTCAACACCGTCGCGATCGTCATGAACAACGGCTGCTGGGGCGCGGAGAAAGCCTATCAGCGCGACTTCTTCGGCCAGCGTTACATCGGCGCGGACGTGCCCAATCCGCCCTACGACAAGGTGGCCGAACTGTGGGGCGCGAAGGGCTTCAGTGTCGAAAAGCCCAAGGACCTGGAGAAGACCCTGGTCGCGGCGCTGGAATGCGGCAAGCCCGCCGTCGTGGACGTGAAGGTCGATCCCAACGCGCTCTACAGCTTCCGCCGCGACTCCTTCAAGCACCGCGCGCAATAGGTCCGCCGATGTCCACCGGGGAATACGACTATATCGTCGTGGGCGCCGGCTCGGCCGGCTGCGCGCTTGCGGCGCGGCTGTCTCGCAACGGCGGCTACCGGGTATTGCTGCTGGAGGCCGGCCCCGCCGACCGCAACATCTGGATTCACATCCCGCTCGGCGTCGGCAAGCTCCTGTCGAACCCGAAATACGCCTGGAAATTCGACAGCGCGCCGCAGGAGCATCTTGCCGGCCAGCGCATCTACTCGCCGCGCGGCAAGACGCTCGGCGGATCGAGCGCGCTCAACGGCATGGCCTATATCTGGGGCGATCCGGCCGAGTTCGACTCCTGGCGCGGAATGGGCATCGACGGCTGGAGCTTCGGCGACGTGAAGCCCTACTTCATCAAGCTGGAGAACAACAGCTACACCGGCCGGCAGGACCGCGGCCATCTGGGCCCGGTGAAGATCACCGACCTCGGGCAGCGCAACCCCGATCCCATCTCGGACGCCTTCGTGGCTTCCTGCGTGGCCGCCGGCATACCGCCGACCGGGGACTACAACGCCGGTTCCTACGAGGGCGCGCGCTACCTGGAGCAGACTGCCTACAACGGCCGCCGCTACAGCACCGCGGTTGCCTATCTCGATGGCGTCGCGGACCGCGGCAAGCTCGACATCCAGACCGGCGCACTGGCCGAGCGGATCCTGTTCGAGGGCCGCCGCGCCACCGGCGTGCAGTACCGCCAGCACGGCAGGCAGAAGACCGCGCATGCCCGGGGCGAAGTCCTGGTCTGCGCCGGCGCGATCAAGTCGCCGCAATTGCTGGAGCTCTCCGGGATCGGCAACGCCGAGCTGCTGCGCAGGCACGGCATCGCGGTCGTCGCCAGCCTGCCCGCCGTGGGCGAACATCTGAGCGACCACCTGCAGGTGCGCTGCACCTACGAGACCACGCTGCCGATCACCATCAACGACGTGATGCGCAGCCCGCTCCGCCGCATGATGGCGGGCATCCAGTATGTGTTCACCCGCAAGGGCCTGCTGTCGGGCACGTCCTCGACCGCCCACGCCATCGCGCGGACCGACCCGTCCCTGCCCCATCCCGACACCATGATCCGCATCTATCACATCAGCGGCAAGGACCGGTACTCGCGCAGCAAGGGCGGAGGCATCGACCGCTTCTCCGGCTTTTCCATCGGCGGCTTCAAGCTCTATCCCAAGGCGCGCGGTTCCGTGCACATCGTCTCGCCCGACCCGGCCGTGCATCCCAGCCTCGACCCGCGGTATTTCGCCGAGCCGGAGGACGAGAAGACCGCCCTTGGCATTCTCCGCCTGATCCGGCGCATCGCCGGCCAGGAGCCCATGCGCAAGGTCATCGTCAAGGAACACCGCCCCGGCCCCGGCGTGCAGGACGAGAAACTCCTCCTCGACTACATGAAGGAGACCGGCCAGACAGCCTGGCATACCGTCGGCAGTTGCCGCATGGGCTCGCCCGAGGATTCCGTCGTCGACGCACGCCTGCGCGTGCACGGCTTCACCGGCCTGCGCGTCATCGACGCGTCGATCCTGCCCACCATTCCCTCGTCCAACACCAACGCGGCCTCGATCATGGTCGGCGAAAAGGGCGCCGATCTCGTGCAGGAAGACGCACGCGAGACCCGATAATCCGGAGAACCCGCCATGTCAGCCGACAAGGAAAACGCCACGCCCTACACCGACCGCCAGAAGGCGAGCGGCGACTGGAATCCCCTGTGGGAGCAGTTCCGCGAACTGGACCCGGAATTCCTCGAAGCCTATCTCGCCTTCCGCAGCGTTCCCCATCGCAAGGGTCCGTTGCCGCCGAAGGTGAAGGAGCTGATCATGATCGCCATCAACGCGGCGACGACGCACATGTACGGCCCCGGCGTGCGCCGCCACATGCAGAACGCCCTCAAGCACGGCGCCACGCCCGAGGAAATCCTGGAGACGATCCAGTTGACCACCGTGATGGGTATTCACTCCTGCAACATCGCCATTCCGATCCTGATGGAGGAAGTAGCGAAGCAGAAGGGTTGAGCCGCGGCTAAACCGAGGGTCCGAAGCGGCTGACGGCGAGCTGTTCCTCGCCCAGCACCTCGCAGCGCACGAGCGCGCCGGATGCGACGGCCAGCACCTCGTTCCATAACCGCTCGCCCGCGCTTTCCACGGACTCGCCGCGCGTGAGGATGCCGCTGACGTCGAGGTCGATGATCTCGGTCATGCTGCTCACCGTGTTCGGATTTCCGCTCACCTTCACGGTGGGGGCGACCGGCGCGCCGATGGCGTTGCCGCGCCCGGTGGAGAACAGGATGATCTGCGAGCCGCCGCCCGCCAGGCCGGTCATGGACTCGCATGCCGCGGAGGGCGTGTTCATGATGACGAGGCCGCGCTTCGTGGAAGGCTCGGAATAGTCGATCACTTCGCGCACCGGCCTTGTGCCCCCCTTGATGATGGCGCCAAGGGACTTCTCCTCCAGCGTCGTCAGGCCGCCCCTGATGTTGTCCGGCGTCGGGTTGATGCCGCGCATGTCCACGCCCGCGCGCCCCGCCTCGTCCTCGAACCACTTCACCATGTCGTAGATGCGCTGGCGGTCCTCCGGACTCTCCGCCCGCTCCGCGAGAATGTGCTCGGCCCCCATGAACTCCGCCGGTTCCGACAGCACGATGGTGCCCCCCGCATCGACGAACCGGTCGGCGAAATGCCCCAGCGCCGGGTTCGACGCGATGCCCGACGTGGTGTCGGACCCGCCGCATTCCACCGCGATGGACAGATCGGAAAAGTCGCACTCTTCGCGCGCCAGGCGCGAGGCGGCGATGACCATGTCGGTGGCCATCTTCGCGCCTTCCGCCGTCAGGTTGATCGGCCCGCCGCAGTCCTGCAGGCCCAGCGTCCCGATGGGCTTGCCGCTCGGCCGGATGCGGTCGGCAAGCGCGTTCGCGGAATCCAGGCTCAAGCCGACCACCAGAACGGACGCGATGTTGGGATGACTGCCGAACCCCGCCAGCGTCCTGGTGGTCATTTCGGAGTCATGGCCGATCTGGGTGCGTCCGAAAGGCGTGCTCAGCACCACCGTGCCATTGACCATGGCGCCGATGCGGCTGGCGGCGGCGTTGGAATTGTCCATCGCCGAAAGCACCGCCACGTGATTGCGCACGCCGATACGGCCGTCCGGCCGCCTGTATCCCCGGAATTTTGTCATTTCTTCTTGTCTCCGCGCACCCGGATGCTCTCGACATTGTGGATATGCACGTGCTGGCCGCTCGCGATCGCGCTCGAGGCAAGCCCGATGACCGTGCCGTACTTGAAGACCTTCTCGCCCGCCGCGATGTCCTTCAGCGCGAACTTGTGTCCGAAGCCGACAGCGTCAAGCAGGCGCGTGGTCACCGTCCTGCCGGCGATTTTCAGCGACACATCCTCGCCGGCGGCGAGATCGGCCAGGGCCACGGCCGTATTGTCTTCCGGCGACATAACGATCGCCCGTCCCATCTCCGCCATGGCGGCGTTCCTTTCCCGTCAGGATCTTCTTGTGATCTTACCGAACACGATATGCCAGCGCATGCGCCCGCCGCAGGCCTCGTCTGCGGCGCGCATCGCCCTGCGCAACAACCCGGAAGACGCGGGCGAGCGTTCCGGCAGGCATGGCGCCGAGGCGCCGATGGCCTTGACCGATTGCAGGAAGCCGAGGGTGCTGCCGTAGTCGATGGTAAGAAACCGCTCGTCCACGATACCGGGAAGGTCGTTGCAGGGAGCGCACGCCGCCGGAACCCCCGCCGTTTCGAGCGCCCGGCGCCACTCGGGCAGGTTCTGCGGACCGGTGGTCGCATAGAGCAGCACGCCGCCGGGCGCGAGCAACTGCGACAGCTTCCGGAAAGTCCGCGCCGGCCGGCTGAACCACTGCGCCACCATGCTCGAGGCAATCAGATCGAAACGCCCGCCGATATCCGGCTGCTCGGCATCGACCAGATCGAAGCGCAGCCGGGACTGGCAGGCATACTTGCCGCGGCAGACCTGCAGCATGGCCGGCGCGATATCGGTCGCCAGGACATCGCTGTCCGGATACCGCGCGAGCAGATGTCCGGTAAGCAGGCCCGTCCCGCAACCGATCTCGAGGACACGCGGACGGCTCATGTCCGGGAACCGCTCCGAGAGCAATTGCGCCACGTCCCGCTGCAATCCCGCGTGCCGGTCATAGACCACGGCCTGCCGGCCGAAGGCCGCGGCGATGCGCTGTTGCGGCGGGTGGAGCATCATTTTCGCTTCGCTTCGCCCTTCATCACCACCCGCCCGTCATGGCCGATGATCGCCAACTCGACCGTTTCCCCGCCTCTCGACACCACTTTCAGCGGCCGGCCCGCGAAGGCCGGCGACACGCCACGGAACGAGAAGCGCTTCAGCGGATCGGCCCCGAAGCGCCGCTCGCAATGGCGCAGCAGCAGCGTCGCCATCAGCGGCCCGTGCACCACCATGTCCTCGTAGCCCTCATGATCGCGCGCGTAGTCGCGGTCGTAGTGGATGCGGTGACTGTTGAAGGTCAGGGCCGAATAGCGGAACAGCAGCACCGGACAGGGCGTGAGGCTCTCCTCGTCGTCCCACGGGCCGGCGGGCGCGGCCGGAGGCGCGACAGCCGCCTTCTTGCGCCCTTCGGTGAAGACGAGGGTCTGCATCTCGCTGAGACAGTCGCGGTCCGCATTGCGATAGTCGTGCCTCAGGTCGACAAAGGCGAGCTTGCCCGACTTGCCTTCCTTTTCCGTCACGCGAACGATGGTCGTCTTGCGTTCGATGTCCGCACCCGGCTTCAGCGGCGCCAGGAATGTCAGCTCGCCGCCCGCCCACATCCGGCTCGGCAATGCGATGGGCGGCAGGAACCCGCCCTTGGGGGCGTGGCCGTCCTCGGCCAGGTCCTTCGTCGCCACCTCGTCGCCGCCGCCGATCCACAGGCAGCCGAGCGGCGCATCGGCCCCATCGGCGGGGGGATCGAGGTTCAGGGTCGCGGCGAATTTCCGCACCAGATCGCCGGTCAGCAGCCAGCGGGCCGTGCGGGTGCGGCCCACCCAATCGCTGAAATCGGTCGTCTTCCTGTCCATGAAGGCTTACGCGGCGGCCTGTTTTGCCCTTGCCTGCCGCGTCTCGATGAAACGCGTGGTTACCCGCATATCGCGGAAGTCCGCATCGTCCAGCACTTCGAGCAGGAAGGCAAGATTGGTGCCCACGCCCGCGATCTCCGTCTGCGACAGTGCCTCGCGCATCCTGTCGATGGCCGCGCCGCGGTCCGCGCCCTTGGCGATGACCTTGGCGATCATCGGGTCGTAATAGGGGGTGATCCTGTCCCCCTCGCGCACGCCGGTGTCTACGCGCAGGTCGTCGGCTCCGGGCGGGAAGTGCAGCACTTCCAGCGTACCCGGCGAGGGCAGGAAATTCTTTTCCGGCCGCTCCGCGTAGATGCGGCATTCGATGGAATGGCCGGCCGGGCGGACCTGCACCTGTGACGGCGACGTCAGCAGGCCCGTTGCCGCCTCGATCTGCCAGCGCACGAGATCGGTGCCGGTGATCATCTCCGTCACCGTATGCTCCACCTGGATACGAGTGTTCATTTCGAGGAAATACACCTCCTCGCGGTCGCAGTCGTAGATGAATTCGACCGTGCCCGCGCCGAGATATTTCTGCTGGCGCACCAGCGACAACGCCGCCTCGTGCAGCCGGCTGCGCACCGCATCCGGCAGGCCGGGCGCCGGGGCTTCCTCGATGATCTTCTGGAAGCGCCGCTGTACCGTGCAGTCGCGGTCATGCAGGTGAACGCCCTCGCCGTTACCGAAGCCGAACACCTGCACTTCCACGTGCCGGGCATTGGGGACGTAGCGCTCGAGATAGACCGAGGGATCGCCGAAGGTACGGCCCGCGAGCTTCTGCGTGGTCTCCACCTGCGCGGGCAGGTCGGCGGCATCGCCGACCACGCGCATGCCGATACCTCCGCCACCGGCGGCGGCCTTCACCAGCAGCGGAAAGCCCACCTGTCCGGCTGCCGCTTCCAGCGTGCCGCGATCCTCGCCAGCGAAGCGTTCGCTGCCGGGCAGAACGGGCACGTCGCAGGCGACCGCGATGCCGCGCGCCCGTTCCTTGTCGCCCATCGCCTCGATGGCGCCGGGCGCCGGCCCCACCCATGTAAGCCCCGCTGCGGCGACGGCGCGGGCGAAATTCGCGTTCTCGGACAGGAAGCCGTAGCCCGGATGCACGGCATCCGCGCCGGACTTCGCCGCCGCGTCGAGGATGGCCTCGACGTTCAGATAGCTCTTCGCGGCGGGCGCGGGCCCGATTGCCATCGCCATGTCGGCCGAGGCCACATGCATGGCATTGGCGTCGGCTTCCGAATGCACCGCCACCGTCGCGATGCCCATCTCCCTGCAGGTCCGCATGATGCGGCAGGCGATCTCGCCCCGGTTGGCGACGAGCAACTTGGATACGGACTTCATGCTACTCCCGTCCTGATGGTCTTGCGGAAAAGGGCTGTCAGGGCGACACCCCGGCCTTGCTGCGCGGGCCCAGGCCCGTCTTCAGCCGGCCTTCCGCAAGTTCGATGAACTCGCACAACATCGGCCGCGTCTCCCGCGGATCGATGATTTCCTCGACCGCGAAGGCCTCCGCCGTGCGGAACGGAGAAGCGTAGGCGCGCAGTTCCGCCTCCAGTTCCTTCTCGCGGGCCTTGGGGTCGGGCGCCGCCGCGATCTCGCGCCGGAACGCAGCCGCCACGCCGCCCTCGACCGGCAGCGAACCCCACTCACCCGTCGGCCAGGAGAGTTTCATGTCGATGTCGTTCTTGTTGCACGTCGCCATGCCCGCCATGCCGTAGCACTTGCGGATCACCAGCGTGAAGGTCGGCACCGAAAGCTGCCCGGCCACGTAGACCGCCCGCATGCCCTCGCGCAGTGTGCCCTCTTCCTCGGCCTTCAGGCCAACCATGAAGCCGGGCACGTCCACCAGGAACACCAGCGGGATATGGAAGGTGTCGCACAGTTCCATGAAGTGGATCTGCTTGCGCGCCGCGGCCGCGTCCATGGCGCCGCCATAGACCTTGGGATTGTTTGCGATGATGCCGGCCGGACGGCCCCCGAAACGCGCCAGCGCGGTGATGACCGCCTTGCCGTGTGTCGGCTGCAGCTCGAAGAGGGAGTCCTTGTCCACCACCAGCCGGATCAGCTTTTGCATGTCGTAGGGCTGGGTGCGCTTCTTCGGCACGATGCTGTTGAGCGCGTCCTCGCAGCGGTCCACCGGATCGTCGCAGGCGGCCACAGGCGGCAGTTCCCAGACATTCTGGGGCATGAAGTTGAGAAAACGCCGGATCTGCTCGAAGGCCTCTTCCTCGGTGTTGACGGCGTTGTGCACCGTACCCGCCTTGTCGACCGCCACTTTGGCGCCGCCGAGCGCGTCCTTGTCGATGTCCTGGCCGAGAGAGCGTTTCACCACCGGCGGACCCGCGGCGAAGATCTGGCTGGTGCCGCGCACCATCAGCGAGAAATGGGAAAGGATGGCGCGGCCCGCGGGACCGCCCGCCGCCGTGCCCATGACGGCGGATACCACCGGCACCTCGCCCAGAAGCTGCACCGAGCGCTCGAAGCCGTCCACGCCGGGGAACACCACGTAACCGCGCCGCTTGGCGGACGTCACCGTGCCGCCGGCGCCGTCGATGAGGTTGACCAGCGGAATCCTGTAGTGATGGGCCAGGTCCTCGATGAAACCGCCCTGCCCGCCCTTGCGGCGCAGCGCGCCGAAGCTGGTGCCGCCACGCACGGTGAAGTCCTCGCCGCCGATGGCGACGGGACGGCCGCCGATGCGCGCCAGCCCGGCGACGTATGGCGCGGGCTTCAGGTTCACCAGCCTGTGGTTGGCGTCATACTCGCCGGTGCCCGCCAGCGAACCCACCTCGCGGAAGCTCTCCTTGTCGGTCAGCTTGCCGATGCGCTCGCGCACCGTGAGGCGGTTATTGGCGTGATGCTTGTCCACCGCCTCCTTGCCGCCCATTTCGGCGACCATGCGGCGGCGCAGATGCACCTCGTCGGTCAGCGGATTGCCGGATCCGGAACCGGAGCCGGCTCCGCCGCCATGGCCTTCCGCCTCGCGCGGGCTCATGTCTCGATCGTGCACAGCTCCTGCTCCTCTTCGACGGAATCCTCCGGCGCCACCTTCAGCTCCTTCAGCGTCCCCGCCTCCGGCGCCTCCACGGGAATTTCCATCTTCATGGATTCCAGGATCATGATGATCTCGCCCTCGGCCACCTTGTCGCCGGCGGCCTTCTCGACCTTCCAGACCGTTCCCGTCACTTCGGATTTGACGCTGATGCTCGCCATGCTTCCTGTTCCCGTATCGGTGTTTGAAATCAGTATGTGGTGGGCCATGCGGCCATGCAGTGCCTGCCCTTGCCTCCGCTGAGACGCATCTCGTGGATCTCGAGCTGCTGCGCCAGGTAGCGCCGGGTCTCCTGCGGCGCGATCACCGCCTGCGCGGCGTAGATTTCCGCCAGGTCGTAGGCGGAGCTTTCCTTCTGCATCTGGTCGCGGATCTTCTGCTTCTCCTCCTCGCTCGCGTCCTTGCCCCAGGTCACGATCTCGGTGGCGAAGTGCGCGTCCATGAAGCTGACCTCCGCGGTCGGCCAGACGACAACGTCGTCGGAATTCCGCCCGCCGCCCATGTTCAGATAAGCTTGTCCGTAGCTCTTGCGCATGATCACCGAGAGCTTCGGCACCGTGCACATCTGCAGCGCGGTCATGAAGTTGATGATCTTGCCCGGCGCCTTCTGCTTCTCGCCCTCGATGCCGATGACGAAGCCGGGCGTGTCCACCAGCAGGATCAGCGGGATGTTGAAGCTGTCGCACATCACCAGGAAGCGCGTCACCTTCTCGCAACCGGCTACGTCGAGCGCGCCCGCCTTGGCCATGGGATTGTTGGCCACGAAGCCGACCACCCGTCCGTCGAGGCGCGCGAGGCCCGTCACCGCGGTACGCCCGAAGCGCGGCTTGAACTCGAAGAAGCTGTCCTTGTCGGCGAGACAGTCGATGATCTTGTGCACGTCGTAGCCGCGCTTGCGGCTGTCGGGAAGAATCCGGGCGATCCTGTCCGCCGCCTCGTCGCTGCCCGCGGGCACCTCGGCGCGCGGCGGCGCCTCGTTGCTGTTCGACGGCATGTAGGAAAGGAAACGCCGGATTTCCCGCATCGCCTCCTCGTCGGTCTCGACCACCTTGTCGACGAGGCCGGTTATCTCGCTGTGCAGCTTCCAGCCGCCCAGGTCTTCCGGCTCGACCTTCTGGCCGATGGCGAGCGAGGCGAGCGGCGGGCTGGCCACCGCCAGGATCGCGCCCTTGCGCATCACCGTGAAGTCGGACAGGCAGGCATACCAGGCCGATGAGCCGAAGCACTGGCCCAGAATGGCCGATGCCCAGGGCGACTCCCGATGCCGGACATATTGCTGCGGGTCGTTGCCGAGCAGCGTGCCCATGCCGCGCGAACCCATGTTGTCGGGCATGCGCGCGCCCGAGGACTCGCCGAAGAACACCAGCGGAAAGCCCCGCTCCGTGGCCACGCGCTTCACATGGCCGATCTTCTTCATGTTGGTGAGGCTGGACGAGGCGCCCTTGACCGTGAAGTCGTTGGAGACGACGCCGACCATGCGCCCGCCCACCTTGCCGAAACCGGCGACCTTGCCGTCCGCGGGCGTGGTCTCCCGGTCCTCCGGCACCACGCTGGAGACGGCAAGCAGGCCGGTCTCCACGAATGTGCCCGGATCGAGGAAGACGTCGATGCGGCTGCGCGCGTTCAGCAGCCCCTTGGCGTCGCGGCGTGCGATCTTTTCCTTGCCGCCCATCGCCCGGGCGCGCTCCTCGCGCTGCCGCAGGATCTGGATGCGGGATTCCAGCGTGTCCTTGTCTTCGAAACTCGACATGTCAGGCCGACTGCCTCCTGTCCTCGGTCTCCTCGTCCGCGGCCGACGCCACGATGCCGTCCTTCTCCAGGCGCGCGATTTCGCCGTCGCTCAGCTTGAGCTCGTCGCGCAGGATTTCGTAGGTGTCCTCGCCCAGCGCAGGCCCCGCGCGCCACACCGCGCCCGGCGTCTCCGAAAGCTTGGGCACGATGCCCGCCATGGCCACCTTGCCGAGCCGCGGATCGTCCGCCTCCACCAGCATGCCGCGCGCCTTGTAATGAGGATCGTTGAAGATGTCCTCGACCGTATAGATGCGCGCCGCCGGCACCTTGGCCTTCAGCATCGCCGCCTCGATATCGGTGATATCGTTGCGGCTGGTCCATTCGGCGATCTCGTGGTCGCAGGCCTCTTCGTTCTTCACCCGCGCCACGCCGGTGGAGAAGCGCGGATCCTTGGCAAGCTCGGGCTTGCCGATCGCCGCCACGAGACGCGCATATACCGGGTCGGAAGCCGCGGCGATGACCACATAGCGGCCATCGCGCGTGGGATAGAGCGAGTTCGGCGTATTGCCCGGCAGACGCGGCCCCGCCCGTTCGGCCACCAGACCGAGCTGCTGGTAGGCCGGGATATGCGGCTCCATGAAGCTGAACGAACCTTCGTAGAGCGCGGAGTCGATCACCTGTCCCCTGCCCGTGCGGTTGCGCTCCACCAGCGCCATCATGGCGCCGAAAGCCGCGTAAAGGCCCGCGATGTAGTCCGCCAGGGAGGTCGCCGCGCGCGGCGGCGGCCGGTCCGGATCGCCGGTGATGCCACGGATGCCGCTCACCGCCTCGCCGACGACGCCATAGCCGCTGCGTTCGCTGTAGGGACCGTCCTGGCCGAAGCCGCTGATGCGGATGGTGACAAGCCCCGGATTGGTCTTCGACAGGTCGTCGTGCCCCAGTCCCCAGCGCTCCAGCGTGCCGGGCCGGAAATTCTCCACGATGATATCGGCGTCGCGGCACAGCTTTCGCGCCAGCTCGCGGCCCTCTTCCTCGCGCAGGTTGATCGAGACGATACGCTTGTTGCGGAAGATCGAGGCGCCGTAGAGCGAGTGCCCGTCGCGCTGCCGGCCCATGGACCGCACCGCGTCGCCTTCCGGCTGCTCGATCTTGATCACGTCGGCGCCGAAGTCGGCGAGCAGGCGGGCGCAGAACGGCCCCGCCACCGTCGATCCGAATTCAATGACACGCAGCCCCTTCAGTGGTCCCTGAGCGGAACCATGGGCATCCCTGCCGGCCATCCTGTCGTTCTCCTAGAGAAGATAGTTCTGATATTTCTGGAACCACTCGCGCGCGCTGCGGATGTTCTCGCGCTTGAGCTGTTCCGCCCTGTCGGCATCGCCCGCGCGCATCGCCCGCAGGATTTCCTGGTGCTGGCGGAAGCCTTCCGCCGCGCGTCCCGGCACCAGCACCAGCCGCCGCGTCATGCCCTGGATGCGGTCGTAGATGCTGTCGAGCAGGCTCTTCAGCGTCTCGTTCTCGGCCGCCGCGATGCAGGTGGTGCGGAAATGTATGATCGCGTCCATATAGGCGTCGAAGTTGTTGTCCGCGACGGCCTTTTCGAGGCCGTCGCCGAATACCTCCAGCAGCCGGTCCCAGGTTTCGGGCGCCGCGCGCTGCGTCGCCAGCCGCACCATCGCCGCCTCCAGGAATTCCCGTACCTCGAACAGTTCCTGGATCCGGTCGGCTTCCAGCCGGGTGACCACCGCACCCTTGTTGGGGATGCGCTCGATCAGCCCACGCTCCTCGAGCACGCCGAAGGCATCCCGGACGCGTCCGCGCGACACATCGAATTCATCCGCAAGTTCGTTTTCTCGCAAACGTGTTCCGGGCGGCAACTCATGACCGACGATGCGCCGCCGCAGTTCCTTCACAAGCCGGTCGGTCTCCGACTGGGCATTTGCTGGCGCGCTCGTAACTGCCGCTAATTTCACGATTTTTTTCTCTGCCATTGGGCCGGCTTGCCTCCCTGTGCAGCCGTTTTCGCGCGCTCACAATGCGCACCGTAGGCAATATTGTCAACAATCTTGTTATTGAAAATGTCCAACATATCGTACATTCTTCGCGCCGAACCGGCAACACGCCTGCCAACAACACGTCTGTACAGCCTCGCTGATCGGCACCAGGAGCACATCTGCAAATGAGTCACGAGTCCCAGCCGGCCTTCGGAGCCGCCCCGCAGCCT
>JBFWSL010000026.1:0-22880 GCA_050248375.1 Hyphomicrobiales bacterium | reverse complement strand
GCATCGGCTTCACTTTCTTCCCCTCGCCGGAGAGCGAGAACCTCACCGCCAGCGTCACCTTCGTGCCCGGCACGCCCCGCGACGACCAGCAGGCGGCCATCGACCGGGTCGAGCAGTCCCTGCGCAAGGTCGAGAAGCAGCTTGCCGGCGAGCAGGGCAAGCTGGTGGAGGCCACCAGCTCCACCATCGGCATGTCGAGCAACAGCCGCAGCGACAACGTCGCCAGGCTCGAGGTGCAGTTGACCCCGAGCGAGGTGCGCACCATCCGGACGGTCGATATTTCGAACGCCTGGCGGCGCGTGCTGCCGAGCATCATCGGCGTCGAGCGCATCGCCATCACCGGCCGCCGCGCCGGGCCTCCCGGGCGCGATGTGGACGTGCGCCTGATGAACGCGCCCGTGGACAGGCTGAAGGCGGCGGCGCTGGAACTGCGCGACGCCATGACCGCCTTTCCCGGCGTCTCCGGCATCGACGACGACCTGCCTTACGGCAAGCCCGAGCTGATCATGGAGCTGACCCCGCGCGGCAGCGCGCTTGGCTTCACCGCCCAGACCGTCGGCACCCAGGTGCGCAACGCCTTCGAGGGCGCCATCGCCACCCGCTTCCCGCGCGGCGACGAGGAGATCACCGTCCGGGTGAAGAACTACCACGAGATTCCCGGTCCCGCGGCCCTCAACGAGCTGTATCTGCGCGCGCCCTCGGGCCAGCGCGTGCCCCTGAGCGAGATCGTCTCCGTTCGCGAGAAGGCGGGCTTCTCGGTCATTCAGCGCCGCGACGGCGTGCGCGCGGTCGCTGTCACCGCCGACCTCGACCATGAGGTCAACAGCCTGGCCAACATCGTGGAGCTGCTGAGCGGGAGCACGTTGCCCGCGCTCGCCGCCAAATACGACCTCGACTGGGAGTTCAAGGGACGCGAGGAGGAGCGATCGAAGTCCTTCGCCGATCTGAAGCTCGGCGCCATTCTCACCCTGGTGATGATCTACATCATCCTTGCCTGGGTGTTCCAGAGCTACGCCCTGCCCTTCGCCGTCATGGCCATCATTCCCTTCGGCGTCGTGGGCGCGATCATCGGCCATGTTGTCATGGGCTTCCAGCTCACCATCGTGTCGATGATCGGCATGCTCGGGCTTTCCGGCATCCTGGTGAACGACTCGATTATCCTCGTCGCCCAGGTGATCGACCGTCTCAAGGCGGGCGATGCCCTGAACGAAGCCGCCATAGGCGCCGCCCGCGACCGCCTGCGCGCCGTGCTGCTCACCTCGCTCACCACCATAGGCGGGCTTGCCCCGCTGCTTTTCGAGACCAGCCGCCAGGCGCAGTTCCTGATCCCCATGGCCGTGACCATGGTCTTCGGCCTGCTCGGCGCCACCATCCTCGTGCTGGTGCTGGTGCCCGCGCTGGTCGGCATCGGCGGCGATGTGGTCGGGCTGAAGGACCGCGTCCGCGGCCTGTTCCGCGGCGAAGGCAGCCCCGCTCCCGCGGAATAGGCTCAGGCCCGCCAGAACGCGGGCGTGAACAGAACCAGCACCGTGAAGATTTCCAGCCGTCCCAGCAGCATGGTGGCGGACAGGATCCACTTGGCGGAATCCGGCAGGGTGGAGAAATTGCCGGCCGGGCCGACCACCGGCCCGAGGCCGGGGCCGACGTTGGACACCGCCGTCGCGGCGGCCGAGATGGCCGTGAGGCTGTCCAGCCCGACGATGGAGAGCAGGGTGGCCGAGACGGCGAATACCGTCATGAACAGCAGGAACAGGCCCATGACCGCGTTGATGACCGTGTCGGGGATCGGCTTGCCGTTGTAGCGCTCCACGAACACGCCCTTGGGGTAGATCACGTGACGCACCCGGCAGCGGATGGTCTCGAACATCACCTGGAAGCGGAAGATCTTCAGCCCGCAGGACGTGGAGCCTGTGCATCCGCCCACGAACATCATCAGGAAGAACAGCACCATCGCCAGCGGGCTCCACAGGTCGTAGGCGGTGGTGGCGTAGCCTGTTCCCGTCAGGATCGACACCACGTTGAACAATGCGTCCAGCGTCTTGCTTCCGCCGGGTTCGGGGATGTTGGCCTCGTAGGAAATCACCGCGATGGTGGTGAAGAGGGTAATGGCGCCGAAGAACCACCGCACCTGGCTGTCGGCGGTGAGGCAGCGGATGTCGCCGGTGCTGATCGCCTTGAGGTAGAGGACGAAGGGCAGGCTGCCCACGCACATGAACACGATGCACACGATCTCGATCATGGCGCTGTCGAAATAGGCGAAGGAGGCGTCGTGATTGGAATAGCCGCCGGTGGCGATGGTGGTCATCGAATGCACGATGGCGTCGAAGGTCGACATGCCCGCCAGGGCGTAGGCGATGGCGCAGGTTGCCGTCGCCGCCACGTAGAACGCCGTCAGCGAGCCCGCGATCTGGGTGGCGCGGGGCAGCACCTTGCCCGCCGTGTCGAAGGCCTCCACCCGGAACATCTGCATGCCGCCGATCTGCAGGATCGGCAGCAGCGCCACGGCCATGACGATGATGCCGAGGCCGCCCAGCCATTGCAGGATGCCGCGCCACAGCAGCAGTCCGGGCGGCAGCGCGTCGAGGCCCTGCAGCACGGTTGCGCCCGTCGTGGTGATGCCCGACATGGTCTCGAAGAAGGCGTCGGTGTAGCCCACCTTCTCGCTCGACCAGGCGAAGGGCAGGGCCCCGAAGGCGGTCAGCGCGATCCAGGCCAGGTTGGTCATCAGGAAGGCCTGGCGGATGGTCAGGTTTTCCGTGCGTCCGCGGTTGGCGAAGGCGAGCGAAGTGCCGACGAACAGGGTGATGAGCGAGGAGGCGGCGAAGATCTGCCAGTCGTCGTGCCCCATCGCCAGGTCGTACATCGCCGGCAGCATCATGGCGCAGCCGAGCGTCGCCAGCAGGACGCCGATGACCAGCAATACGGGCCTGAAATCGTAGATGCTGCGGGTGCCGGAGGAGTCCGTCATCCGCAGTGCGCCGGTTTCAGACACTAATTCACCGTGACGCGGGCGTGCGGGCTGTCGAGCGAGAAGGCGGGAATGGCCACCTGGAAGGTCTCCCCGGAAGCGCGCTGCATCTGGTACGAGCCCATCATGATGCCCGAGGCCGTGGAGAGAGGCGCGCCGCTGGTGTAGCGGAAGCTGCCGCCCGGCTCGATCACCGGCTCCTGGCCGACGACGCCGGCCCCGCGCACTTCCTGCGTCTGGCCGGAAGAGTTGGTGATGCGCCAGTAGCGCGAGCGCAGCCGCACCGGCTCCTCGCCCATATTCTCGATCTCCACCGTGTAGCTCCAGAAGTAGACGCTGTCGCCCGGCGACGAGTCGTCTTCCTGGAACGCGGGCTCGACGCTAACCCGGATCGAGCCGGTCGTGGCTTCGTACATGTCTGGTCCCGCGCAGGCCGCGGCCGGGATGGCCGCGGCTCCTGGATCAACCTGCAATTGGGTGGACTCAGCCAATTGCAGAAAAGTTGATCGATTCTAATAGTTGAGCATGATGTTCTCCAAAAAGTGATGTCCACTTTCTGGCATCAGGCTCCGGGTCAGATTTTAGAGGCGGTCAGGCCGCGGTCAATATCGGCCAGAAGGTCGGAAATGTCCTCCAGGCCCACCGAAAGCCGCATTAGCGAATCGGTGATGCTCAGTTCCGCCCGCTCCTGCTCGTTCAGGCGCTGGTGGGTGGTCGTCGCCGGATGGGTGATGAGGCTCTTGGCGTCGCCCAGGTTGTTGGAGATTTTCGCCACCTGAAGGGCGTTCATGAAGGCGAAGGCCGCCTTCTTGCCGCCCTTCACCTCGAAGGCGACCATGGTGCCGCCATTGTCCATCTGCTTCTTCGCCAGCGCGTATTGCGGATGGTCCTTGCGGCCCGGGTAATACACCTTCTTCACTTCGGGACGGCTGGCGAGGAAATCCGCCACCACGGCGGCGGAGGCGCACTGCCTTTCCACGCGCAGCGGCAGGGTCTCCAGGCCCTTCAGCATCACCCAGGCGTTGAACGGGCTGATGCTCGGGCCGGTATGCTTCAGGAAATCGTGCAGCTTCTCGTCCACGAATTCGTTGGTGCCGAGAATCACCCCGCCCAGGCAGCGGCCCTGGCCGTCGATATGCTTGGTGGCCGAGTAGACGACGATGTCGGCGCCCCTGGTCAGCGGGCGCTGCAGCAGCGGCGTGGCGAACACGTTGTCGATGACCACCTGCGCCCCCGCCGCGTGAGCAATCTCCGAAACGCCCGTGATATCCACAAGTTCCAGCGTCGGGTTGGTCGGCGTCTCGAAGAAGAACACCTTCGTGTTGGGCCGTACCGCCTTTTCCCAGGCTTTCAGGTCGCGGCCGTCAACAAGCGTCGAGTCCACGCCGAATTTCGGCAACAGGTTTTCCACAATGTATCGACACGAACCGAACAGGGCCCGCCCCGACACCACATGGTCGCCCGCCTTGAGCTGGCACAGCATCGCCGAGGCCACCGCCGCCATGCCCGTCGCCGTGCCGCGGGCGGCTTCCGCGCCCTCCAGCAGCTTCATGCGGTCCTCGAACATGGTCATGGTCGGGTTGGCGTAGCGCGAATAGACGTAGCCCTCCTCGTCGCCCTTGAAGCGGGCTTCCGCCTGCTCGGCCGTCTCGTAGACGAAGCCGGAATTCAGGTAGAGCGCCTCGGACGTCTCGCCGAAGGGGCTGCGTAGGGTTCCGCCATGCACCAGCGTGGTGGCGGGCTGCCAGTTGGGGGCAGCGGGTTTGCGGTCCTGCTTGCGGGCCATTGGGCCAACTCCTTCCGCGCTTCGGGCGCGGCAACAAAAAACCCGGCCGGAACATCGCTCCAAAGACCGGGTTCATGCCCATCGGCCCTTTTAGCGAGTTGTTTAACGTGGCTGCAAGCCGGCCGGCCAAATCACCACGAATGCTGGGGATTAATTGCCCGAACGGCGCTTGGCGTCAAGGGGGCGTTGGGTTACAGCATTTGCCATGACACGCCAGGGCAACGCAGCAAGGCATCAGGCCGCGGCTTCGCGGCCCGGCATCCTGCCCTCCCAGGCCATCAAGGCGCTGGCGGCGGCCGGGGGCATCACCGCCTTCCGCCAGCTCGTCACGGAGCAGATTCAGCCCGCCAGCCTCGACCTGCGGCTGGGGGAGGTCGCCTACCGGGTCCGGGCCAGCTTCCTGCCGGGCTCGCATGTCAGGGTCGCCGACCGGCTCAACGACTTCGCCCTCCATACCTTCGATCTGCGCGACGGGGCGGTGCTGGAAACCGGCTGCGTCTATATCGTGCCGCTGCTGGAGAGCCTGGCGCTGCCCGGCAACCTGTCCGCGGCCTGCAATCCGAAAAGCTCCACCGGCCGCCTCGATGTCTTCACCCGCGTCATCGCCGACGGCGCGCGCGCTTTCGACCAGATTCCCGCCGGTTACACCGGCGCGCTCTATGCGGAGATTTGCCCGCAGACCTTCCCCGTGCTGGTGCGCACCGGCTCGCGCCTGTCGCAGATACGCTTCCGCTCCGGCGAGGTGGAGGCGAGCGACGCGGTGATGCTGGCGCTGCACGCCGAGCACGCGCTGGTCTCCTCCGCCGATGCCGACATCGACAAGGGCGTGGCGCTCTCGGTCGACCTGGCGGGCGATCCCGGAACCGGCCTCATCGGCTACCGCGCCAAGCGCCATACCGGCCTTGTCGACGTGGACAGGCCCGGCGCCTGCAAGGTGCTGGACTACTGGGAGCCGATCCTGTCACGCGGCGAGAAGCGCCTGATCCTCGATCCCGACCAGTTCTACATCCTCGCCTCCAAGGAGGCGGTGCATGTGCCGCCCACCCATGCGGCGGAGATGGTGCCGTTCAACCCGCTCGTCGGCGAGTTCCGCGTCCACTACGCGGGCTTCTTCGATCCGGGCTTCGGCCATGCGGCCGCCGGCGGGCACGGCAGCCGCGCCGTGCTCGAGGTGCGCAGCCACAAGGTCCCCTTCATCATCGAGGACGGCCAGATCATCGGCCGGCTGGTCTACGAGCCGCTCACCGAAGCGCCGGAGATCGTCTACGGCTCGGGCCTCGGCTCCCACTACCAGGCGCAGGGCCTGAAGCTCTCCAAGCACTTCCGGCAGGACTGAGCTTCACATCTCCGCTTCGGCGGATATCTCCACCAGTCCGCGGCGCTTCAGCAGCGCGGCGGGCTCGGGCTCGCGGCCCCGGAACGCCCGGTAGGCGTCGCCGGGGGCGGTGCGGAACCCGGCCGAGAGCACATGCTCCCTGAGGCGCTTCGCGCTCTGGCGGTCGAACACGTCGCCGGTTTCCTCGAAGGCCGCGAAGCCGTCCGCCGACAGCACCTCCGACCACAGATAGGCATAGTAGCCCGCCGCGTAGCCGTCGCCCGCGAACACATGGGCGAAATGCGCCGGGCGGTGGCGCATGGCGATGGCGTCCGGCATGCCGATCTGCTCGAGGACGCGCCGCTCGAAGTCCGCCGCCTCGCCCGCCCCGGGCGCGCCGACCCGGTGCAGCTCCATGTCGTAGAGCGCGGAAGCCAGATACTCCACCGTGGCGAAGCCCTGGTTGAAGTTGCGCGCCGCCAGCACCCGTTCCAGCAACGCGTCCGGGATCGGCTCGCCGGTGCGGTAGTGCACGGCGTAACGCTTCAGCACCTCCGGCCGGTCGAGCCAGTGTTCGTAGAGCTGCGACGGAAACTCCACGAAGTCGCGCAAGACGCCCGTCCCTGAGATGGACGGGTAGGTGACATCGCTCAGAAGCCCGTGCAGCGCGTGGCCGAACTCGTGGAACAGAGTGCGCGCGTCCTCGAAGCTGAGCAGGCAGGGCGAGCCTTTCGAGAAGCTCATCACGTTGACGATGACCGGCCGCACCTCGCCGTCGAGCTTCTCCTGCGCCCGGTAGGCGCTCATCCACGCCCCGCTGCGCTTGCTGGCGCGCGCGAAATAATCGCCGAGGAACAGGCCCACATGGCCGCCATCGGCGTCGCGCACGTCCCAGGCGCGCACGTCGGGGTGATAGACCGGCACGTCCTTCCGCTCGGTGAAGGTGAGCCCGAACAGCCGCGACGCGGTGTCGAACGCAGCCTCGATCATGCGGTCGAGTTGGAAGTAGGGCTTGATCTCGGCCTCGTCCAGGTCGAACCGGTCCTTGCGGCGCTTCTCCGCGTAATAGCGCCAGTCCCAGGGCGCGAGTTTGAAATTGCCGCCCTCGGCCTCGACCATCTGCTGCAGCGCCTCCTGCTCGGCCAGCGCCTGCCTGCGCGCCGGCTCCCACACCTTGCGCATGAGGTCGAGCGCGGCCTCGGGCGTCCGCGCCATGGAATCGTCCAGCTTGTAGTCGGCGAAGGCGTCATAGCCCATCAGCCGCGCCGCTTCCGCCCTGAGCGCGATCATCTCCTCCGCGATGCCCCGGTTGTCGGTTTCGCCGTCCTGCTCGCCGCGCTTCACCCAGGCCGACCACGCCTCCTCGCGCAGGTCGCGCCGCCTGGAGAAAGTCAGGAACGGCTCGATGCTGGAGCGCGACAGGGTGATGACATGCCCGCCCTTCAGGCCGCGCTCCTGCGCTGCCTGTGCCGCCGCCTCCACCGCGAAGTCGGGCAGTCCCGCCAGACCTTCCGGCCCGTCGAGCACCATCGACCAGGCGCTTTCGTCCTTGAGGATGTTCTGGGCGAAGCGGGTGCCGAGAGAAGCCAGCCGTTCCCCGATTCCGGCCATGCGCTTCCTGGCATCAGGGTCCAGCGCCGCGCCGGCGCGCACGAAGCGCGTATGGGTGCGCTCCAGCACCTGCCGCTGCTCCGGCGTCAGCCTCAGTTCCTCGCGCCTGCGCCACGCGGCGTCCACCCGCGCGAACAGTTTTTCGTTCAGGTAGATGCCGCTGCGGTGCCGCTCCAGCCGGGGCACGATCTCCCGCTCGATGGCCTGGATCTCGTCGCTGGTGTTGGCGCTGGCCAGGTTGAAGAACACCAGCGCCACCCGCTGCAGCGCCTTGCCGGCGCGCTCCATGGCCTCCACGGTGTTGGCGAAATCCGCTTGCGAGGTGTCCTCCGCGATCGCCGCGATCTCCGCCTCGTGGGCCTTCAGCGCCGTCTCGAAGGCAGGGAGGAAATGCGTCGGCGCGATCTCGCCGAAGGGCGGCGCCTCGTAGGGCGTGGTCCACTTGGCAAGCAGCGGGTTCTGGTCGGTCATCGTGCGGGCTCTCCTGAAATTCCGGATGCCCCTTGTAGCATCGTCTGTCCGGTTATCTCATGCGTCATTCCGGTCTCCGGGTCTTGCCTCTGGCAAGCCCAAGGACAGGCTACAGGGAGAGGGGAGACCGACTTGTTCGTTATGGCTGGACCCCGGCCTTCGCCGGGGTTTCGAGGCTTTGCCTTGCGCCGCACTCCGGAACCCCGGGCTTGGCCCGGGGTCCGATATGTCGGGACGGGCGGCGCGCCGGAGGGAAAGCGCGCCGCCCTTGAGCCCGGGCATGGCCCCATTGCGGAAAGTCTCGAGCCCTTCCGGCCCCGTGCCCGGGGGTTACTTCTGGGATTCGAGCGCCGCCGCCGACCTGGCGAAACGGGCGAGGTTCACGAACTCCGCCCGGTAGCCGAAGGGATCGGGCCCCTTGGCCGATTGCGCCAGCGCGATCACGTCGTCATAGCCGTAGGAGCCCGTGAAGCGTCCGCCGGTGAGCAGTTGCCCGAAGCCGGCCACCGCGGCGGCGAAGCGGGCCTCCTGCGGCGCGGCGTCGACGGCGCCCTTGTCCAGCGCCCTGGTCACCGGCATCTCGATCAGCTTGCTGGTATCCTCGCCGGGCAGCTTGTAGCGCAGCTTCACGAAGGCCAGCTCGTCGCTGCCAGCCGGCGTCGCGGCGGGTCCGGCGGCCCTGGGCGCATAGCGCAGGTCGCCGACAAGCTGCGACCTGGAGCCCTTGGGCGTGATCTCGTAGATCGCCGTCACCGTGTGCCCCGCGCCGATATCGCCCGCGTCCACCTTGTCGTTCCTGAAGTCGTCGCGGTTGAGCAGCCGGGTCTCGTAGCCGATGAGCCGGTATTCGCTCACTTGCGCCGGGTTGAACTCGATCTGGATCTTCACGTCCTTGGCAATGGGGAACAGCGTGGAGGAGGCCTCCTCCACCAGCACCTTGCGCGCCTCGTTCAGCGTGTCGATATAGGCCGCGTTGCCGTTGCCGTTCTGCGCCAGCGTCTGCATCAGAGCGTCGTTGTAGTTGCCGTGGCCGAAGCCCAGCACCGACAGGAACACGCCCGACTTGCGCTTGCGCTCGATGAAGCTCTTCAGCTCCTCGCGGTCGGTGATGCCCACGTTGAAATCGCCGTCGGTCGCCAGGATCACGCGGTTCACCGCCTTGGCGTCATAGCCCTGCTCGGCCAGCTCGTAGGCCTGGCGGATACCTTCCGCCCCTGCGGTCGAGCCGCCCGCGCGCAGGTTGGTCAGCGCGTTCAGGATCCTGGTCTTCTCCTTCACCGGCGTCGGTTCAAGCACGGTGCCCGCGCTGCCCGCATAGGCGACGATGGCGATTGAGTCGTCCGGCTTCAGGGTCTCAAGCAGCAGCTTCAGCGAGTTCTGCAGCAGCGGCAGCTTGTTCGGCGCGTTCATCGAGCCCGAGGTATCCACCAGGAACACCAGGTTGGAGCGCGGCTTCTCCGCGGTCTGCAGGTCGTAGCCCTTGATGCCGATATGCATAAGCCTGGTTCCCTCGTTCCACGGACTCTGGAACACGTTCACCGTGGTCCTGAACGGCACCGCCTTGTCGTCGGGCTTGGGATAGTCGTAGGGGAAGTAGTTGATCAGCTCCTCCACCCGCACCGCGTTCTTCTGCGGCAGCACGTTGCGGTTCAGCGACGCGCGCACGAAGGCGTAGGACGCGGTGTCCACGTCGATGGAGAAGGTGGAGACCGGCTCCTGCGCCACCGCCTTGACCGGGTTGGCGTTCACGTCGGCGAATGTATCGCGGCCCTGGTCCTGATAGTGCGGCGGCATCCGGTCCGGCTTCGGCATGGTGGCCAGCCGGTTCTGCAGCGCGCGGGTATAGCTGCCCGGCGGCGGCGGGGCGGGTCGCGCCCCTCCGGAAAGCGAGGCAATCGGCACGCCTGCGGGCGGCGTCGCCACGCCGGGCAGAGCCGCGGGCGGGGAGGCGGCCGGACCGATGGCGGCGTCCTGTTCGCGCGCGGCCTGCAACTGTCCGATTATGGCGGAAGCGGGATCCTGCTGCAGCTTCGCCCGCTCGTCCGCGCGCGAGCGCAGGGCCTCCCCGAGGTTCTTCTGCGCCGCGGCTGCCTCTGGCGGCGCTGGCTGCGCCACGCCCGGCACCGGCTTCGCCGGCGGCAGTGCCTCGGGCTTCTCCGCGGCCAGTTTCGTATCCGCCGGCGGGACCGCCTGGCGGTTGCGGATATCGGATTGCAGATAGGCGGTGCTCATCACCGCGAGCGTCAGCACCGCGAGGCTCGCGCCGCCGGCGAGGGCAGGGGTCAGTCGCATGGGGGCTCTCCCGAACAGTTTCCCGGTCGCGGCCTGTGCCGCGTCCGTGAGACGGGAGATCACCCCGCTTCCTTGGGGTGCCCGTGAAATTTTCTCGTCATAGGCCGTCATCGCCTGCGCGATGGCGCGGGCGCGCACCTCCGGCGAGGGCCGGGGCGTCGCCTCGTCCATCGCGCGCCTGAGGGCCTTGAGATCGTCAGTCATGGTCGCTCTCCGCGAAAACCCGCAGCTTCTTGCGCGCCTCGTGCATGCGCCAGGAGACCGTGGTCTCCGCGCAGCCGAGCACGCGCGCGGCCTCCCCGTGGCTCATGTCCTCCCCGACGACGAGCAGAACCGTTTCCTTGAGCGAGGGTTCCAGCGCGGCGATGGCCTCGTTCAGCCAGCCGCTGCGCGCCTGCGCATCGCGGGCGTCGCCCTCGTCCATTTCCCGGAACACCGCATAGTTCTCCTGCAGCGCCCTTGCCGACTTCTGCCGCCGGGCGAAGTCGCGGCAGGCGTTCAGCGCCACCTTGTACAGCCAGGTGGAGAAGCGCGACTCGCCCCGGAAGGAGCGCAGCCGGTCCGCCAGCGTCAGGCAGACGTCCTGGGCGATGTCCTCGGCATCCTGGGCGTTGCCGGTGAAGCGCGCGGCGACACGGAAAATGAGGTCGTAGTTGGCCTCCAGCAATTGCCGGAAGGCCTCCCGGTCGCCATCTCGGGCACGTCTGGCCAGCTCCATATCGGTCATCCGCCCGTCCAGTTTTGTCCATTGGACGCGCCGATTTTACGAATCCTTGGAAATCGCCGGAAATTTTTTTGCAGCGGCGGAAAAGCCGTCCCGGTCAGGCGGAGGACTGGGCCTGTGCGTGGTGCCGGGCGCCGCCGCCGGAAGAGGCCTTGCGCTGGCGGCGTTCCCGCCTGGAGTGCTCACGGTGCTCGCGGTAGCGGATCACGAAGCCGTAGGTCAGCTTGTAGGCCACCCAGCCGAGAATGACGGACCAGATCAGGCATCCCGCGAACAGCGGCAGACCGACCTTGTGCCACAGGCTGCCGAACAGCAGCATCATGGAGTCGTAGAGGGTCTGGTCGTCCTGGGTGAAGCTGGCGAACACCGCTTCGAAGGTGTTGTAGCCGCTGATGTCGCCCGACTGCCCGAGCAGCATGTGGCCGGTGGCGTAGCAGAAGTAATAGAAGGGCACGACCGTGAACACGTTGGTGGTCCAGGTCCAGGCCAGGCCGTTGATCAGCGAGAAATCCCAGTTGAACAGCTTGCGGCCGCCCAGCCAGGTCAGGAACACCATGAGCATCTGCGCGCCGAAAAGGGGGGAGGCGGCCCATACGGTGCCGACCATCACCCCGCGCGCGATATGCTCCGGGCTGTGGGTGCTGCGCTTTATGGGAATCTGCAGCCGGTAGCGCAGCACGCGGCGCAGGCGTTCCCGCCAGCCGTGCTTCTTTTTCTTCCGGTTGTGTCTCCCTTTGGACATCAGCGCTTCCGAACGTCTTGTTTTCACCGGCTGTTGTGTCGCCAGTTGGGCACTCCACCTTAGCCTATCCGCCAAGATGCAAACAAATCATGGAGAGATTGCGGGGCCGGCGGAAGCCCTTATGAAAGCATCGCCTCATATATAGGCGGTTGCGGTGCAATATTCCCCCCTCAGCCGACCTGGCCCGGACCGGGCAGCTTGAGGATATCGACCGTGGTCTTTCCGGCCTTGATCTGCTTGATGAATTCCTGCTCCTTGGCGATACGCGACTTGCAGCGCTGCATCAGCCCGTCGATCTGGTCGAGGCGCACCACCACCACCCCGTCATCGTCCGCCACCACCAGGTCGCCCGGCCGCACGCTCACTCCGCCGCACTGGATGGGGGCGTTGACTTCCCCGCCGAAGCCCTTGTGCGGGCCGGCCGGCACCGCCGCCCGCGCATAGACCGGGAGCGGGGAGGCGCGCAGTTCGGCAACGTCCCTGAGCGCCCCGTCGATGACCACGCCGGCGATGCCCCGCGTCTCGGCCAGCGTATGCATGACGCCGCCCCAGATGGCGGTTTCGTCGTTCCGCCGCCCGTCGCCGACGATCACCGCGCCCCTGAAGGCGCCGGAGATGGCATGATGCAGCGCCAGGTTGTCGCCCACCATGCACTGCACGGTGATGGCCTGCCCGGCGAAGCCCTTGCCCGGCGCCAGCGGCTTGATCGCCGCGTACATGATCTGCGCCCGGTTCAGTTCGTCGCCGATGATCGAGGACGGCATCTCGCGCCATTGGGCGATCTCCTCCTCGCCCAGCCGCTGCGCCGTCCATTCGTGAATGGTCAGTCCCATATTGCTTCCTTCCTCGTGCCGTCTTGTACGATCGCCGACGCAAGCGGCGTGTCCCGGGCGCGCCGCGGCGGCCATGTTAGGGGCAGTCAAGGCAAGGAGCCAGTCTCGCGGACGCGCCTGCATGCCGCGGCATGGACCCCGGCCTTCGCCGGGGTTTCGCAAGCCCGAAGGGACATAAGGAATCGAAACCCCGGCGAAGGCCGGGGTCCAGCCGGCGCGCCCTCAGCCCGAACAGCTTCCCCCGCCCAGCACGCAGAATTTGGCGCAATGGGGGTGGCAGAGCTTGACCGCGCCACCGTCGAACATGCCGGCATCCGCCCGCGCGGCCTCCGCCAGCGTCGCTCCCATGTCGAAGGCCCGGTCGTAGGGCAGCAGCGTGCAGGGAACCACCGAGGGGGCCTTGGCGCCTTTTCGTTTCACCACCATGCGGCTGGAGGCGCACATCATCTGCGAGGGCGTCTTGCCGAGGATGCCCCAGCAGGCCGTGGTGATCTCCGGCACGTCCTCCCGCTCGTTCATCTCCGGAAACAGCAGCAACTGCATGCGGTTATGCGGGTCGATGCGCCAGCCGCGTTCCGCGATCAGCCGCGCGTAGCCCGCCCGGGCCTCGCTTTCCGGCTCGCCCCAGCAGGTGCGCCCCGCGATGGCGATGCTGAAGCCGTTGCGCGACAGCCAGTCGAGGCCGGCCAGCGTCCTGTCCCAGGTATTTGCTCCGCGCTCGGCCTCGTGCAGCCTGCGGCTCCAGTGGTCCACGCTGACCCTCAGGGCCAGCCGGCCGCCATGGGCCTGCTTCAGCGCAAGGAGTTCCTTCTGCACCCGTGGCCGCTGCATCGGCTGCATGGCGTTGGTCAGGATCAGCACGTTCAGATCCCGCTCCAGCGCATCGCCCGCCATGGCGCACAGCTCGCGGTTCATGAAGGGCTCGCCGCCGGTGAAGCCGATCTCGCGCGTGCCGAGGCCGTCGCGGCGGATTTCATCCAGGAAAGGGCGCAGTTCCCCGCGCGTGATATAGGCCAGCCGGTCGTTGCTGGGGCTGGATTCGATGTAGCAGTTGACGCACTCGATGTTGCAGAGCGTGCCGGTGTTGATCCACAGCGTCTCCAGCGCCCGGAGCGCCACGCTGGCGCGCGGCTCGCCCCTGGCGGTGATATCGGGATCGCGGAACTTGCCGGGGTCGAGCGGCCGCTGGGCCGGCCGGGGAAAATCGATTGTCGTCATGCGCTTGCCCCTGGGGGTCCCTCGCCGCGGACGCTAGCACGCGCGCCCGGCGAGGATCATCACAATGTTTTCACGAGCGCCCGGGACGTCACTGGCCCCACGAGGGGCCGCTTTTCGCCCCCGTTGCCCTGTGCTATTGAGCGCTATACGGACGTGACCGCGATCCGGATGACGGGCGGGTGTAGTTCAGTGGTAGAACGAAAGCTTCCCAAGCTTTAGATACGGGTTCGATTCCCGTCACCCGCTCCAGCCCTCTCCTGCCGGGATGCGTGTTCCTCGCCTTTATTCTTCGTCGGCAAGGGCTCGACCCGGCGGCCCATGCTGGCGCGCTTCCTGGCAACGCGAGAGACATCCACGCCAAGGGTGTTATGACCCCGGGTCTTCGCCCGGGGTTTCGGAGCAAGGATTGGCATAGGAGTTCGAAACCTAGGCGAAAATCTCCGAAACCCCGGCGCAGGCCGGGGTCCAGTTATAACGAAGGGACTGACCGCGCCCAGGTCATGGGTCGAAACCCCGGCGAAAATCCCCGAAACCCCGGCGCAGGCCGGGGTCCACATCCGCTACTCCTTCGCCACGCCCAGGCTGCGCCGGTCCAGCGCCGTGCTCTTGATGACGGCGTAGACCTTCTTGCCCTTTTTCAGCCCGAGCCGCCGCACCGAATGATCCGTGATGCGCGCCAGCAGCGCCGCGCTGCCTGCCTGCAGCTTCACGTCGGCGTAGGGCGGGTCGCTGCGGATTTCCGACACCGTGGCGGGCAGGATGTTCAGGGCGCTGAAGCCAGCGGGCTTCGTTGTGGCGATCATGATGTCGCGCGCCCGCACCCGCACGCGCAGATGGGTGCCGGCCGGGATCTCGGCGGCCGGGGTCAGTAGCGGCCCCGCCGGCGTGTCGAGCTTCAGCAGGCCCGTCGCCCTGTCGCGCCCGCCGACCGTGCAGTCGAGCACCGCGCCCGCCTCGAACCGCCCGGTGAGCGGAAACAGGTCCGTGCGCGCCATGATCTCCTCGATGGGCCCGCTCGCCTTCACCCTGCCCTCGGAGACCAGCACCAGCGTGTTGGCGAGCTGCGTCACCTCGGCCAGCGAATGGCTCACATAGACGATGGGGATTTTCGTCTCCTCGCGCAGCCGCTCCAGATAGGGCAGGATGTCCTGCTTGCGCGCCTCGTCCAGCGAGGCGAGCGGCTCGTCCATGAGCAGGATGCGCGGGCTGGCCAGCAGCGCCCGGCCGATGGCGACGCGCTGCTTCTCCCCGCCCGACAGCGAGGCCGGGAAGCGCGCCAGCAGCGGCCCGATGCCCAGCAGCTCGGTGACGTGGCCGAGATCGGCGAAGCGGTCCGCGGGCGGCGTGAACCAGCGGCCGTAGGTCAGGTTCTGCCGCACGGTGAGGTGAGGGAACAGCCGTCCGTCCTGGAACACATAGCCGACCCGGCGCCTGTGCGGCGGCAGCGAGACGCGCGCGGCGCTGTCGAACAGCACCCGGCCGCCGGTGGCGATGCGTCCGCTCTCCGGCTTCAGCAGCCCGGCGATCATGTTGACGATGGAGGTCTTGCCCGCGCCCGAGCGGCCGAACAGGGCGGTGACGCCCGCGCCCGCGCTGAACTGCGCCTGCAGGTCGATCGCGCCGAGGCGCCGGCTGACGTCGACCTCAAGCATCGCCCTGCACCCTGCGGGCGCTCCGTTTGGCAAGGATCTCCGAGACCAGCAGCGCGGCGATGGACAGCACGATGGCGATCACCGTCAGCCGGATGGCGCCTTCCTCGCCGCCGGGGATCTGCAGGAAGGTGTAGATGGCGATGGGCAGCGTGCGCGTCTCGCCGGGAATGTTGGAGACGAAGGTGATGGTGGCGCCGAACTCGCCCAGCCCCTTGGCGAAGGCGAGGATGGTGCCGGCGAGGATGCCGGGAAGGATCAGCGGCAGCGTGACCGTGGCGAAGACGGCCAGCGGAGAGGCCCCCAGCGTCGCCGCGCTCTGCTCCAGCTTGCGGTCCACCGCTTCCATCGAGAGCCGGATGGCCCGCACCATCAGCGGAAAGCCCATGACGCCCGCCGCGATGGCCGCGCCGGTCCACTTGAAGGCGACCACGATGCCGAGCGCCGATTGCAGCCACGAGCCCACGGGGCCCTTGGTGCCGAGCAGCAGCAGCAGGATGTAGCCGGTGACGACCGGAGGCAGGATCAGCGGCAGATGCACCAGCGCGTTCAGCAGCATCTTGCCGTAGAACTCGCGCCGCGCCAGCACCCAGGCGACGGCGATGGCGAGCGGCAGGCTGAACAGGACACTCCAGAAGGCGACGCGAAGACTGAGCCGTAGCGCTTCCCATTCGATGGGTGTCAGCTCTGGCATGGCCTTCCCGTTCCCGCGCGGCCGGCCCGCGCGGACGCCGTCAGTTGGTGGCGAGCCCCAGTACGCGGAAACCGTATTGCTGGTAGATTTTTACCGCTTCCGGGGTTTTGAGGAAGGCCAGAAATTCCTTGGCCTTGGCGGCGTTCTTGGAAGCCGCCATGACGGCGACGGGATAGACGATCGGCGGGTGGCTGCTCTCGGGGAAGGTGCCGACCACTTTCACGCCCTTGTCGGCGACGGCGTCGGAGGAATAGACGATGCCGTAGGGCGTCTCGCCCCGCGACACCAGCGCCAGCGCCGCGCGCACATTGTCCGCCCGCGCCAGCTTCGCCTCCGTCTTTTCCCAGGCGCCGAGCTTCTGCAGCGCCTGCTTGGCGTAAATGCCAGCCGGGACATGGTCCGGATCGCCGACCGCGAGCTTGCCGTCGCCAAGCAGCGAGGCGAGGTCGAAACCCTGGTCGATCTTGACGTCCTGGGCCGGTCCGTCCTTGGCGGCGACCAGAACCAGGCCGTTGCCGAACATGTCTGACCGGCTGGCTTCGTCGATGAGCTTGCGCTCCGACAGGTAGTTCATCCATTTCGGGTTGGCGGAGATGAAGATGTCCGCCGGTCCGCCCTGCTCGATCTGGCGCGCCAGCGTCGAGCTGGACTGGTAGGAGGCCTTGACCGTGCCCTTGCCGGCCTTGCCGTAGGCCTCGATCACGCCGTCCAGGGCGTTGCGCTGGCTGGCCGCCGCGAACACCAGCAGGTCGTCCGCCCGGGCGTTCGCCGCTCCGAGCAGGGAGGAAAGGATCAGGACCAGGCCGAGCCCGATGGCGATCCAGCGTCCCCCAATGGTGCGATGGTCAAGGGTGCGATGGTCCTCGCTTTCGCGTTCCGGGTGCGCCATGACCTGATACCTCCCTGTGAATACGATGTTTTCAAAAGGCTATATCGCCGCGGAAAGGCGAGTCAACCGATATGTTCAGGTGAACCTATCGGGTGGATTTTCCGGCGTCCGCGCCGCTCAGTTCCTTCATGAGTTTCTTCAGGTCGGGCTCGATCGCCTTCTGGGCCAGCTTCATCATCCGGCGGTAGCGGGTGAGCACTTCCTCGCCGAATTCGGTCAGCACGGCGCCGCCTCCCGCGCGCCCGCCCTTCGCCGCGTCAACCACCGGCGCGCGGAAGTGCTTGTTCATGGCGTCGACCAGGTTCCAGGCCCGCTTGTAGCTCATGCCCATGCGCCGGCCGGCCGCGGCGATGGAGCCGGTCTCCTTGATGCCTTCCAGTATCTCGGCCTTGCCGGGCCCGAGCGCGAAATCGGGCTCGAGAAATACCCGCAGGCGGGGGCCGATGGCGCGTTCCCTGCTTTTCATGAGTCGGATTGGAGCATATATCGGGGACTTCGCCCACTGTCCGCGATGCCGCCCCCGCTTGACCCGCGCGGCGTCCTTGTCCAGTCTCGCGCCGGCCTTTGCGTTCTTTCCGCCCGGTTCCCCGTTCCGCCCCCGTTCCGCGATGTCTGACAGCCCCGCCATCGACCTGAGAAAGCGCGACAGCTTCTCGCACTGGACCCCTGTTTCCATACGCTTCTCGGACCAGGACCCGCTGGGTCACGTCAACAACGTGGCCATCGCCGCCTATGTGGAGACGGGCCGCACCATGCTCATCGAGCAGTTCCGCCCGCCCGGGGACAGCGGCGTCGGCTTCGTCCTCGCCAATGTCTGCATCGACTACCGCGCCGAGGTGCACTATCCCGGCACCGTCGAGGTCGGCGGCCGCATCCTCAAGGTGGGCACAAGGTCCTTCACCTCAGGCTACGGCCTCTTCGCCGGCGGCCTGTGCGTGGCCACCGCCACCAGCGTCAATGTCTTCTTCGATACCCGGACGCGCAAGGCCGTCACGCCTCCCGCCGGCATTCGCGCGAAGCTGCTGGCGGCGGCGGGCGGCTAGAACCGGCGCTTGTCCTGAACGGGTCCCGGTTTTTGCGATGCGGGCCTTCGTCCCGCGCCGCGCCCGGCATACGGCAACGGGAGCCTTCTAGAGCATGATCCGGAAAAGGGGATACCGCTTTTCCGATAAGATCATGCTCAAGCTAGTGATCTGGCGCATCATCTTACCGGCCAAGCGATTCCGCCTGGCCGGATGATGCGCTAGGCGAACAGGTCCTCGTCGATCTCGACGTCGTCTTCGGGCAGGTTGCGGTTGGCGGTGAAGTTGACGATGCGCGCCACGTCCGGCGGCACGGAAGCGGCCGGCTCCAGCTTGCGCGTCAGGTCGCGGCGCGGCCCGGCATACCAGTCCGTGACCACGAAGGGCTGCGGCGCCGTCAGCATGCGGTGCAGGCGCCAGTAGAGGTCCTTGGGCGCGATCGGCTTGGCCAGCAGGTCGTCGATGCCCGCGTCGCGCGCCTTCAGCACTTTCTGGTGGTCCGGCTGGCCGGTGATCAGCAGGATCGGCGTGCGCCGGTTGCGGCAGCCGGGGTCGAGCCTGACCCGGCGGGAGAAATCCGCCCCGTCCAGGGGACCGAGAAAGAAGTCCAGGATCACCGCGTCGAAGGGCTCGCGGTAGATCTGCTCGAAGGCCTCAGGCACGCTGCGGGCTTCCACGGCCTGCTCGATGCCGAAACCGCGCAGCATCTCGCGCAGCAGCCGGCGCATGAGCGCGTGGTTTTCCACGATCAGGATACGCAGCTTCGAAAAATCGACCGGGCGGCCAGACATTACGCGGCCTCGCTTGTTACCCGCCCACGCTGACGCGCTTTGGTTAAGAAAAGCCTAGCCGCGTCTTGTCCGTCTCCACGCGGGCGCCATGGTGCTGAGCCCGTGCTCGGTCTTCTCCCAGCGGAACGGCGCGCCGAGCAGTTGCGGCAGGGCCCGGTAGGCCGCCAGCGAGATCGACAGCCAGTACACGGGCATCAGCAGGATGTGCGGCGCCAGCGCCAGCCCCCGCAGCTTCAGGGCGATCAGCGCCAGCGCCATGGAGGCCGTGTAGCCCAGCGCCACGTTGAACAGGGCCAGCAGCCAGATATGCAGGCCGAGCAGGGTTTCCGGCCGTCCCAGCAGGCCGGCGCTCGCCGCCTCCATGGCCACCAGCGCGTAGAACACCGGATGGGCCAGGGCGGAGAAGATCATGCCGCCGATGACGATCTGGAAGCCCAGGAATCCGGCCGTGCCCAGTTGCCGCCACAGCCGGAACGGCCGCCGCATGTGGACGAAATATGTCTGCATGAAGCCCTTCAGCCAGCGCGTGCGCTGCCGCAGCCAGGGGCGGAATCCGATCACCGCCTCCTCCAGCGTCACCGAGTCCAGCATGCGGCAGGTGTAGCCGCTGCGCGCCAGCCGCATGCCGATGTCCGCGTCTTCGGTCACGTTGTACGCATCCCACGCGCCAAGCCACCTGAGCGCGGGCATGCGGAAATGGTTGGAAGTTCCGCCGAGCGGAATCGGCAGCCGCAGCCGCTCCAGCGCCGGCAGCAGGCCGTCAAACAGCGCCGCGTATTCAATGGCGAACTGGCGGGTGAGGAAATTCTCCCGTGCGTTGTAGATGGCGAGCCGCGCCTGCACGCAGGCGAGGTTGGGGGGGCCGGCCCGGAAGGCGGCGATGGCGGCGCGGAGCTGGCCGGGCTCGGGAGCGTCCTCGGCGTCGTAGATAACCGCGAAGTCGCCGCGCGCGAGTTGCAGCGCGTAGTTCAGCGCCTTGGGCTTGGTGCGCGGCTCCGCGTCGGGCACCACCACGATGTCGTAGCGCGGCGGCAGTTGCAGCCTCAGCGCCGCCGCCAGCGTCCCGGGATCGGACTCCTCCAGGATCAGCTTGATGTCGAGCCGGGCCGCCGGATAGTCGATCCGGTTCAGCGCCTCCACCAGGCCCGGCAGCATGTTGGCCTCCCGGTAGAGCGGCACCAGCAGCGTGTAGACCGGCAGTTCATCGTCGGCGATGCGCGGCGGCTTGCGCCGGAACAGCCGCGCGGGCGCGGCCACGATCAGGTAGATGCAGGCGACCACCCGCAGCGACACCACGAGGCCGAAGAACAGCGTGCCGACGGCCGCCAGCACGCGCAGCGTCGTGAACGGCGCCAGCGCCAGCGAAAGCACGACGGCGGCGAACAGGACGGCGATGCCGTATTTCTGTCCGGCCGTGAGCCCCGTCCTCGCCGAATACTGCGGGTGGCGCTCCGCCAGCCTGTCCGTCGCGGTCCTCAGCAGCCTTGGAGCGTGTGCCCGCCGCACCGTCTGCCGCAGTCGCCAGGCGTTCCGCGCTGCCTGCGGCCCTGCCGGTCGCGGGCGCGATCGCGGCCCCCGGCCGCCATCGGCGATGCCCGGTTGCCCGGCGGCCGTTCCGGCCGGTTCCGGGTAGTTATCGGAATGCTTGCCCCCGCCGGGCGTGCCCCTGCGCAACACTGAGTCCTGAACCCCGCACTCCGCGCGGATACCCCCATCCGCGCTTCACCCAGGCATTTCAAGGGAGAATGACGCGCACCCGCAACAACAACCGGAGCGCCGAAGACCGGTACGGGCGAAACGGCGACCCGCCGTCGCGGATTCCGTATCTCACGCGGGACTTCACCCGCTCACGGGGCTGTGTCACTCTCCCGCCCGTGACCCACCGGACCCGGAATCCTCTGCCGCGACTTGCACTGGCGGCCGCCCTCGCGGCGCTCGCCGTTGCGCTGTTGCCCGCGGCTTCGCCCCTCGCGCAGGAGCCGGAGCGGCGCGCGGAAACCGAGGAGCGCATTCCCGGTTCGCGCCGCGCCAAGCCCGACCTCACCGACGTGGATCGCCTGCGCATCGTCACCGAAAGCGACTATCCGCCGTTCAACTATCTGGACGAGGACGGCGTGCTGACCGGCTTCAATGTCGATCTCGCCCGCGCCATCTGCGACGAACTCGCGGTCGAATGCGACATCCGCTCGGTGGAGTGGGACACGCTCGTGCCGGCGCTGCACAAGGCGGAGGCGGACGCCGCGATCGCCTCCATCCGCAAGACCTCCGCGAGCCTGGAGAAGCTCGACTTCACCGACAGCTACTATTTCACGCCGGCCCGTTTCGTGGCTCTGAAGTCCGGCGCCGTCGTCTCGACCCGTCCCGAGGAACTCAAGGGCCGCCGCGTCGCCGTGCAGAAGGACACCGCCCATGAGGCCTATCTGCGCGACTTTTTCCCCGGCATCGAGATGGTGCCCTTCGACGACGTCGAGAAGGCCAAGGAAGCGCTGAAGGCGGGAGAGGTGGATGTCCTGTTCGGCGACGGACTGTCGCTGATGTTCTGGCTCAACGGCACCAGCTCCAGCAACTGCTGCGAATTCCGCGGCGGCGCCTATTTCGAGAGCCGCTATTTCGGAGAGGGCGTCGGCATCGCGGTGCAGAAGGACAACCGCACCATGCTCGCCATCTTCAATTACGGCCTGGCCCTGGTGCGCTCCAGCCCCCGCTTCGAGGAACTGCTGCTGCGCTATTTCCCGCTCAACGCCTTCTGAACCTTGCGGGTTCCGTCCGCCACCGCGCGGAACGGCAGCGCCAGGCTCCACCAAAGTCCCGTCGGCTGCTCGCTCTGGTAGGGCTTCAGTCCGATGGTCATGCCCAGGTGGCCCTTCTCCGGCTGCGCCACGTAGGTGCCGAACAGCCGGTCCCAGACCGACAGGTTGAAGCCGAAGTTGCGGTCGTGCTCGCGCCGCTCGATGGAATGATGCACCCGATGCATGTCCGGCGTCACCACGATGAGCCGCAGCACGCGGTCCACCGCCCCGGGCAGCGCGATATTGGCGTGGTTGAACATGGCGCAGGCGTTCAGCAGCACCTCGAACAGCACCACCGATATCGCCGAAGGTCCCAGCGCCAGCACCACCACGATCTTCCACAGCATGGACAGGCCGATCTCGACCGGGTGGAACCGGATCGCCGTGGTCACGTCGATGTCCACGTCCGCGTGGTGGACCTTGTGCAGCCGCCACAGCGCCGGCACGTGATGCGAGGCCACGTGCTGGCCGTAGATGGCGAGGTCGAGCACCGCGAGCGCGATCGCCATCTCCAGCCAGCCGGGCCACGCGACGAGATTGAGCAGGCCCCAGCCCCGCGCCTCCGCCCAGATGGCGGCGGCCACCGCGGCTACGGGAACCGCCAGCATGGCCATCAGCCGCAGCAGCAGGCTGTCGATGCCGCCGATGGCGATGTTGGTCAGCCAGCGCCGTCCCTTCGCATGGTCGAGGTCCCGTTTGGGGATCAGCAGTTCCAGCAGGGCCATGGCCAGGAACACGCCCGCGAAGGCGGCCAGCCGCAGCGCGGTTTCGCCGGAATTGAGAATGGTGTTCATCATCCCGGCCCAAGACATAGGCGCTTCTCCCTTCCCGGAAAAGTCACGCTATGGTGTGGCCGATGACGCAATTCCTGCACGACGGCGCCGCCGGTGCCCCGCGCCGCCTCCTGCTCGCTCACGGGGCCGGCGCGCCCATGGACTCCGGCTTCATGGACACCTTCGCCGGGCTGCTCGCGGAGCGCGGCTTCCGCGTCGCGCGTTTCGAATTCGCCTATATGGCCGCGCGCCGCCAGGGCACGCGGCACCCGCCGCCCCGGGCGGAGAAGCTCATGCAGGAATACGAGGCCGC
>JBFWSL010000025.1:0-22904 GCA_050248375.1 Hyphomicrobiales bacterium | reverse complement strand
GCAGAACCTGTCGCTGCTGATGATCGACATGGACCGCTTCAAGGCGCTCAACGACAGGTTCGGCCACCAGACCGGCGACGCCGTGCTGCGCATCCTCGGCCACATGATCCGCAGCAACATCAAGGGACAGGACCTCGCGGCACGCTATGGCGGCGAGGAGTTCGCGGTCATTCTGCCCGAGACCACGCTGGCGCAGGCCTACACCGTGGCCGAGAATATCCGCAAGGCCGTGCGCTCCAAGACCCTGCACCGCAAGTCCACTGGCGAGACTCTCGGGCGCATCACCATTTCGGTCGGCATCGCCCAGTTCAACCAGAACGACACGGCGAAATCCCTGATCGCCCGTGCCGACAAATGCCTTTACGCCGCCAAGCACGGCGGTCGCGACTGCGTGAAGTTCGACGCGGACCCGGAGATTCCCCGCCTGTCCGAACCTCTGCGCACCGCCGTGTGAGCCCGGAGCAGGCCCGGCAACCCCGGCTTGCCCGCTTTGCTTCCTTCACCCATCCTCTTCACGGATAACTCCAGCCCCGGAGGGATGCGGCCATGCCGCGGCGCCTGATCGCACGGATATTCCAGACCATCGGCACCCTGACGCTGGCCGCCGCCGTCTGCGCCGCCGCGGCCGCCTTTATCCTGCCCGGCTGGCTCCAGTTCGAGGACGGGCTGGAGAAGGCGGACTACATCGTCCCCCTTGCCGACGACTACGACAGGATCATGCGCGCCGCAGAGCTCTACCGCGAAGGTCTCGCACCGAAAGTGCTTCTGTCCAATGCCAGGATAGGCCATCCGCGGCGCACCCAGCGGCTCGCGGAGGAACTCGGCTACCGCTTTCCGCGCCCCGGCACGTTCCGCGGTGAGTTGCTGGAGTATCTTCAGGTCCCCGCGGACGCCGTGGACAGTTTCGGAGACGGCCATGTCTCCACCGTCGAGGAGGCCGAAGCCCTGAAGGCGAAGCTCGGCGACGGACCTGTCCGGCTCATCCTGGTGACCGCTCCCTATCATGCGCGCCGCAGCAAGATCATCTTCGGCGATATCCTGCCCAACGCGGACATACGCATCGCGAATTCCCGCGAACGCGGGCTCAGCGGCCAGTGGTGGCGCGACCAGTATTCCGCCCAGGTGACCGTGGGCGAAGCGGTAAAGCTGCTTTACTACCTGTTCGGCGGCGGATTCCGGTCCTCCGCCGGCGCCCCCGGCTGACGCCGCGACTAAGGCTGTGCCGCAGTCCGCGAAAGGGCTATACTTTCCGGAAAAGGTCTCCAGGGAGGAAGCCATGAAACTCACAGCCGGCCAGTTGGCCGAATTCGACGAGCTGGGCTACCTGCACCTGCCCGACTGTTTCTCCGACGAGGAGATCGCCGTCCTGCGCGCGGAAGCGGAGGAGATTTACAAGTCCGACCGCGAGGAAGTCTGGCGCGAGTCCTCCGGCGCGCCGCGCACCGCCTTCGCCGCCCACACCTACAACGAAGCCTTCCGCCTGCTCGGCGCCCATCCGCGCCTGATCGAGCCCGTCGAGCAACTGTTCGGCGAGAAGCTCTACATGCACCAGTTCAAGATCAACGCCAAGGCGCCCTTCGACGGCGAGGTCTGGCAATGGCACCAGGACTACGGCACCTGGGCCCGCGACGACGGCATGCCCGAGCCGCGCGCCATGAACATCTCGGTGTTCCTCGACGAGGTGATGCCCATCAACGGACCGCTGATGTTCATTCCCAAGAGTCACAGGCAGGGCGTGCTGGAGGCTGGACACGACCTCAAGACCACGTCCTATCCGCTGTGGACGCTGGACAAGGCCACCATCACCCGGCTCGCGGAGGAAGGCGGCATTGTCGCCCCCACCGGCAAGCCCGGCACCGTGCTGATGTTCCACGGCAACCTCGTGCATGCCTCGCCGCCGAACATCACCCCCTACCCGCGCAAGATCGTCTACCTGACCTTGTGCGCGGTCTCCAACCACATCACCAAATTCACGCGCAAGCCGTGGATCGCCCATCGCGACTTCACCCCCATCGAGGCCGTCCCCGACGACGCGCTGCTTGAATATGCCCGCAAGTACAAGGTGGCGGCGGAGTAGACGGCCGGCGCGGCGGGCCCATCAATCCGGCACGGGCCGGCCGGAGATGCGATGAACCTCGATCAGGCCTGACCCGCCTTCTCGGCGGCGGCCGCGGGAAACGACACCGCGAACAGGTCCGCCCGCATGCGCTTGCCGCGGGCATCGCCCAGTTCCCCGTCCAACATGCCGTGCTCGCGCTGCCAGATCGGCACCGCGGAAGCCAGCACCCGCCTGCCCTTGTCGGTAAGGCTCAGCCGGCGGCTGCGCTTGTCCCTGGCGTCGGGAGCGATCTGCACCAGCCCTTCCCGCTGCAACGGTTTCAGCTTCGCCGTCAGCGTCGTGCGGTCCATGGCCAGAAGGCCGGCCACCTGCTGCATGGTCGGCGGCTCCGGCCTGTTCAGCGACATCATCATCGAAAACTGGCCGTTGTTCAGCCCCACTTCCCTGAGAGCCTCGTCGAACCGCCGGGCGAGCGCGCGCGCCGCCCGCTGCACATGAAGGCACAGGCAATGATCCCGCACATGCAGGGTCGTGGAAAAGGGAACCTCGTCGCGGGTTGACATGCCGCAATTATGTTGATATCAACCCAAAATGTCAATGCCGCTCGGGGCGGAAGCGGTTCAAACGGCACGAAAAAGTCCAGTGCGTGAAAGGAAAAGAAGATGGCCGTGAAGTCGATCATGCCCTGCCTGTGGTTCGACACCCAGGCGGAGGATGCAGCCAATCACTACGTTTCGATCTTCGATAATTCGAAGATCACCGGCATTACCCGCTACGGCAGCGAAGGCTTCGAGATTCACGGCCGCAAGGAAGGTTCGGTCATGACCGTCGCCTTCGAGCTTGAAGGCCGGGAATACGTGGCGCTGAACGGCGGCCCGCAATTCACCTTCGACGAGGCGGTCTCATTCCAGATCCATTGCGAGACCCAGGACGAGATCGATTACTACTCGTCGCGCCTCTCCGAGGGCGGGCAGGAAGGGCCTTGCGGCTGGCTGAAGGACAAGTTCGGCCTGTCCTGGCAGGTCACTCCCGTCCGCCTCATCGAGATGCTGCAGGACGCGGACGCCGCGAAAGTCGCCAGGGTGACAAAGGCCTTCCTGCAGATGAAGAAATTCGACATCGCCAGGCTCGAGGACGCCTTCCGGGGCAAAGCCGCCTGAACGTCCCCGCCAACCCAGTTGAGGAGAGTAGAATGCCCATCCCCTATCTGTTTTTCAGCGGCCGCTGCGAGGAAGCCATCGATCTCTACAGGAAGGCGCTCGGCGCCGAGGTCGGCATGCTGATGCGCTTCAAGGACAGTCCCGAGCCGCCGCCGCCCGGCGCCGTGCCCGAAGGCAGCGAGGACAAGGTCATGCATGCCTGCATCACCATCAAGGGTACGCCGGTCATGTTGTCCGACGGCTGCGCTTCCGACGACTCCGGCTTCAAGGGATTCTCCCTCTCCGTCAGCGCCAAGGACAAGGCGGAGGCGGACCGCATGTTCGGCGCCCTGGCCGAGGGCGGCGAGGTCGGCATGCCCATGGGCGAGACCTTCTTCGCCGAGCATTTCGGCATGGTCACCGACCGGTTCGGCGTCGGCTGGATGGTCATCGCCGGCGAGAAGAACTGAAGAGGTCCCCGTGACTGAACAGACCTGCAAGGGCGGCTGCCATTGCGGCGCCGTCCGCTACGAGGCGGAAGCCGATCTCGATCAGGCCATATCCTGCAACTGCTCCTATTGCGAGAAGATGGGCTTCATCCTTAGCTTCACGCCCCGCGCGAAGTTCCGCATCGTTTCCGGCGAGGATAAGCTCACCGAATACCGGTTCAACAAGCGGGTGATCGCCCATCTGTTCTGCTCCGTCTGCGGCGCGCATCCCTTCGGCTTCGGCGCCATGCCCGTCGGCACCGAGATGGCCGCGATCAACCTGCGCTGTATCGACGATATCGACCTGTCCGCTTTCTCGCCGCAGTCTTTCGATGGGAAGAGCCTGTGACCCTCAAGCTCTACCAGCACCCCCTCGCCTCCTACTGCTGGAAGGTATTGATCGCGCTGTATGAGAACGGCACGGATTTCGAGCCCGTCCTCGTGGACCTCGGCGATCCGGAGTCGAGGGCCGCATTCGAGGCCGTATGGCCGCTGGCGAAGATGCCCGCGCTGCGCGACGAGGCGCGCGGCTGCACGGTGGCGGAATCGACGGTCGTGGTCGAGTATCTCGACACCAATTACCCCGGCCCAGCGCCGCTGATCCCCCGCGACGCGGACGCGGCATGGCGGGTGCGCATGTGGGACAGACTGTTCGACAACCATGTCCAGGGTCCGCTGCAGACGATTGTGTTCGAGCGCCTGCGGCCGCCGGGCAACGAGGATCCCTTCGGGGTCGAGCAGGCCAGGGCCCAGCTCGCGGCTGTCTATGGCGTCATGGACCGGATGCTCGGCGGCACATGGGCCACCGGCGACGGCTTCACGCTCGCCGACTGCTCCGCGGCCCCTGCCCTGTTCTATGCCGATCTTGTCGTTCCGCTTGCGCCCCACCGCAAGCTCTCGGCCTATCTCGACCGCCTCATGAGCCGGCCGTCCGTGGCGCGGGTGCTGAGAGAGGCCGAGCCTTACTTCCATTACTTCCCCATGGACCGGAAGCCTCGCCTCGTTCGCGGCTCCGTCTGAACAGGAGACACAGTCATGCTCAAGAAGATCCTTATCGGGCTCGTGATCGTCGTCGGCGCATTCGCCGCCTATGTCGCCATGCAGCCGTCCGACTACCGCATCGAGCGCAGCGCCACCATCGACGCCAGCCCCGGACAGGTGTTCGCCCAGGTGAACGACTTCCACAACTGGCAGAAATGGTCGCCCTGGGCCGATCTCGATCCGGACGCCAGGGCGGAGTTCCAGGGGCCGGACTCTGGGGAAGGCGCGAAATTTTCCTGGGATGGCAATTCCGAGGTCGGCAAGGGCTCCATGACCGTTGTCGGCAGCAAACCGGATGAGCGGATCGACATCCGCCTCGACTTCATCGAGCCGATGGCCGGAACCAGCGACGTGCGCTTCACGTTCCGTCCCAATGGCGGGAAAACCGACGTGACCTGGGCCATGTCGGGTCAGGCCGGCTTTTTCGAAAAGGCCATTTGCATGCTGTTCTTCGATCAGGACAAGATCATCGGCGGCATGTTCGAGAAAGGCCTGAAGAATCTCGAGGCCGCCACCAGGATCGCCGCGCGCCAATAGGCCCGGCCGGGCAGACACAAAGGGAGAAGACCTCATGTATGTGGACGGATTTATCGTACCGGTGCCGAAGAAGAATCTCGCCGCCTATCGCAAGCTCGCGCGCCTCGCGGGCAAGGTGTGGAAGGACCACGGCGCGCTCGAATACAGGGAATGCGTCGCCGACGACGTGAAGAAGGGCAAGTACACCTCCTTCCCCCAGAGCGTGAAGCTGAAGAAGGACGAGACCGTCGTCTTCGCCTGGATCGTCTACAAGTCGCGCAAGCAGCGCGACTCCGTGAACAAGAAGGTCATGGCCGACCCGCGGCTCGCCTCGATGGGCATGAAGGACGTGCCCTTCGACGGCAAGCGCATGATCTACGGCGGCTTCAAGATCGCCGTCGATCTCTAGATCGTCGGTCCCCTGTACCGGAGTTTCACCATGGCGAAGAAAGTGAACCTGCTCATCGGCACCAAGAAGGGAGCCTTCGTTCTGGAAGGCAACGGCAAGCGCGATGCCTGGAAGCTGCGCGGACCCTTCTGCGAGGCCTGGCCGATCAACCACGTGGAGTCCGACGCCGGGGGCAACATCTACGCCGGCGGCGGCAATGAGTGGTTCGGTCCCGCCGTGTGGAAATCCACCGATCTCGGCGAGACCTGGACTCACTCCAGCGAGGGCCTCGCCTACAGGGAGGGCGAGACGCCCATCAAGGCGGTGTGGTCACTCTCCACCGGCAATGGAACCCTCTACGCGGGCGTGGAGCCCGCGGGCCTGTTCCGGAGCACCGACGGCGGCGAGAGCTGGACCCATGTGGAGGGGCTGCGCGACCATCCCTCGCGCGAGCACTGGCAGCCGGGCGGCGGCGGCCTCATCCTCCATCACATCCTCCGCCACCCCGAAGACGACAACCGCATCTGGGCCGCGATCTCCGCCGCCGGCCTGTTCCACAGCGCCGACGGCGGCAGGACCTGGGAGGCCCGCAACAAGGGTGTTCGCTGCGACTTCCTGCCCGAGGAGAACCGCTATCCCGAGTTCGGCCAGTGCGTGCACTCCATCGCCATGGCGGCGGGCATGCCCGACCGCATCTACCAGCAGAACCACTGCGGCATGTATGTGAGCGAGGACGGCGGCGAGCAGTGGCACAGCATCGAGCCCGGGCTCCCCTCCACCTTCGGCTTCCCCACCGCCGTGCACCCGCGCGATCCGGACACCCTCTACCTGCTGCCGCTCAACGGCGACATTCTCGGCCGCTACGTGCCCGACGCCAGGGCGGCGGTCTGGAAGACGAAGGACGCGGGCAGGACCTGGAAGGCCATGCGCAAGGGCCTGCCCCAGAAGAACGTCTATTTCGGCGTGCTGCGCCAGGCCATGGCCACGGACCCGCTGTCCCCCGCCGGCGTCTATTTCGGCACCAGCTCCGGCTCCGTCTACGCCAGCGCCGACGAGGGCGCGAGCTGGAGCTGCATCGCCGAGCACCTCCCCACCGTGACCTCCGTCGAGACCATGGTGGTGGGCAGGTAGGCTCTCGGCATGACCGGAAGCGCAACCCTCACCGGAACCGGCAAGGGCGTCACCTCGCGCACCGTCACCGTCGTGCTGACCGGCGCGCTGGTGGCGCTGTTCCCCGGCGCGCGCACCCGGATCGAGGTCGAGGCGTCGACCGTGTCGGAACTGCTCGATGCGCTCGAGGAGCGCTGGCCCGGCATGCGCGACCGTCTGCGCGATTCCACTCCCGCCATCCGCAGGCACGTCAACATCTTCGTGGATGGCAGGCGGGCGAAGCTCGACACGCCCATCGAAGCCGGCACGACGGTCTATGTGCTGCAGGCGATTTCGGGAGGCTAAAGCATGATCTTACCGGCCAGGCGAGTCCACCTGGCCGGATGATGCGCCAGGCCCTAGCCGAACAGCCGCTCGGTCTCCGCCTCGGCAACGCCGTAGCTGCCGCCGCTTTCGCGCTCCAGGCCCCGGCGGTCCACGATGATGATCTGGCCGCGCTTGCGCCGGATCAGGCCGCGCCGCTCCAGCAGTTGCACCGCCACCGTGATGCCGGGCCTGCGCACGCCGAGCATGTTGGAGAGGAATTCGTGGGTAAGCGAAAGCTCATCCCCCGAAACGCGGTCGTGGGCCATGAGCAGCCAGCGCGCCAGGCGCTCCTCGAGCTTGCGGCTGCCATTGGCGAGACAGGTCTGCGACGCCTGCACCAGGAAGATATGCACATACTGCAGCAGGCAGTTCCGCAGGCTCGCATTCTCGTCCATGCACATGGCCACGTCCTCCGCGCTGATGCGCTGGCCATGTCCGGGCGTCTGCATGAAGGTCTCGGTCGGCGTACGGTCGGTGTTCAGCACCAGCGCAAGACCGGTCGCGCCTTCATTGCCGATCATGCCCACCTCGATGGAGCCCGATTCCGGGTCCCCCGCCATGACGGACGCCAGCCCGCTCTCCAGGAAATACACATGGGAAATCTTCTTGTTGGCTCTCTCGAGCTGCATGCGGACAGGCAGGTCCACCGGCTCCAGATACTTCTGCAGCTTTTTCAGTTCGGCGGACGGCAGGCATTTGAGAATTCGATTTTCCATGAGCACCTGTTTCAGGAATTCTTTTCCCGGAAACTGAAGTCTTTCATTCCGGTTGCGGTCTGTTGTTAAAGTGAACGCGTATGGCGGGGCAGAGGTTTCCTTCCCCGGAAAGCGGGAAAAATCCCGTAACCCTTTGTGATTGCGTCACGGCCTCGCGTCACGGCCCCGCGTCCCGGTTGCCCGCGTCCCGGTTGATCGGCGCCGGGTATCCGCTCTATCGTCGCGCTCCTCGCCCGTTCCCGCAGCCGGAAGGTCCCCCATGAACCTCTTCGCACTCAGTCAGCAACGCCTGGAGCGCGGCGAAGGCCCCGTCCGCGTCGGCCTTATCGGCGCCGGCAAGTTCGGCTCCATGTTCCTCAACCAGGTGCCCACCAGCCCGGGCCTGACCGTGACGGCCATCGCCGACCTGTCGCCGGACCGCGCCCGCGAGGCCTGCGAGACGGTGGGCTGGGATTCCGGGCGCATCGGAGCGACGGCCTTTCTCGAGGACGGCCGCGAACTGGCGAAGCGGGACGACGTCGATGTGGTGCTGGAGGTGACGGGCTCGCCCGCCGCCGGCATCTCCCACGCCCGCGCCGCCTTCGCCAACGGCAAGCACATCGTCATGGTCAACGTGGAGGCGGACGTGCTCGCCGGCCCCCTGCTCGCCAGCGAGGCGGCGAGCGCCGGCGTGGTCTACTCCATGGCCTATGGCGACCAGCCCGCGCTGGTCTGCGAGATCGTCGACTGGGCCCGCGCCGCGGGCTTCGAGGTGGTCGCCGCCGGCAAGGGCACCAAGTACCTGCCCACCTATCACGCCTCCACCCCCGATACCGTGTGGGACCATTACGGGCTAACGGCGGAGCAGGCGAAAGCCGCCGGCATGAACCCGCAGATGTTCAATTCCTTCCTCGACGGCACCAAGTCCGGCATCGAGATGACGGCGATCGCCAACGCCACCGGCCTCGTCCCCCCGCCCGACGGCCTCGGCTTCCCCGACGTGCCGACCGGCGAGTTGCAGGACAGACTCATCCCGAGCGAGGATGGCGGCCTGCTGCACCACAAGGGCCAGGTGGAAGTGGTCTCCTCCATCTATCGCGACGGCCGGGAGATGCCCGACAACCTGCGCTGGGGGGTCTATGCCGTATTCGAGGCGCCCAACGAGTACGCCCGCGCCTGCTTCAGGCAATACGGCCTGAAGACCGACAGGACCGGAAAGTATTCCGCCATGTACCGCCCCTATCATCTCATCGGGCTGGAACTCGGCATCTCCGCCCTCTCCGCCGTGCTGCGCAACGAACCGACCGGCCACACCCGCAACTTCGTCTCCGACGTGGTGTCGGTCGCCAAGCGCGACCTCAGGAAGGGCGAAATGCTCGACGGCGAAGGCGGCTTCACCGTCTGGGGCAAGGCCCAGCCGGCGGCGAAGAGCCTGCAGTTCGGCGCGCTGCCCATCGGCCTTGCCCATGGCGTGAAGCTTGTCCGCGACATCAGGGCGGGCGAGACGGTGCGCTGGCAGGACGTCACCGCCGACGAGACGGCCGAAGCGGTCAAGACCCGCCGCGCCATGGAGACGGCCTTCGCCTGAAGCCATCCCGGCCTCACGCGGGTCACACGTCACTGTGACGCATGCCGGAATCCTCCTGATTTAAGGGTTTGTTAGCCGCGCCACACTACTGCCCCGGTTTTGCCGCCCGGCGCCACATTCACGGCCCGTCCCGGCCAAGAATTCCGTGTTTTCTGCCTTCCGGGGCTAGCGCGGATCGAACCACAAGGGGGTCATGATGTGGAACTGCAGGGCACGGGAGGTGCTGGGACGGCACGCCAAGGATTTCCTTGTCGGGCTGATGATCGTTGTCCTGGTTTATTTCCTTGGCGCCATAAACCCGCGCGCCGCCCACCCCGCCGAGGCCGAGACAGGTCCGGCAGCCGCCTCGCGGGCGGGGACCCTGCATATGCCGGGGTCCGGCTCGGAAGCCCTGTCCAGCGACGTGCGCATTTCCGTCACCGGCGGCCTCGTCCATGCCGTGGTATCCCAGAGCTTCCGCCACCAGGGCCCGGCCAGCGCCAGCGGCCTCTACATGTTCCCGCTGCCCGAAGCCGCCACGGTGAGCCGCTTCGAGGTTCGCGTCGGCGAGCGCAGCTACCGCAGCCGCGTGGTCTCCACCCTGGACAAGCCCGCTCAGGCCGCGCAGGTCGCCGCCGGAACGCCCGCTCCCGTCACGGTCTCCACCGCGGCCGCGGCCGCTGACTCCCCGGGCCTGCCCGGCGACATGCCGTCCCACATGTTCGCCCTCGCCATCGGCGACGTGGCGCCCGGCGAAGTCGTCTCGGTCCGCTTCGAATACCAGCAGGAGGTCAAGCCAGTCGCCGGCGTCTATTCGCTGCGTTTCCCCCTTTCCTCCGGCGCCCCCGCCGGCGAACCGACTAAGGACGCCGCCCGCGATGTCTCGCTGTCCGTGCGGTTGGCGCCCGGCTTCGAGATCGGCGACATCGGCAGCTTCAATCACCAGATGACCGTCCGCCGCCTGAGCGACAGCGATGCCGTGCTCGTGCTCACCGGCGACACCATCCCCGCCGGGCGGGACTTCGAGCTGGCCTGGGCGCCAAAGCCGGCGCCCAAGCCCTCGGCCTCGCTGTTCCTGCAGGAGATGGGGCAGCAGGTGTACGGCCTCGCCGTCATCGCTCCGCCCGCGCAGGTGTCGACCCAGCCCCGCGAACTGGTGCTGCTGGTCGATGCCTCCGGCTCCATGGCCGGCACCGCCTTCGATCAGGCGCGCGACGTGGCCATTGCGGCGCTCGGCCGCCTGAACAGGCATGACCGGTTCAATATCATCGCCTTCAACGATGGCCTGCACGCGCTGTTCGAGCAGGCCCGCGACGCCAACCCCACCAGCGTGGCCGCGGCGGCCGACTTCCTGCGCCGCCTCCAGCCCCACGGCGGCGGCAACATGCTGGCCGCCGTTACCGCCGCCCTGCGCAACGCGGGCGAAGGCGCGCACCTGAGGCAGGTGGTGACGATCACCGACGGCGCCATTTCCACCGGCAACGAGTTCTTCGCCGAGATCGCCGCCCGGCGCGGCGGGTCGCGCCTGTTCTTCGCCGGCATCGGCGCCGCGCCCGAACCGCTGCTGCTGCAACGCGCCGCCCAGATCGGCCGCGGCGACGCCGTGCTGATCCCGGATCGCGCGCAGACCGGCGAACTTCTCGCCAGCCTGTTCAGCCGCATCGAGCGTCCCGCCATCACCGGCCTGAAGGTCGTGCCGCCGGAAGGCGCGGGCAAGCTGGACATGTCGCCCGAGCCGCTGCCCGACGTCTATGCCGGCGACCCGCTGACGGCCGTGTTCCGCATGCCCGCGGGCAAGGGCAGGATTGTGTTCACCGGCCAGTCGGACGGCAAGCCCTGGAAGGCGGAACTGCCCCTCGCCGCGGCCAGGCCCGCCAGCGGCATCTCCGCCTATTGGGCGCAGACCCAGATCGCGCGCATCGAGGCCCAGCGCCTCACCGGAAAGCCCGCCCGCGAGACCGCGGAGGCCATCGAGCAGCTCGCGCTCGCCAACAACCTGCCGAGCGCCGTCACGCGCCTGACCGCGGTGCGCTCCGACGCGGACGTGGCCGGCAACCGGGCCATCGCGGTCCGTCACGGCCTGCGCGCGCCGGGCAACGGCATAGACCTGCGCAAACAGGTGATCGCCGCCCGCGCCAATGTCGCCCAGGCCGTGGAAAGCCCCCAGGTGATGCAGGCAGGCCCGGCCAGGTCCAGCTACCTGAACGTTTTCGCGCTGGCGCTGGTGTTCGGCGGCATGACCGCCCTCACCCATGCGCTGTGGCGGCATCTGCGCCGCTCCCACGCGCCGGCCGAGCCCCGCCGCCGCGTCAGCCGCGAGTGGCGCGACCAGGTGCGCTGAGCCTGTCCGTCAGCCCCGGGCGGATACGCGCCTGACGGCTTTCTTGCGGCCGCTGGCGAGCCCGAGTTCCTTGCGCCAGCTCTCCGGCAGCCGTCCCAGCCGCTTGCCGATCTCGCGCGCCTGATCCCTGTACTGCTCGCGCAGGAACCGCCGCACCGCCTCGGGCATGCGCGCGTCCTGGCCCGGATTGAAGCGCTTCTCCGAATCGGCGAACCACGCGGGATCGAAGCGAACGCCCAGGAAGCAGCAGATGCGCTCCAGCGCGTCGAGCCGGTGGGCGTGGATCTCCTCGTAGAAGCCGATCCACACATGCCCTTTGGGAAACACCTTCGCCAGGCCGTCGAGAACCGAGACATAGTCGCCGAAGGCACGGAACCCCGGCGTGGAAGCGATGGCGATCAGCTCTTGCGCCGACAGGCGCGAGGCGTCCAGTTTCTCGACGCGGCAGTAATGCTGCAGTTGCGACCAGCCGCGCGCCACGGGATCGCGCATGATGAACAGCACGCGCGCATCGGGCGCCAGCCTCGCGATGTGCCGGAAACCCTCCTCGCCGATGAGCGCGTATTCCGGCGTTGCCTCGCCGGCCAGCTTGCGCCCGCCGCGTTCGGCGAACAGTCCCGCATACCAGGCGTCGTCGATGGGATCGGCCATGTATCGGCGGTACCAGCCCCGTTGCGGCCAGTATTCGCCCGCCCGGTGCGGCTGCGTCAGCAGCTTCTGCACATACTTCCTGCGGCGCGAGCGGCGCTTGGAATCGCGCAGGTGCGCGCTGATCCCGCGGATGTGGTCGAAATAGTGGATCTCCTTCACCGGCGTGAAGAAGATGTCGGGATGGCGCGCCAGCATTCGCGCCAGCCAGGTGGTGCCAGCCTTCTGCGCGCCCACGCAGACGAAATAGTTGCCCAGGCGCGGCGGCGGCGCGCTCATCTCCCCTGCCCCCGGCGGCTCATGGCGCCGGTCTCATCCTGTGGTAGAATTGACCGTTCCGAATCGGAATCGAGGGGAGATACCGATATGAGACTGAGCCCGCCCACCAAACTGGCATTCAACATCTCTGTCATTCTCGGCATCGTCTCGCTGCTGCTGTATTTCGCGGGCGTATTCTGAGTCATCGGCGGCGGCTTCGAGGCTGTGGCGCATTGGGCCCTCTGGGTGGCTGTTGCCGCCTGGGCCGTGCTCCTCGCCGGGGTCTGCATGAAGGGCGTCTGACCGGCGCCTGTCCGCGAGATCGTCCGGGGGTTCAGGGTGAGGATTCCACCCGCTTCTTGAGACGCTCCAGGCCTTTCTCGAAGTCCTTGGCCATCCAGCGCCCGGTCATAAGCCCCATCCAGCGCTCGATCGGGTTGTTGCCGGTATCGGTGTCGAAGCCCCACGTCACCTTGGTGCCCGCGCCCTGCGGCGCCAGGGTGTAGGTCGATCTCGCCTTGCCCCTGTCGTCGAAGTCGAGCGCGACCTCCACGAAGGAATTGGGTTTGCTGTCCACGATTTCCTGGCTGCCGCTGCCGACCTGGGGATTGTCGCTCTTCCACGCCATCTGGGCGCCCTTGCCCGCCTCCGGCCCCGTGAACTGGTAGACGGTGGCGGGATCGATCGCCGCCCAGGGCGACCAGGTCAGGAATTTCTCCAGGCTGTTCACGTAAGGAAAGACGTCGCCTTCCGGGGCGTTGATGTCGATGGAACGCGCCACCACCACATGGCGCGGCAGGGCGAAGGCCACCGCCACCAGGACCGCCAGCAGCAGCGCCAGCCCCATCCCCAATCTCACCAATGCCCGCATGACAGCTCCCGGCTTCGCGGCTCCGGCGGCGGAGCGCCGCCGTGCCTTTCAAGGCCGGAAGATACGCGAGCCTGTGCCGCGGTCAACGGCCTGCGAACCGCCCTAGGCCGGCGTATCCCCGGCGATGGTGATACGGCGCATGACCCGGCGATGGCCGTCATAATCGTTGATGGCGTCGTGCCAGGTGCAACGGTTGTCCCAGATGGCCAGCGACCCCGGCGCCCAGCGGAAGCGGCAGGTGAACTCCGGCCGCACCGCATGGCCATAAAGGAAGCTGAGAAGGCCCGCGCTCTCGGCCGGCGTCATGCCGGCGAAACGCTCGGTATGCGAGGGATTGACGTAAAGGGATTTCCGGCCCGTCTCGGGATGCGTGCGGACCACCGGATGCTCGGCGGTGAGAACCTCGCGCACCGCGGAGGTGGCCCCCATCGAGCCCGACTTGAGATGGTCGCCCCGCAGCAACGCCGCGTTCAGCGCCGAGGTGTTGACGCCCTTCAGCGGCGCCAGCAGCGCCTTCATGCCGTCCGACAGCCGGTCGTAGGCCCTGCTCATGCTGGCGAACAGCGTGTCGCCGCCCGCCGCCGGCGTCTCCATGCACAGCAGCATGGTCGCCATCGGCGGCTGCGCCAGATAGCTGGTATCGGAATGCCACATGCCGCCGAAGTTGGAGGTCTGGTGCGGTTCCTTGACGATCTCGGTGATCTGCGGATAGCCCTCCAGCCCCTTGGCGAAGGGATACTCGATCGGCTCGCCGAAGCGCCGCGCGAAGGCGATATATTGATCCGGCGTCAGCTTCTGCCCCTGGAAGAACAAAACCTGGTGCGTCAAGAAGGCGTCATGGATATCGGCGAAAGTGGCGTCGTCGAGCGACGCGAGATCGACGCCGGACACCACGGCTCCCAGTGCGCCCGACACGGGCTCTATGGCGAGGCGCGATTTTCCCGGCGCCCGCACAGCAGCGGCGGTGACCATGAACGAAGCTCCTCCCTGGCGGACGACAACTGTTTTTCCTGGCTTTTCCCTGTGGAGTTCACTCCTCCCGCCCTTGCGCGTCAAGCCCCGGCGCTGGCGCAAGGTGCCTGAAAATGCCATCAATACGCTGGCGGTCGCTTCTGCGCAGTGTGAGTCGTTTCGTCCTTGAGACCGCATGGGGAAAAGCCCCGCTGCAGCTCCGCTGCATCGGATACTAACGGAGACTGGCGATGAATCTCAGCGCACCCACAATTCCGGTTTTTCTGATTTCCATCATCCTCGCGGCCCTCGTGGTCGCGGTGAAATATTTCGGCGTGGCCATCCCGTGGGTCAGTGGGCACCTCTTCGAGTCCCTGCTCATCTCCTATGCGATCCTGCTCGCGGGCAATCTCTTCCGCGGCCTGTAACGCGCATTCATTCCACCCGGGCGGACGAGCCCGGCCTGCAAAACGATAACGGCCGCGGGAGTATCCCGCGGCCGCTGATGTTTCGTGCCTTGCCGGTCCGTCAGCTCTTGGGAGCCGCGGCCAGCGACTTGGCGAGATCGGTATAGGCCTCGCAGGTGGTGTTGCCGCAGATCTTCTCGATCTCGGCCAGTTCCGCCTTGGCCTTGTCGATCTGGCCGAGCTGGATATAGGCCTCGCCGCGATACTCCCGCGCCGGCGCGAAGCCCGGCTCGATCGAGATCGCCTTGTCATAATAGACCAGCGAGTCCTTCGGCTTGCCCAACTTGCGCGTGGTGAAGCCGAGATAGGTGAGCACCCGCGGGTCTTCCGGCTTGTTCAGTTTCTGGAAGGCGTCGAAGGCTTCCGCGTATTTGCCGTCGTCGGAAAGCTTCACGGCCGCCTTGTAGTCGTCGCCGAGTTCGCCCCACTTCTCGTCCCATTTGCCCTTGGCCTTGACCGGCTGCTCGAGCGACTCCGGACCGATGGCGAAGGCATGCGGAGCGAGGGCGAAGGGCGTGGCGCCGGCGATGACCGCGGCGAGCGCCAGACGGCGGACAGATTTCGCGTGCACAGGTGATCTCCTCTGGTGTCTGGTCAGGTGAAGCACGGAAAAGCTTGCTTCCACCCCGTTGCGGATAATTCCGTGGCTTTGCCGGACCATGACGGTCCGTACCCCCCGTATCCGCTTGAGATGGGGCATGGTCAGCCGGACTTCAACCGCATTTTATGGCGTTTTTTGAAGCAAACCCGCCTTTCCGCGAGCTTCCGGTCTCTGGTCAGCCTGCGCCGGCGGGCCTAATATCAGCGCTCCCCTTGGCCATCCGGCCGCCCGCCATCATGCCTGCCCCCACCGGGAGACCCCGATCCGCCATGTCCAGCATGCTGTTCTCGCCCTTCAAGCTGCGCTCCGTCGATTTCGTCAACCGGATCGTCGTCGCGCCCATGTGCCAGTACTCCGCCACCGGCGGCACCGTCGGCGACTGGCATCTCATGCATCTGGGACAGTTCGCGGTTTCCGGCGCCGGCGCCATCATCGTCGAGGCCACCGGCGTGGAGGCCGCCGGACGCATCACTCCCGGCTGCGTCGGCCTCTATTCCGACGACAACGAGGAGGCGCTCGCCCGCGTGCTGCATTTCTGCCGGGGCAACGGGCCGGCGAAACTCGGCATCCAGCTCGCCCATGCCGGCCGCAAGGCTTCCGCCCGCGTGCCGTGGAAGGGCGGCGCGCCGCTGGCGGGGGAAGAAGGCGCCTGGATCACGTCCGCGCCCTCAGCCATTCCCTTCGCCGGCAACTGGCACACGCCCGAGGCGCTGGACGACGCCGGGCTGAAGCGCGTGAAGACGGCCTTCGTGCAGGCGGCCGGCCGGGCGAAACGCCTTGGCTTCGATCTCGTCGAGATGCACGCGGCGCACGGTTACCTGCTGCACCAGTTCCTCTCCCCCATCAGCAACCGGCGCGAGGACAAATACGGCGGTTCGCTCGACAACCGCATGCGCTTCCCGCTGGAGGTGTTCGAGGCCGTGCGCGGCATCTGGCCCGAAGACCGCGCGCTCGGTGTACGCTTCTCCGCCACCGACTGGATCGAGGGGGGCTGGGACCTGGAGAGCTCCATCGCGTTTTCGAAGGCGCTGAAGGAGCGCGGCTGCGATTTCGTCGACGTGTCGAGCGGCGGCCTCTCGCCCGCCCAGCAGATCGTCAACGCGCCCGGCTACCAGACCGGCTTCGCCGCGGAGGTGCGCCGCGCGACCGGCCTCCCCACCATCGCCGTCGGGCGCATCACGGACCCCATACAGGCGGAGACCATCCTGCGCACCGGCCAGGCGGACATGGTGGCGCTGGCCCGCGCCATGCTGTTCGATCCGCGCTGGACCTGGCACGCCGCCGTGGCGCTGGGCGACCAGGCTACCTTCCCGCCGCAATACCAGCGCGCGCACCCCTCCCTCATCGGCGAACCGGTGCCGGGCAATCCGCCACCGGCGAAATAGCCCGCGGCCAGGAACCGGCGCTTTCTTCCCCTCGCCGGACGCATTGCCGCCGACGCCCGGACGGACGCTTTCCGGGTGCACAGAATTTGGGCGGAATCGCCTGCTTTTTGAGCGCCTTCCCGGAAAAGTCTCTTAAGAAATTCCGCTTAGATTGCAAGCACATGACAGATTTGGGGATGTCATCGCATGCTTCCCGGAATTCTTCGCGGCAGCCTGGTCGGAATGGCCCTGTCGCTGGCCTTCGCCATTGCCGGCGCCCTGCCCGCTTTCGCGCTCGACTCCGTCACCGAGCGCATCATCGCGCTCGAGACGGCAACCCGTAATATCGACTATATCTGGACGCTCGTAGCCGCAGCCCTCGTGCTGCTCATGCAGGCCGGTTTCCTGCTGCTCGAAGCCGGGATGGTGCGGTCCAAGAATTCCATCAACGTCGCCCAGAAGAACCTGCTTGATTTCGTCGTTTCGGTGGTGGTCTTCGCCCTGGTCGGCTTCATGATCGCCTTCGGCCAGGCCGGCGACGGCATGCCCGTCGGCAGCGACAACCGCACTTTCATGCTGTCCGAGCTCACGCCCTGGGAATACGCCTTCTTCGTCTTCCAGGTGATGTTCTGCGGCACCGCGGCCACCATCGTTTCGGGTGCCGTCGCCGAGCGCATGAAGCTCACCGCCTATGTGCTCTGCACCGCCCTGATGGCCGGCCTGGTCTATCCGGTCTTTGTCCACTGGGCCTGGGGCGCGGCCCTTTTCAACAACGACACGGCCTTCCTTTCCGGCATGGGTTTCGTGGACTTCGCCGGCTCCACCGTGGTGCACGCCACCGGCGCGTGGTTCGCGCTCGCCGCCTGCCTGATCATGGGGCCGCGTCTCGGCCGCTTCCGCGCCGACGGAACGCCCGTGCGCATCCATGGCCACAGCTCCGTGCTCGCCACCACCGGCTGCCTGCTGCTCTTCGTCGGCTGGATCGGCTTCAACGGCGGCTCCACCACCGCCGGCACGCCCGACATCGCCCACATCATCGCCAATACCGTGCTCGCGGCCGGCACCGGCGCCGCCGCCGGCTATTTCCTCAGCCTTGTCCAGGAAGGCCGCGTCGCGCCCGAGAAAACCATCTCGGGCATGCTCGGCGGCCTCGTCGCCATCACCGCCGGCTGCTCGGTTCTCGAAGCCCAGGGCGCCATGATCATGGGCGTCCTGGGCGGCGCCATCGCGGTGCTCTCCAACTGGTGGCTGGAGCACCGGCTCAAGGTGGACGACGCCGTCGGCGCCATCGGGGTGCACGGCTTCGCCGGCGTTGTCGGCACCGTGGGCCTCGTCTTTCTCGCCCCGCTCACCAACCTGCCGGCCGGCGACCGGACGCTGCAGCTTCAGGTTCAGGTAGTTGGCGTCGGCCTGAATTTCCTGTGGTCTTTCCTCATCGGCCTCGCCTTCTTCTACCTGCTGGACCGCGTGCTTCCCATCCGCGTGGCGGCGCGCGACGAGGAAGCGGGACTGAACGAAGCCGAACACGCCACCCGGCTGGGCGTCGGTCACGTGGAGGAAGCCCTGTCTTCGCTGGTGAGCGGCACCGCCGACCTCAACATGCGCCTGCCGGTCGACAACGGCGACGAGGCCGAAACCCTGACCCGCCTGTTCAACGAACTGATGGACAACATCCAGTCCGAGGAATTCTCGCGCATCACCGCCGCCGAGGCCGCCCGCTCGGCGGAAGAAGCCGAACGCCTGTCCGCACTGGCCAACAGCGCCTTCGAAGCCATCGTCATATCCGTGGACGGCCGCATCGTCGACGGCAACCGCGCGCTCGAAGAACTGCTCGGGCTTCCCCTCGCGGAACTGAAATCGCGCCAGTTGCAGGAGTTCTTCGATCCGGCGGACTGGCCCCGGCTCGAGCAGGAAGTCGGCCGCAGCGAAGCCTCGCTCTTCGAGGCGAGCGTGATCGACAGCAAGGGCAAGGCGATCCCCGTCGAATACCGCGGCCGCGAGATCGTCTACCGCGGCAAGACCACGCGCGTCTCCGCCGTCAGCGACCTGCGGGAGCGCAAGAAGGCGGAAGCGCGCATCCGCCATCTCGCCCATCACGACCCGCTCACCGACCTGCCTAACCGCGCGGTGTTCCAGGAGCGCCTCACCCAGGCGGTCGCCAACTGCGCGCGCAACGGCACAAAAGTCGCCGTTCTCCTCGTCGACCTCGACCGCTTCAAGGACATCAACGACCTCTACGGCCACCCCTCCGGCGACGCCGTCATCCGCGAGACCGCGGCGCGCCTCAGATCGCTGGTGCGCGGCAACGACACCGTCGCGAGGCTCGGCGGCGACGAATTCGGCATTATCCAGATGGACGTGGAATTCTCCAACCAGGCCGCCGACCTCGCCCATCGCGTCATCGTTCAGCTTTCCAGGCCCATCGACATCGGCAATCGCGTCGTCGTGCGCGGCGGCGCCAGCGTCGGCGTCGCCCTTTGTCCCCAGGATGGCGACACCGCCGACGAGATCATCACCAAGGCGGACACCGCCCTCTACACGGCCAAGAAGGACGGCCGGAACACCTACTTCCTGTTCGAGGACGGCATGGACGCCGACCTGAAGCGCCGCCGCCTTCTGGAAGCCGACCTCGCCGAAGCCATCGAGAACGAGAACTTCGTGCTGCACTTCCAGCCCCAGGTGGACCTCGCCACCGCGCGCATCTCGAGCATCGAGGCGCTGATCCGCTGGAATCATCCCGAAAAGGGCATGGTCAGCCCGGCGGACTTCATCCCGCTGGCGGAGGAATCCGGCAAGATCATCAAGCTCGGCGAATGGGTCCTGCGCAGCGCCTGCGAGACGGTCAAGCGTCTTCCCGCGCCGCGCCGCGTCAGCGTCAACGTCAGCCCGGTGCAGTTCCGCGACAAGTCGTTTATCCAGCGCGTGCGCCAGATCCTCGAAGAGACCGGCGTCTCGCCCGGCCGCATCGAGATCGAGGTCACCGAGAGCGTACTCATCGACGACGACACCCGCGCCCTGCGCATGCTGCAGGATCTCAAGGCCCTCGGCCTGCGCGTGGTGCTGGACGACTTCGGCACCGGCTATTCGTCGCTGAGCTACCTGAGCCGCTTCCCCTTCGACCAGATCAAGATCGACCGCTCCTTCGTGCAGGCGATGTGGGATTCCGAAGGCGCGCGCAGCATCATCCAGACCATCGTCCGGCTGGGCCGCTCCTTCAACATGGAGATCGTGGCCGAGGGCGTCGAGAACGAACGCGACATCAACTTCCTGCGCCGCCAGGGCTGCGACATCGTACAGGGCTACTACTTCGGCAAGCCGATGCCGCTCGAGGAACTGCCTTCCGATCTCACCATCGCAGCGCGCATGCTCACCGCCGTCGAGAATGGCAAGGCGTCACGGCTCGCGAAATCCGGCGGGAGCGATGCGCAGCCGCCCGCTCCGGGGATCGCCCGAAAAAAATAACCCGCCCCTGCGCGCCGAATGCGCGGGAACGTAGTCGATCCGCGCCTCCGCCGTTTCGGTGCCGCCGCCAGGGCTCTCCAGCCGCGCGTTCACCTGCAGCGCCGCGACCGCGCGGCCGCCCGCGTTCCTGGCCGAGAAGGTGACGAGATAGCCCTGCGGAGCGGGCCTGATCTCCTCCACCCGGATTGTGATCGCCGGAGGCACGTCCTGCCCATTGAGCGCGTAGTAGCCCATATAGCCCACGACCACGGCCACGATGGCCACGCCGAGCACGGCCACGGCCCATTCCCACAACGGCGCGATCTGCTTCTTCCCGGCCACGCGCCCCTCCTAGAGAATGAGCCGGAAGGCCGCCGCGCCGAGCGCGCAGGGAAACGCCAGCACCACCGCCGCCGACAGCACCTCCTCCATGCCGGTCCCGTCGAGGGATCCGAAGGTCCACAGCATGTACAGACTGACCGACAGCGCGATGGCGTAGCCCACCACCGTGTAATGGATGAACAGGCTCCAGAAGGTCGCGCCTTCCGGCGGCGCGGGCATGCCGCGGAAATTGAGTCCGTAGACGAACCCGTGCATGAGCATCATGCTCACGGCGACAAGCGCCAGCTTCGAGGCGGCCGTGGTCTTGTAGGCGAGCAGCGCCACCTCCTCCGTCGGCGCGATGTTGAGGCCGAGGAACACGGCGCCCGCGGTCATCAGGAACAGCGCCTGCGCGTAGGTGGTCCGCTTGCGACCGCCATCGTCCACCTGGTGCCGGCCCATCTGGTCCCGCGCCAGCGCGGCCCCGATGCTTCCGGCGAAAGTCTGCACCGAGAGCTTGCCGACGATTTCCCGCGCCGTCATGCCGCCGCCGATGATGCCCAGCAGCAGCAGCACGCTCGCCGCCATCACGGCGCCCACCGCGATGGCCACGAAGCCGTCCACCACATTCGCCCGCCAGTCCGACGAGGACCGGATGCCGGCGAAGCGCGACAGGCCCGCGACGAGCGGCACCATGACCAGCATCAGCAGCATCAGCCGCCATGGCGGCACGGTGAAGCCGATGGCCCACATCTCCATGGTCATGATCATGGGCGTGGCGAACATCAGCGCCGCGCCGAAAGCCCGGCCGAGGCCCTTGAAGAACTGCCTGTCCGCGGCGTGCAGCGCCGGCAGGCCCACGGCTTTCGCTGGTCTTCCCATGACACCGGTCAAACGGTAGCCGCTGGCGCCGGTTCCCCCTTCCGGCACTATGGAGAACTCCGCCTACACCGCCTTTTTCTTCGCCCGGGCGCGGCTTTTGGCGGAAACCGGCGCCTCTTCCCGCGCCGCCAGATACTGCTGCTCCAGTTCCGCGCTCACCTCCGCGCCCGCGATGAGGATGAAGACGGAGACCCAGGCCCAGGTGAGGAAGCCCGCCACCGCGCCGAGCGAGCCGTAGGTGACGTTGTAGTTGGCGAAGTTCTGCAGGTACCACGACAGCCCGATGGAAGCGCCGAGCCACGCCACCGTCGCCAGCCCCGCCCCCACCAGGATCCAGCGCAGCCTCGGCGCCGTGCGGCTCGGCCCGAAGCGGTAGAGCAGCGTGATGCCCGCCATGGCGCTGACCAGCAGCACCGGCCAGCGCAGCGTGTGCACGAGCTGTTCCGTCCACGCGTCCAGCCCGACCACGGCCATCACCGCCGGGATCACGCCGACCGCGATGATGAAGCCGCCGGCGACCGCCATGGCCCCGAGCGTGAAGGCGAACGAGAGCAGGTTGTAGACCAGAAAGCTGCGTCCCTCCCGCACGCCGAAGGCGACGTTCATCGCCGCGAACAGCGCCTTGATGCCCCGGCTGGCGAACCAGAAGGCGACGGCGAAGCCCGCCGCGACGCCGAAGCTGAGCGCGCTGCGGCCCTGGCCGATGAGCGAATTGAGCTGGCTCTCGATCAGCAACACACTGGCCGCCGGCAGCACCGTGCCCAGGAACTCGATGCCGCGCGTGATGAAGGCGGGCGGCGCCACGAAGCCGAACAGCGACACGAAAGCCGCCAGCGCCGGGAACAGCGCCAGCAGCAGGTAGAAGGCCGCGCCCGCCGCGATCAGGTCGGCGCGGTCGTCCAGCACCCGGTCCCACAGCCGCCACAGCACGCCGCGCCACCGCCGCCGCCGCGCCCGGCGCCGCAGTATTTCCGGCGGCAGGTCCTCCCTGACCTTCACTGTCCGGCGTTTCGTCCGCGCCATCGCTCCCCGGCCCTGTTGCTCCCCTGCAAACCTAACATGTGCGCAGCCGGACCGTTCCGGCGATCCTGCGCCGCCATACCCGCTCCGCCCGCCATACCCGCTCCGCCCGGGGCTGGCGCGCCGGCCGCGAGCCGCTAGACTGCCGGGCGGAGGACGCCTCATGACGCTGCCCCGCCACGACAACCATCCGCTGGGCGAAGCCGTGCGCATTCACGGCCGCGGCTGGCCGGAAGGCCACCGCGGACCCATGCCGGGCGATCTCGCGGCGTTCGCCGCCAAGGGCATCGGTCTCGGTGTGCCCGTCGTCGTGCGGCCCTGGGACAACGTCGGCGACGCGCTCGAACGCCCCGGCTTCTACGCCAGCGAG
>JBFWSL010000024.1:18107-23271 GCA_050248375.1 Hyphomicrobiales bacterium | reverse complement strand
CGAGCCGGTGACGTTGGGCGGCGGAATGACGATGGTATAGGGCTTCGCGCCCGCCTCTACGCGCTCCTTCGCGCCGCAGGCGAAGGCGCCGCTTTCCTCCCAGCGCCGGTAGATCGTGTCTTCGATTTTGGAAGGGTGGTAGGTCTTGTCCAGCATGGATTACGGCCGCGCGGTGACTGTCGGAGGCGTCGTAAGCTTTCCCTCGCCGGGGGTCAACAGCCGATCCGGCCCTGGCTGGCACGAGGGCCCGGATGCAGGCCGGAAACAGCAATGGCCGGACCCTTGCGGGGCCGACCATGGTGACGGCCCGGCTGTCCCGGTCCGCCGGAGGGGTCAGTCGCCGAATTTGTCCTTGGGGGTCTTGAGGGCCCGCGCCTCGTCCTCCAGCGCGCCCTTGACCAGACGGGGCAGGTTCTCGTCGAGCCACGACCGCAGCAACGGGCGCAGCATCTCCTTGATGCCTTCCTCGAAGCCGCTGGCGCCGGGCGACGGCATGGCCGCGGCAACCGGCGCGGGCTCATCCAGGCCGTCGCCGGTCTCGGTGAACACCACATCCGGCGGCAAGGACGTGTCCTTGTGATAGGCATCCAGATCATCGCTCTGGGCCTTCTCAACGGGCGTCTCTTCGAAATCGAAGTCGTCGGGGATCGAGCCACGGTCGAGGCTGGCCTCGATCTCCACGGGCTGCTCCAACGCGCCTGTGAACTCGTCGTCGGCCGCGCCCTCGTCCATCGCCGCATCGACCTGCGCGGTTGCATCCGCGCCGTCGTCGGAGAGCTCACGGGTCAGCGCCTCGAAGTCGGCAAGCACGGCCGAGCCGTCGTCTTCCGCCGGCTCCTCCGTGATGCTCACCTCCTCGGTCAGTTCGAAAATCTCGTCTTCCGTCGCAGGCTGCGGCGCGGCGGCCTCGGTTTCGCCACCCCCGAGCGCCTGCTCGATATCCCGCATCAGATCGCTGGAATCGTCTTCCTGCAGGGACTGGGCTTCGGACGCAGGGGCAGCCCGCGCGGGCTCGTCGGCCGCCTGCTCGTCATCGGCAATGATCCGGCGGATAGACGCCAGGATCTCGTCCATCGTCGGTTCGGGAGCCTGCTCCGGCCTGTTCATTTCCCCTGCTTCCTCTACCGCTTCGCTGACAGTGTCAGCGCCCCCACTGAAACGCTCTTTGTGAATACCTTAATACATTATTAACCCGCAAGTCGCACGCGGCGACTGGCTGCAACCGAATTATGGTTAACGCGGCCTATTTCGCGGGTGCGTATGAGGGCCGGGGCTCGGATTCGCCCCGCTCGCCACCGAACAGCTTGTATTTCAGGCTTGGCCTGTCGCCGAACCCGAACAGCTTGTCCTTGACCTGGTAATAATGCTCTTCCGGGTCGTAGCGTTCCACCTGCAGGCCGAGGAAATTCGCATCCAGGCGGCCAACGGCCTGCAGCAGCGTGAAGGACGCGACCACCTTGTCGCGCTTGCTGCCAACCAGCGACACCTGCGAATCGAGGAACTCCTGCTCGGCGTCGAGCACGTCGAGCACGGTGCGCTGGCCGACCTTCTCTTCCTCGCGCACGCCGTTGAGCGCGATCTTGTTGGCGTTGACCTGGGTCTCGTCGGACTCGATCTGGGCCCGGGCGGCGGCCAGCCGGCTCCATGCCGCGACCACCTCGGCCTGTGTCCTCACCCGCGCCTGGTCGATCTCGAGTTTGCGCTGCAACACCGTTTGGCGTGCCTGGCGCGCCCGCGCCGAGGGCTCGCCGCCGCTGTAGAGCGGCACCCGCAGCCGGCCCGTCACCGTCGTGCCTTCCTGCGACTCGAGCGACAGCGACGGATCGTTGTTCATCCCGTAGGTGACGTCGACGCTCACCTCGGGCAGCGTCTCGCCTATGATCTGCTTTACGTCGTAGCGGGCCGCTTCTTCCAGGTATTTCGCCGACAGGATGGACGGGTTCTCCGCCGCGCCGATGGCGATCGCGTCGTTGAGGCGATGCGGCAGATGGCCGTTGAGATCCGGCGGAACCATGAGTTGCCCCGGCGGATGGCCGATGACCTGCTCGTAAATCGCCTGGCTCGCCTTCAGGTTGCCTTGCGCCAGGTTGAGCTGCGAGACCGCGCCCGCGCGCCGGGCCTCGGCCTGGGCCACGTCTGTGCGCGTCACCTCGCCCACATCGAAGCGGTCCTTGGTGGCGGTGAACTGTTCGTTGAGCACGCGCACGTTGTTCTCGCGCAGGCGCACGATGGCCTGGTCGCGCAGCACGTCCACATAGGCCGTCGTCGCGTCGAGCAGCACCTGCTGCTCGGCCGTGCGCAGGTTTTCCCGGCCCGACTTCACCGTCGCCTCCGCCTCGCGGATGGCATTGACCGTACGCAGCCCGCGGAACAACGGCTGGCTCAGGGTGAAGGAGTAGCCACTCGGCCAGTTGCCGCCTTCCCGCTGGGTGCCGAGGATCGCCGCGCTGGTCCCGCTGCGCGGCTCAAGGTTCGTCTGCGTCCGTCCCGCGTTGAAATCGGCGCTGATCGTGGGCCGCCCACCGGCCTTCGCCCGCGCGATCTCCTCATCGATCGCACGCAGCCGGGCACGCTCGGCGCTCAGACTTGGATTGGTGCGGTAGGCCGACGCGAGCGCGTCGCCCAGTGATTCCGCGCTTGCCGGCTGCGGAAGAGCCAGAACCAGGATTGCTGCAACACCAACAGCGAAAGCCGGCAGGCGCGACAGCGCCCACCTTTTCGCAAAGGCTTCATTCACGACACGCATTGCCTACCCTTGCCGCGCTTATATGCACGTGCAGAACAGGGGTATTGCGACCCGGCACCCGCGCGACGCAGCCCCAAAACCTGTCAACGACGCGAGCATAGACGCCGCCGCCCGGCCCTTCCAAGCCAAAACGCCTGCTTGTCCACGAATGCGGTCCGAGCTGTGGAGTTGAGGCAACACCTGCTCAAAATATGTTGAGCAACAGCGTCTTACAGAAAGCTCCGGTTTGCATCGCAATGGTGCGCGGAAGCCGCTCAGAAAACGAATTCGGGCGTCCGCGCAAAGCCGGGAAGCAGCGGCGCGCCGGCGTCGAAAGCGGGCCTGCGGCTGATTTCCGAACGAATGCGGCTGAATACGAAGGCCCGGCCGCTGCCGGGGGGCGTACGGCCCTCCCCGCTCACGATCGCCACCAGCCGCCCGCCCTCCTTGAGCTGTGCCAGCAGGGCGTCGGGGACCTGCTGCACGGCGCCTCCAAGCACGATGGCATCGAAAGGACCCTCGCTGGCGTAGCCGTCCTGCAGCGGACCCGTGACCACCGCCGCGTTGTCCACCCCCAGCTCCACCAGCGTATTGGTGGCCGTATCGGCCAGCCGGGAGTCGCATTCGAGGCCAACGACCGATTCCGCCAGCCGCGCCAGAATCGCGGTCGAATAGCCGGTCGTGCAGCCCACATCGAGCACCAGTTCGCCGGGCTGGATGTCGGCAAGCTGGATCAGGCGCGCCAGCGGCATGGGCGCCATGATACCTCTGCGGGGCCCGCCCTGCTGTGCCGGGGCCAGGGGAATGTCGCCGTCCATGTAGGCCAGGCTGCGCTCCGCCTCGGGCACGAAGACCTCGCGCGGCACCGCGAACATGGCCTCCAGGATGCGGCGGTCCGTGACCCCGTTGGGGCGGACCTGGGACTCGACCATGTTCAGCCGCGCCTTCGCGAAATCGCCCATTGCCTGATCTCCGCCCTGTCTGCCGGGAGCCTTGTCCGCATATCCGCCGCGGCGTTTCCGCCACGGCCCAGTGACCGGACATTAGCCAAACCGGTCGCCCGCGCAAGACGCAAGTGGGGGCAAAGCCGCGTCCACCCTGATTGTGAAGCCCTTGCGGCGATGCTAGCTTTGCGATACGAGCACGGCCCGTGCTCGCACTTTCCGGATATGGCCACGTGGCGGAGTGGTGACGCAGCGGACTGCAAATCCGTATACCCCGGTTCGATTCCGGGCGTGGCCTCCAAATCCGGCTTGTAGAGACGCCTATTTGCCCTCGTTCCCCTCGTTCTTGGACGCGGGGGGCCGGGCCGCGCGCTTCTGCCGCCAGCGCTCCCAGGCCACCTGCGCCTGCCGCCGCCACCGCCGCACCATCGGCAGGTCGTAGGACAGCACGAACAGCCCCAGCGGAATCATCCAGAAGCCGAGCACCGGCAGGAAGCCGGCGAGGCCGCCAAGTATCAGCAGGATGCCAAGCCCGATACGGGACCATTGCGACGCGGGCAGACGGATGGTCCTGCCCGCGAAACGGACCTGGGGTCTCATTCGGCTGCCCTGCGGAAGGTCTGGATGCGAAGTCACACAGTGCAATTGGGAATTTCCCCCGCGATCCGCAATAGACCCGGCTCCTGGACGCCGCTCGAACCCTCGCGCAAAATCGCCGCCTTTGGTCTGGCAAGACCCGAAGGCATTTGCTATAGGCAGCTTCGCCGCGTGCCCCGAGGGGTGCGTTGCCCGATCCCCGGTAGCTCAGTTGGTAGAGCAAGCGGCTGTTAACCGCTGGGTCGCTGGTTCGAGTCCGGCCCGGGGAGCCAGTTTCGAGAAAGCCGCCGGATTTCCTTCCGGCGGCTTTCTTTCTAGTCGGGCCGGTCGGAACCAGGAGGCGAAATCGCCATGCAGGCGGCAGGCAGGATGACCGTTCCGGCGGCTCATGGCCGGGCCACGCGGCTCGCGAAAGGCGCCTGCGCCCGCATCGTGCTGGCCGAGGGGCCGCAGGTGGTGGATGCGTGGGCATTCGCGTTGCCGGGGCTTGCCGAATTCCTCTCCACCGAACACACGCGCTCCTGCCTGGAGCGCCTGATACCGCGCACCGGCGACGCGCTCTATTCCAGCCGCCGCCGGCCCATGCTGACCATCGTCAAGGATACCTCGCCCGGCGTGCACGACATGCTGCTCTCCGCCTGTGACGCGGAGCGCTACCGCCTGCTGGGCCACGATGGCCCCCACCGCAGTTGCGCCGACAACCTTCGCGAGGCTCTTGCCGAACTCGGCCTCGCCGCCCCGGAGCTGCCCAGCCCGGTAAACATCTTCGAGCGCGTCACGGTTGGCCCGGACAACGCGCTCAGCATCGAGCCGCCGCTCGCGCGCAAGGGCGACAGCATCACGCTGAGGGCGGAGATGGATCTGGTGCTGGCATTGTCTGCCTGTCCGATGGACATCG
>JBFWSL010000024.1:0-18007 GCA_050248375.1 Hyphomicrobiales bacterium | reverse complement strand
TCTAGCGGAACAGCCAGTCGAAAATGCCGCGCGGCCGACGGCCGCCCGAGGAGGACGGCCCGCCGAACAGCCCGCCCGAGCCGAACCACGGATCGGAGTTCTCGACCTGCTCCTCAGGCCGTGGCTTGCGCAACCGCACCTCATTGGTGATGCCGTCGGGATCGGTGACCGCCACCGACACCTGCCGCCACTCCCAGTTGGCGTGGCTGTTACCCCAGATTTCCGGTTCCACCGCCAGCACCTTGTTCGACCACAGGTCGACGATGGCCACGTATTCCGTCTTCTGGCCATCGGCGCGGTTGCCGGAGAAATAGTGCAACAGGCCGATCCCCTGCAGTTCGTATTTCAGCACCTGCCAGCCGAGAATTTGCGGCTTGCCCTCGCCATACATTTCCAACAGCACCCGCAGCTTGGGATACTTCGAATTCGTCGCCACGAAGCGGCCGGAGCTCTCCGAGACGATCCAGCCGCTCACTTCCGGCCCGATGGCGACCGCCTCCGCGGTCACTGGCGGCTCCGCGCCCAGCTTTTTCATGGCCGCGCGCACCGCCTTGTCTCCGGGAGCTGCCGCGAGCGCGGCCTGGTAGTCCGCCATGGCCTCCTGCGGCCGGCCCTGGGCCTCATGAAGCTCCGCGCGGATGCGCAGGTAGTCCGCATTGTCGGGCCTGAGTTCGATCGCGAGATTGGCGTCCGCCATCGCCTCCTCGGGCTGGCCCAGCTTCTGATAGGCCTGCGCCCGATAGGCGAAGGCGTCCGCGGACGTGTTGTCGAGATTGGCCGCTGTGGTCAGGTCCTCGCGCGCCTTCTCCGGCGAGCCGAGCGTCAGCAGCAATTGCCCCCGCGCGATATAGGGCCCCGGCTGGTTGGGCTGCAGTTCCACCGCCTTGTCGAGATCCTTCATGGCGGTATTGGTCTTGCGTATCTCCGCCAGCGCTTTCGCGCGGGCCAGATAGAGAGGCACCAGTTCCGGCGACACCGAAATCGCCTCGGTCAGGTCGGTGACGGCGTCGTCGTGCCGCTCGAGCGAGGTATAGACCGTTGCCCGGTTCGAATGGGCGCCGCCATATTTGGCATTCAACGTCAGAGCCTGGCCGTAGTCGCGCAGCGCCGCGTAGGGCCGCCCCAGCGCCGCGTTGGCCTTGCCGCGTCCGTTGAAGGGCACCGCGTTCGTGCCCATCAGCGCCACGGCACGGTTGTAGTCCTGGAACGCCTCTTCGTACTTCTTCAGCACCATGTAGGCGTTGCCGCGGTTGTTGTAGCCCGCTCCGTAGCCCGGCGCGAGCGTCACCGCCCGGTTGAAGTCGGCCAGCGCCTCCTCGTAACGGCCCAGTTCCATCAGCACGTTGCCACGATTGTTGAACACCATGGCGAAATCGGAAAACAGCTCAATCGCCTTGTTGAAGTCGGCAATGGCTTCCGCATAACGCTTCAGCCGCCACAGGGCGACTCCGCGATCGTTGAGGATGTTGGACTTGCGCGCGTCGGTCAGCTTGGGAGATTTCAGCGCCTCGTCATAGGCGACAATGGCTTTCTCGTACTGCCCGCGCAGCAAGGCTGCCGCCCCTTCGCTTGCGTGCAGCAGCGCCTTGTCGGGCGCCTCCTGTGCCCGGACGTGCGGAAACCCGCCGAGACAGAGAAAAAGCGCGACGATTGTGGCAAATCTGTTAAGGCTCATGGAACAGACTCTGCGGCAGCGGCCACGGTCGGGACTTTGTCTCACCGGCTGGCCGCATCGTCAACATTGGGTCATAGTGATCGGTCAGCGTGGCTTTCTTGTGGTTCCGTCCGCTGCCCGGATTTACTGCTTCAGCCAGCGCCGGGTATCCGCCCCCAAACCGGAGAGTGTCTTGAGGGACAGGTTTCGCATCCCGGCATTGCTGCTGTTATTGCTGGCTTTTACCGGGGCGGCTGGCCTTTTCCGGATCCCTTCTCGCGCCGTCGCCGCCGAACCCGGGCTGGACCGCATGATCGGCCAAATGCTGATGTTCGGCTTCGAGGGTGTCTCGCAGGAGGCCGCGGGCGCGCGCCGCATCCGGCAACTGGCGGCCGAGGGCAAGATCGGCGGCGTCATCCTCATGGACCGCAATATCCGCTCCCCCGTCCAGGCCAAGGCCCTTGTCGGCTACCTCCGGGGCGGCGTCTCCGGCGCGCCGCTATTCGTGGCCGTGGACCAGGAAGGCGGCATGGTGCAGCGGCTCTCGGCCCGCAAGGGCTTCACCGCCTACCCGACGGCGGCGACGCTGGCCCGGCTCTACACGCCCGCCCAGGCCGAGCAAATCTACCGCCGCATGGCGGCCGAGCTGGCCACCGCCGGCTTCAACATGAATTTCGGACCCGTCGTGGACCTCAACCTCAACCGCGCCAACCCGATCATCGGGCGTCTCGGCCGCAGCTACGGCGCCGATCCCGACAAGGTGACGGCCTACGCCCGCGCCTTCGTCGAGGCGCATCGCGCCTTCGGCATAGCCACGACAGTGAAGCACTTCCCCGGTCACGGCAGCAGTTGGGGCGACAGCCACGAGGAGTTCATCGACCTCTCCAAGACCTGGAAGGACATCGAACTCGCGCCCTACCGCAATCTCGCCGCCCAGGGGGCCATGGACATGGTCATGATAGGCCATCTCTATCATCCCGCCTTCTCCGGCCAGAAGCGTCTGCCGGCCACGCTGTCTCCGCAGGCCGTGGACGGCTGGGTGCGCGGCAAGCTCGGTTTCTCCGGCGTCATCGTCACCGACGACATGGAGATGGGCGCCATCAGGCGCTACCATAAGATCAACGCCGCCGCGGTCATGGCCGTGAACAGCGGCAACGACATCATCCTCTACTCCAATGCGGGCCGAGACCCGCAGTTCGCCGACAGGCTCATCGCCGCCATCCGCACGGCGGTGGAGAAGGGCGAGATCCCGCGCCAGCGCATCGAGGACTCCTACCGGCGCATCATGCGTCTCAAGGGCCAGATGCAGGTGGCCTCCGTAGACCCCGCAACCGTGGAGACCGTCGGCTCGCTGCCTCTCCCCGCACCGGCGGCCGCGCCCGCCGCGGTCAACGCCCATCCGGCGCCGGTCACGGTGCATCGGCAGCCCGAGCCTGAACCCGAGCCGCGCCCCGGCTTCTTCCGCCGCCTGATCGACAGGTTCTGAGAAGCTACTCCGCCGCCTTCGGCTTCTCGCGGCTGGAGGCCGCGTAGCGTGTTTCCTGCTCGTAATAAGCGTCGAAGCCCACGATGCGCCGCAGCTCCGCGAAATCCAGCACAAGATCGGCAGGATGCCGCCCCTCGTTGAAGGCGGCGAGGGAATCGCGCATCGCCTTCATGGCCGCCGACATCAGCGTGAGCGGATAGGCAGCCAGGCGGAAGCCCAGTTCGCCGAGTTCCGCCGGCGACTTCACCGGCGTCGCGCCGCCTTCCACCATGTTGGCCATGTGCACGCCCGGCACCTCGCTGGTCACGCGGCGCATTTCCGCCTCGTCGCGCGGGGCCTCCACGAACAGGATATCCGCGCCGATCCGTGAAAACTCGCGGGCGCGCCATAGCGCCTCGTCGAGCCCGTGCGTGGCCCGCGCGTCGGTGCGGGCCAGGATGAGAATATTCGTTCCCTCGTTGCGGGCATCCACGGCCGCCTGCACCCGCTCAAGCGCTTCCTCGCGCGACACAATCAGCTTGCCCTTGGTATGGCCGCAGCGTTTCGGCGCCACCTGGTCCTCGATCATGATCGCCGCGCAGCCTGCCCGCGCATAACCCTCCACCGTGCGTTTCACGTTGAGGGCATTGCCATAGCCCGTATCGCCGTCGCCAATGACCGGGATCGAGACGGCCTGGCAGATGTTGCGTGCCTGGTCGACAATCTCGCCATAGGAAATGAGCCCCGTATCGGGCGCGCCGATGCGCGAGGCCGAAACCGCGAAGCCCGACATGAAGGTGACCGGAAAACCCGCCTGCTCGATCATGCGCGCGGAGAGCCCGTCCCAGCAGCACGGCATCGCCTGGCAGATATCGCGGGCGAGGATCTCTCGGAGTTTGTCTGTCTGGCTTTTCATGGCGTCACAGCTTGAATGGAATGTAGAGGACGATGTCGGGGATAAAGTAGCAGAAGATGACCGTCACCAGCATCAGGCCGAGGAACGGCCATACCCCGCCGGCCACGTCCGTCAGGCTCGCCTTTCCGACCGCCTGTATAACGTAGAGATTGAGCCCGACCGGCGGCGTTATCAGCGCGCACTCGATCATGATGACGAAGAAGATGCCGAACCAGATCGGGTCGACGTTCAGCGGCATCAGCGAGGGCGCCAGCACCGGCACCATGATCAGCATCATGGACAGCGCCTCCAGGAAGCAGCCCATGAACATCAGCACCGCCGCGACCACCACCACGAACAGGCCCGCGGACGAAAAATTCTCCGCGATCACCATCGAGATGTCCTGCGGGATGCGGTAGAGCGAGATCGCCTTGCCGAACACCTTGGCGCCGGCCACGATCAGCAGGATCGTCACCGTCGTCACCATCGACTCCACCACCGCCTCGCGCAGCTTGTGCCAGCTCAGCGTTCTCAGCAGCGGGCCGGTAATGGCGAGCGCGCCAGCAAGACCGACCGCTGCCGCTTCCGTCGGCGTCGCCGCGCCGGTGTAGATCACCAGGATCAGCAGCAGGGAGAGCGCCAGCGCCGGCAGCGCGCGCAGGCCCAGCCACAAACGGTCGCTCCAGCTCGCCCGCGGCGACGGCCGGTAATCCGGGGACATCCGCGAGTAGATCATCGAGAAACCGATGAAGAAAGTCATCAGCAACAGCCCCGGCCCGATGCCGCCCAGGAACAGCGCGATCACCGATTCCTCGGTGATGAAGCCGTAGATGATCATGGGGATCGACGGCGGAATGAGGATGCCCAGCGTTCCGCCTGCCGCCAGCAGGCCGTAGACGAACCGCTTGGGATATCCCCGCTCGATCATCTCCGGGATGGCCACCGTGCCGATTGTCGCCGCCGTCGCCACCGAGGACCCCGAGATCGCGGCGAAGATGCCGCAGGAAATCACCGTGGCGATGGCAAGCCCGCCCGGCCAGTGCCCGACCCAGGCCTGCACCGCCGAGAACAGGTCGCGGCCCACTCCGCCCTTGAGCAGGACATTCGACATCAGGATGAACAGCGGAACCGCCAGCAGGATGAAGTTGTCGACGGTGCCGAGCAGGCCCTGCGGCGCGATCAGCGGCGAAAATCCGCCGAGCATCAGCAGGATGAGCCCGAGCCCGCCCAGCGCGAAGGCGACCGGCACCCGCGCCAGCAGCAGGGCGAACAGCCCGGCGAGAATGAAGACCGAGGTCATGTGGGCAGTTGCCTTCCCCGGTCATCGCCGCCGCCCGCGATCACGCGCCACGTCTCGACCAGGCATTGCAGGATGGCGAGGCCAAAGCCGGCCGGGATGACCGCCTCGGCGAACCACTTCGGATAGTCGAGCATGGTCGCTGTTGTCGTGCCATGGACCACCGAGTCCCAGGCGATCTGCAGCCCGTACCAGAACACGATGGCGAAGAAGACGGTGACGAAGAGAAGCGCGAAGAGATCCAGCAGACGCCGCATCGGCTTGGGCAGCGCGAGGTAGACGATGTCGATGACAATGTTCTCCGACCGGCGAATGGTGTAGCCGAGGGCGAGGAACACGGCCCACATCATGAACAGCTCGGAGACCTCCGCCGCCCAGCTTGTCGGGGCATGCAGGACATAGCGGGCGAAGACTTCCCAGGTGAGCAGGACGCCGGTCGCGAACAGCAGCCAGGCCGAAACCAGCCCCGCATAGTCGCTCACCCGGCTGATAGCGTGTCCGAGCCTTTCCACCGCCTCCCCCCGTGGCATGTCGGCGCCAGCAGTTCCGGCGTCCGGAGCGAACCCCGGACGCCGTCACGTCGTCTGTGTCAGTTGGTCAGGCCGCGCGCCGCGTCCACGACCTGCTTGCCGAGATCGCCGGAGCTGGTCAGCCACTTCTCGATAACGGGCTCGGATGCCTTCTTCCAGGCAGCCACCTCGGCATCGGTAGGCTGATACACCTTCATGCCGTTGGCTTTTCCGGCCTCGAGCGAATCCTGCTCGATCTTCGACATCTCGTCACGCACCGCGTTCTCCGCGTTGCGCGCCGCCGTCTGGATGATCTTGCGGTGCTCCTCCGGCAGGGCCTGCCAGTATTTCTCGTTGACCACCACGAGGAACTCGATGTCCGCGTTGTTGGTCAGCGTGACGTGATCCATCACCTCCCACAGCTTGCGGGCCTTGATGCCCGAAGCGCCGGTCATGCCGACGTCCACGGTGCCGCGCTGATAGGCCAGATACTGCTCGGAGCCCGCCACGTTGGTGGGAGAGCCGCCCAGCACCTCGACCCATGTGCCCAGCGTCTTGCCGAACACGCGCACCTTCTTGCCCTTCATGTCCTCGGGGCCCTTCAGCGGCGCGCCCTTGGACAGCAGCAGATTGCCGCCATAGGCCTGCCACCACAGCACCCGCGACCCGGTCTTCAGGATGGCCTCGTCGAGCGGCTTGCGCACCGGGCTGTCCGGCGACACCGCCTTGCGCACCAGCGCCTCGGTGTTGAACAGGAACGGCAGGTAGAAGACGTCCACCGCCGGGACATCGCCGGCATAACGGGTCAGCGAGGCGACGCCGGCCTCGATAGCGCCGGAGCCGACGGCCTTGGGCACTTCCTTGTCCTGGTAGAGCTGGGCGGAATCGTAGATCTGGACCTCGATCTCGCCCTTGGAGACTTCCTCCACCTCTTTCTTGAACACCAGCAGGTTCTGCCCGAGATGGCTCTTCAGGGGCAGTTGCAGGGTAATACGCATGGTCGTCTTTGCGCTGGCCGCGGTGCCGAAGCCCGCAATCATGACTAGCGCCAGAACAGCACGAAGCATCCGAGACATTGTCGGCATCTCCTTGTGACTCGTTTCCTCGACATCTTGTCAAGGCAGGCTCTTGGCGGCCCGCCTATACAGCCGGTATTTGGAACATGCATTGCGCTTGGGTCAAGCAAGCAAGAGCTTGGGGCTCGCGTATTTTCGCGCTGGACTTTCAGGCCGATTGATCCCGTCCGCACAACAGGCCTGTTTCAGCGATGACCCTTGGCAGCAGCGCCCCGACATCGCCGGAGATCAGGCCCGGCCCATGCAGTTCCGCCGCGCGTCCGTGCATCCAGGCGGCCGCGCAGGCCGCCTCGTGGCCCGGCATCCCCTGCGCCAGCAGCCCGGTGATCATGCCGGCCAGAACATCCCCCGCTCCCGCCGTCGCCAGCCAGGGCGTGCCGGTGGTGTTGATGGCGGCCCGGCCGTCGGGCGCCGCGATCACCGTGTCCGCGCCCTTGAGCAGCACGACAGCCCCGCTCAGCCTGGCCGCGGCCCGTGCCCGGTCGAGCTTGGACCCCTTCGAGGCCTTCTTTCCGAACAGCCGCGAGAACTCGCCTTCATGCGGCGTCAGCACCACGGGCGGTACCCGCTTTCCGGCGGGCTTGAACAGCTTGTCAGGCATTCCGGAGAAGCTGGTCAGGGCATCGGCGTCCAGCACCGCCGCGGCGGCGCTGGCAAGGACGGCCCCGACCGTCCCGCGCATGGACGCGCCCACGCCGCCCCCGGGCCCGGCGAGCACCGCGTTCCGGCGGCGGTCTTTCAGGAAAGCCGCAAGCGCCTTCGCGCCAGCCACCGTGCGCACCATGACCTCGGTTTCGTGCGCCGCGTTGACGGCCGTCGCCGCGCGGGACCCCACAAGCGTCACCAGTCCCGCGCCGATGCGCAGCGCCGCCCGCGCTCCGAGCCGCGCCGCGCCGGTCGCCTCGGGACCCCCGGAGATCACCACGGCATGCCCGCGGCTGTATTTGTGGCTTGCCATGCCCGGCCAAGGATAGTGGGCCAGCCATAGTTCCGGCCCGTTGGCGAAAGTGCGGGAGGCGATGCTGTCGAGCACGCCTGCCCCGATGCCGATGTCGGCGACGCTCACCTCGCCGCACAACGCGCGGCCCGGCATCAGCAGGTGCCCCGGCTTGCGGCGGAAGAAGGTGACGGTGGCGGCGGCTTTCACGGCAAGGCCGCGCGCCTCGCCCGTGGTGCCGTCCACGCCGCTGGGCACGTCCACCGCGATGACGGGCAGGGCCGACGCGTTCACCGCGGCGATGACCTTCGCCGCCGCACCCTCGATCGCGCGCGCGAGCCCGGCTCCGAACAGGGCATCGACGATCACGTCCGCCCCCGTGACAGACCGGGGCGAGCAGGATTCCACTTCGCCCGTCCACCGTGCCGCCATTTCCGCCGCGTCGCCCTTGAGCGCGTCGCGCCGGCCGAGCAGCGCCAGACGCACCCGGTAGCCTCGCTCCTTCAGAAGCCGCGCGGCTACGAAACCGTCGCCGCCGTTATTCCCGGGCCCGCACAGGACGCAGACCATGTCCGCGCGCGGATAGCGGCTGGCCACTTCCCGCGCCACCGCCTCGCCCGCCGCCTCCATCAGGCGCAGACCCGGCACGCCGCCGGCGATTGTGAGGCGGTCCGCCTCCCCCATCTCCGCCGTGGTGAGAAGTTCCAGCACCTTCGCCACACCCGCTCAGGAGACGTATTCCGCCAGTTCGACGAGATTGCCGTCGGGATCGCGGCAGTAGACCGACATCAGTTTGCCCCTTGCCCCGGTGCGCTCCACCGGACCCTCCTCGATGGGAATTTCGTGCACCTTGAGCTTGGCCTCGGCGGCCCGGACGCTGTCCACGATGAGACAGAAATCGGCGGTCCCCGCCCCCGGTCTTGCCGCGTGGGGAGTGAACTCCCTGCCGGCGGTGTGCAGATTGAATTTCTGGTCGCCGAAGCGCAGCGCCGTGCGGCCGCCCGCGAAGGTCTCCCGCGTCATTCCCAGCACGTCCACGTAGAAAGCGCAGGCCTCCTCGATGGATGTCACGGTTACGACGATATGGTCCAGTCCCTGAATTCGCATATATCCCTGTTCCTGTTGTTGCCGCAGCCGGCCTTGCCGCCTAATTTGCCATCACTCCCGCACAAGGACGCGGCGACCACGCTGCGGACTGCTTGTTTTGACGCCATATTGCCTATTTATTGATCATGCGACCCTGATAACTTGTGCCCCTAACCGGCGGGAGAACAATCAAGACATTGAAAACACATGCACTTCCAATTCGGGCACGCCTTGGCACGCAGCATGCTAACGGCAATCAACGAAACCGCCCAGACGCGGCGAAAACAGGACGGGAGCGGAGGTAGGCAAAAAAAATGAAGAAAATCGAGGCCATCATCAAGCCTTTCAAGCTGGACGAGGTGAAAGAAGCACTCCAGGAGATCGGCTTGCAGGGCATTACCGTCACCGAGGCCAAGGGCTTCGGCCGTCAGAAGGGCCATACCGAGCTCTACCGCGGCGCTGAATATGTCGTGGACTTCCTCCCCAAGGTGAAGGTGGAGGTCGTCCTCGGCGACGAGATGGTGGACAAGGCAATCGAGGCCATCCTCAATTCCGCCAAGACGGGACGCATCGGAGACGGCAAGATATTCATCACCAAGATCGAGGACGCCATTCGCATCCGTACTGGCGAGACCGGTGCGGACGCAATCTGAGCAGCCGCGCGCCTAGGCGCCGCGGCTATTCCATCCCGGCACCCGATGCCGGATCACCACCAGAAGCAGCCGGGCGGCGCCAGGGCCGCCCACTCAAATTAAGCAACACAGGGGACGCAAATGGCTGACGCAAGCAGTGTAATGAAGAAGATCAAGGACGACGAGGTTAAGTATGTCGACGTCCGCTTCACCGACCCGCGGGGCAAGCTCCAGCACGTGACCATGGACGCTTCGGAGATCGACGAAGCCGCCTTCGCCGACGGCATCATGTTCGACGGTTCCTCCATCGCCGGCTGGAAGGATATTTCCCAGTCCGACATGGCGCTGATGCTCGATCCCGCCAGCGCCCATATGGACCCGTTCTTCGCCCAGTCCACCATGGCGGTCTTCTGCGATGTCGTCGAGCCGACCACCGGCGAGTTCTATGAGCGCGACCCGCGTTCGACGGCCAAGAAGGCCGAGGCCTACCTGAAGCAGACCGGCATCGCCGACACCGCCTTCTTCGGTCCGGAAGCCGAGTTCTTCATTTTCGACGACGTCCGCTTCTCCGCCACGCCTTACAACACCAGCTTCCGCCTCGACTCGGCCGAGCTGCCCAGCAACTCCGATACTGAATACGAGATGGGCAACCTCGGCCACCGTCCGCGCACCAAGGGCGGTTACTTCCCGGTGCCGCCGGTCGACTCCTGCCAGGACATCCGCTCCGAGATGCTGAGCATGATGGCCGAGATGGGCGTGAAGGTTGAGAAGCACCATCACGAGGTGGCCTCCGCGCAGCACGAGCTCGGCATCAAGTTCGCGCCGATGGTGACCATCGCCGACCACCTGCAGATCTACAAATACGTGATCCATAACGTGGCCCAGGCCTACGGCAAGACCGCCACCTTCATGCCCAAGCCCGTCTACGGCGACAACGGCTCGGGCATGCACTGCCACCAGTCCCTGTTCAAGGACGGCAATCCCGTCTTCGCCGGCAACCTCTACGCCGACCTGTCGGAGACCTGCCTGTTCTACATCGGCGGCATCCTGAAGCACGCCAAGTCCATCAACGCCTTCACCAACCCGACCACCAACTCCTACAAGCGTCTGGTCCCGGGCTACGAGGCGCCGGTGCTGCTGGCCTACTCGGCCCGCAACCGTTCGGCTTCCTGCCGCATTCCCTTCGTCTCCAACCCGAAGGGCAAGCGCATGGAAATCCGCTTCCCGGATCCGCTGGCGAACCCCTATCTGGGCTTCACCGCCATGCTCATGGCCGGCCTCGACGGCATCGAGAAGAAAATCCATCCGGGCGAGCCGATGGACAAGAACCTGTACGACCTCCCGCCGGAGGAACTGGAAGGCATCCCGACCGTCTGCGGCTCGCTGCGCGAAGCCTGCCAGAGCCTGGACGCGGACCGCGACTTCCTGAAGAAAGGCGGCGTGTTCACCGACGACCAGATCGACGGCTATCTCGACCTGAAGATGGAAGAGGTGGAGCGCTTCGAGATGACGCCCCACCCGGTCGAGTTCGACATGTACTACAGCTCCTGATCCGGAAGTTCGCGACTCCGCACGAAAAAACGGGGCGGCTCCCTGCGGAGCCGCCCCTTCTTATTGCCCGGCTTCCGGCCGTCGCATCGCTGCGCCCGCTTCACGCCCCGTGCCCCCCAGCATGGCGCGCTTTTCCGGAAGCTTCCCCGGCAATTCCGTCCTCTGGCTCCCCGGGGAGCCTGTCCGTCCTAAAGCACCATGAAAGCGAAGAACACGCCGCCCACGACGATGAGCGTGGCGAGAGACTCCCTGTGATCGCGGTACCAGAGCCGCGCCCTGGCCGGCGCCCGCACGAAGGCATGGCGGAACAGCGAAAGCAGTCCCATGCCGCCCATGGCGACCATCACCCACAAGGACATGTCCGACGGGTCCTGGACCGCCGTGCCGGTGCCCGCCAGCAGCATCTGGCCGGTAACGGCCGTGGCGCTGACGAATGTGAAGATCGCTCCCAGGCCCAAAGCCAGAAGAAACGCGTAACGAACGAGGATAACCATGACTCAACCCCTCCCCAATTACGGGCAGGATAGCAGCGGGCTGTAAAAAAAAGGGAAAACGGCAGGGTTAGCGCAGGGTAAATCCGCCGCGCCGGCGGCCGTCCGAAATCGGGACACCGCCCCTAGCAGGACGTGGAGATTTCGACGCGGGTCACCGAACCGTTGACCAGTTCGGCCGGGTCCAGCATGTCGGACGGGGGTATGAACAGCCCCTCCCGCTGGACGGTCTCCACATGCTTCAGGAGCAGGACTTGCGCGGCGGCCGTGGCGAGCTCCAGCGTCGCGCCGACGCCGTCGCACCCCGTTAACTGGAGGGGTGCCACACGCAGGTTGCCGTCACTTTCGCAAGTGACACGGCAAGGCCAATAGATGGTAAGCAAAGTAAGACCGCCTGTCTTCCGGAGGAGGCCGCTCTCAGCGGCAAGTGCGGTCATGTATCTCGCGCGAACCAAACGCGCGCTCGACATAACGGAAAAGTCTAACACGCCCAGAAAACCGAAGCGAATCCGTTGGCGTCCGTTTCTTACGCCGCCTTCCACTTGATCGAGCATCCCATCGACGGTGTCTGCTCGCGCGGTCCCTTGCCCGTTTCCGAAATCGTCTTCATCGCTTCGTAGAGTTCCCGGCGTGCGTCCGCCGGGCCGGGATTGCGGCCGCTCGCGTCCAGCCGCCCGCGATATTGCAGGCCCAGCTCGGCGTCAAAGCCGAAGAAATCCGGCGTGCACACCGCATCCCAAGCCCGCGCCACCTGCTGGCTCTCGTCGTGGAGATAGGGAAAGGTGAAGCCGTTCGCCCCGGCGAAGGTCTTCATGTTGTCGAAGGAATCCTCGGGATATTCCGCCGCGTCGTTGGAGCAGATCGCCGCCGCGCCGATGCCCAGTGCCTGCAGGTCCTTCACGTCCCGCACCAGCCGGTCCGCGATCGCCTTCACATACGGACAGTGGTTGCAGATGAACATAATCAGCGTGCCCCTGGGACCGCGGATGTCCGCGAGGGTGTAAATCCTGCCGTCGGTGGCCGGGAGCCTGAAGTCCCTCGCCTTCCAGCCGAAGTCGCAGACCGGTGTATGCTCGGCCATGACCGTCTCCATCTGTTTCACGCCTGCGGCAGACTACCCGTCCACGCGCCCCTGCCGCAACGATTGCCGGAGTCCGCGGCCAACTAGGGTCCGTCACCGCTCCGTGATAAACCGGTGGCATCAAACCGGATCGGCAACCGGCCTATCGGGCGAGGAATCCATGTCCAGAGAAGAGTTCGCCGCACGCGCCGTCCGCGCCGAACTGGCGGAAGACGAAGGCCGCAACGAGAGCGGCAACCCCACCATGGGCGACGTCATCGCCCGCCGTTATGGCCGCCGCGACATTCTGAAAGGGGCGCTCGCCGCCGGGGCCATCGCCGCCACGGTCAGCCCGCTGGCGCTGGCCGCTGCTGAGCAGGCCGGCTACACACACATGTTCACCTTCGACTTCGAGGAAGTCGCCGCCGGCGCGGACGAAACTCACCATGTCGCCGCGGGCTACGACGCCGACATCCTGGTCCGCTGGGGCGACCCCGTCTTCGCCGATGCGCCGGAGTTCGATCCGCAAGCCCAGAACGCGCGGAAGCAACTGCGCCAGTTCGGTTACAACAACGACTTCATAGGCTTCATCCCGCTCGGCGGCTCCGCCGACCGCGGCCTGCTGGTGATCAACCACGAATACACCAACGAGGAGCTCATGTTCCCCGGCGTGGGCGTGCAGCACACCAGCGACGCCGCCTTCGCGAAGATGACCCGCGAACTGGTGGACATCGAGATGGCCGCCCACGGCGGCACGGTGATAGAGGTCGCCCGCACGGACGGAAAGTGGAGCGTGGTGCGGGATTCCCGGTTCAACCGCCGCATCACCCCGCTGACGCCGATGGAGATCACCGGTCCCGCCGCCGGCCACGACCGCCTGAAGACATCCGCCGACCCGGAGGGCCGCAATGTCCTCGGCATGATCAACAATTGCGCCGGCGGCGTGACGCCGTGGGGCACATGGCTCACCTGCGAGGAGAACTTCCACGGCTATTTCCGGGGCAGGCTTTCCGACGGCCACCGCGAGCATGCGAACTACAGACGCTACGGCGTGCCCGGCAACTGGCAGTCCTGGGGCGACGTGTACGCACGCTTCGCCATCGACAGCGAGCCCAACGAGGCCAACCGCTTCGGCTGGGTGGTGGAGATCGACCCGCGCGACCCCGCATCGGCGCCGAGGAAGCGCACCGCACTTGGCCGCTTCAAGCATGAAGGCGCCGGCAACATCGTCAACGGCGACGGCCGCTTCGTCGTCTACCAGGGCGATGACGAGCGCTTCGAGTATGTCTACCGCTTCGTCACCGCCGGCACGGTGAAGGACGATCCCGCCGCCAACCGTGACCTGCTGGATAGCGGCACGCTCTGCGTCGCCCGCTTCGGACCCGACGGCAAGGGACGCTGGCTGCCGCTGGTGCACGGCCAGGGACCGTTGACGCCGGAGAACGGCTTCCACGGCCAGGCCGACGTGGTCATCGAGGCCCGCCGCGCCGCCGACCTGCTCGGCGCCACCCGCATGGACCGCCCCGAGGACGTGGAGGCGAACCCGCGCACGGGCAAGGTCTACGTCATGCTGACCAACAACACCCGCCGCAAGGACAGTGAAGTTGACCACGCCAATCCGCGCGCGAAGAACGCCTTCGGGCACATCATCGAGCTGAGGCCCGACGGCGGCGACCACGCCTCGGAGAGCTTCGAGTGGGATGTGTTGCTCAGATGCGGCGACCCGTCCCGTGGCGAGGTCGGGGCCACCTTCTCCGGCGCCACCACGCAAGACGGCTGGTTCGGCATGCCCGACAACTGCGCCGTCGACAATCTCGGCCGCCTGTGGATCGCCACCGACGGTAACAGCGCGGAAAAGACCGGCCGGACCGACGGGCTGTGGTCGCTGGAGACCGAGGGGGAGATGCGCCGCACCTCCCGCTGCTTCTTCCGCTGCCCCGTCGGCGCAGAGCTGTGCGGCCCCTGCTTCACGCCCGACGGCGAAACGCTGTTCGTCTCGGTGCAGCATCCTGGGGAATCCGAGGACAATACACCAAGCACCTTCGAGAACCCGACGACCCGCTGGCCGGATTTCACGCCGGGGGTGCCGCCCCGCCCATCCGTCGTCGCCATCACCAGGAAAGACGGCGGCCAGATCGGATGAGCGGCGCCCAATTTCAAGTGGGCCGCATCTCAAACATGTTTGAGCGCCGCGCATTTGACGAGCGCGCCACGGAGGCGCATGATTGTCCGTACTCAGGAAAAGGAGGTTTAGGAAAATGAATCCTCCGAAGCGAGGCTGCCGTCCGGCGTAATCCGCCATTGGCGTCATGCGCGACCGGCGCACGCCGCGACGGCATCACCGACAATCCATCCATGAAGCCGGACCGGAAGTACCGGCCCGGATAGACTTGAGTCACTCAGGTCGGGGATAACGGCAAGGAGCCCCTGAGCCAACCGGTCGTCCATGCACCGCCGCCCGCCATGCGGCGTTGGGGACCGCAGCAAGCGGCCAGGCCCTTTGAGAGCAAGACCCCCACTGACGGACAAAAGGAACCCCGCCGGAAGCCACAGCCGGCGGGGTTTCAGCTTCGCGGCGGCTTTTATGCGCCAACTGCCCAACCTGAAGCGCTGGAAGCGCAAGACGGAAATACGGCAGCCGTGACGCGGCCCAAGGCATGGTCCCGGCTGGACCTCTTGGCTGTGTCGGTTAAAGTGCGGGCCAGCCACAGCCCCGCCCCGACCGGTCATCCATGTTCCTTCCGCTACAGACGCTCTATTTCGAGGATCTCTCGCTCGGCATGACCGAGTCCTTCTCCAAGACCGTGTCGTCCGAGGATGTCGTCGGCTTCGCCGAGATCACCGGCGATCGCAATCCGATCCACCTCTCGGAGCATTTCGCGGCCAAGACGCCCTTCGGCACCCGCATCGCCCATGGCCTCTACACCGCCGGTCTTATCTCGGCCCTGCTCGGCACGCGCCTGCCCGGCCCCGGCGCCATATACATCTCGCAATCGCTGCATTTCCGCGCGCCCGTGCGCATAGGCGACAAGGTCGATGTTTCCGTCCGCGTCGAGGAGCTGGTGCCTGGGAAGTCCCGCGCCCGGCTTGCCTGCGTCTGCAAGGTGGCGGACAAGGTCGTCCTCGACGGCGAAGCTGTGGTCAAGGTGCCCCTGCGTCCGCTGAAGGAGAACGGTTGATGGCGGCGCCGGAATCCGGTTCCGCATCCGTCCCGGTCCGCCCCTTCACCGTCAGCATCCCCGACGACATGCTGGCGCGCATCCGCGACCGTGTTGCGTCCTTTCCCTGGGAGTCCATGCCTGCGCTGGAGGGATGGGAATACGGGGCCAACCTCGCCTACATGAGGGAGCTGTGCGCCTACTGGACCGAGGAGTTCGACTGGCGGGCGCAGGAAGCCGTGCTGAACCGGTTTCCGCAATTCACAGCAACGGTGGACGGCCTCGACATCCACTTCATACATGAACGCGGCAGCGGACCCGCGCCCCTGCCCCTCATCGTCAGCCACGGCTGGCCGGGCTCGATCTACGAATTCCGTCACGTCATCGAACCGCTGGCCCACCCCGAACGCTTCGGAGGCAGCGTGGATGACGCCTTCGACGTGATCGCGCCGTCGCTTCCCGGCTTCGGCTTTTCCGGCAAACCGGAACGGCCCATGGGTCCCCGCGCCATGGCCGCTCTGTTCGCCTCGCTGATGACCGGCACCCTCGGATACCGCGAATATCTCGCCCAGGGCGGTGACTGGGGCGGCGCCATCTCCAGTTGGCTCGGCTTCGAGCATACGCCCGCCTGCCGCGCCATTCATCTCAACATCATGATGATGCGCCCTCCCGGCGCCCCCGTTGGCGCGGAAGAACAAGCATGGGCCGAACGCCTCGAGCGGGAACAGGCCATGGAGGAAGGATACCGGACCCAGCAGGCGACGAAGCCCCAATCCCTCGGCTACGCCATGATGGACAGTCCGGTGGGCGTCGCCGCCTGGATCGTGGAGAAGTGGCGCGCCTGGTCCGATACCGGGGGAAACGGCATCGAGAGCGTCTACTCGAAGGACGAGATACTGACCAACATCATGATCTACCTGGTCACCGGGAGCTTCTGTACGGCGAGCTGGATCTATACGGGCCGCCGCGAGGAAGGCGGGCGCATCCTGTCGCCGCAAGGGCTGCGGGTCGAGGTGCCGACGGCCTGCGCCCTGTTTCCCGCCGAAATGCTGGCATGGCCTCCACGCTCCTGTGCCGAGCGGGTCTACAACGTCACCCGCTGGACCCGGATGCCCCGCGGCGGGCATTTTCCCGCCATGGAAGAGCCCGACCTGCTCATCGGGGATATCCGGGAATTTGCCCGCCCCTTGCGGCGCAGCGGCGGGTAAATCCGCCGCGACGCTCGGTCTCCATGCCCTTGCAAATGCCCGAATCCCGTGCGACCTCTCGGACATACGGACATTCCAGAATACGGTCGATTCGCGGCCATCCAGCGTGACCGGAGACAGGTGAGACATGGCGGCTTCGCGCGATCTGTTCGCCAAACTCGACAGCGGCGCCAGCCGCAGCCGTTCGGCCAAGACGGCCCGGGGCAATGCCGCACCGAAAGGCAAGGCGAAGCCGGCGCGCGGCAAGGCTTCGGGTGACGAGGCCTACACCGCCGCCGACATCGAGGTGCTGGAAGGCCTCGAGCCGGTCCGGCGCCGGCCGGGCATGTATATCGGGGGTACCGACGAGAAGGCCATGCATCACCTCTTCGCCGAGGTGATCGACAACTCCATGGACGAGGCGGTCGCGGGCCATGCCGACTGGATCGAGGTGAACCTCGACAAAGATGGCTGGCTGACGGTGACCGACAACGGCCGCGGCATCCCCGTGGACCCCCATCCCAAGTTCAAGACCAAGTCCGCGCTCGAGGTCATCATGACCACGCTGCATGCGGGCGGGAAATTCAGTACCAAGGTCTACGAGACCTCCGGCGGCCTGCACGGCGTCGGCGTCTCGGTGGTCAACGCGCTGTCGGAGAAGCTGGAGGTCGAGGTCGCCCGCGGCCGCAAGCTCTATCGGCAGCTCTACAAGCGCGGCAAGCCGGCCGGTCCGCTGGAAAAACTCGGCGAGATCAAGAACCGGCGCGGCACGAGAGTCCGCTTCCTGCCGGACCCGCAGATCTTCGGACAGAAATGCGCCTTCAAGCCGGCGCGCCTGTTCCGCATGGCGCGTTCCAAGGCCTATCTGTTCGGTGGCGTCGAGATCCGCTGGTCCTGCGCCAGGGAGCTGCTTTCAGACAAGGACGAGACGCCGCAGAGCGCGACGTTCCATTTCCCCGGCGGCCTGAAGGATTTCCTCGCCAGCCGCATAGAGGGCCTGACCACCGTG
>JBFWSL010000023.1:0-23434 GCA_050248375.1 Hyphomicrobiales bacterium | reverse complement strand
GCCGCAGGCGGCCATGATGTCGCGTCCGCGCGGGGTGCGCACCGGGCTGGCATAGCCGGCGCGGTTCACCACCTCCGCGAACTTCTCGATCCGCTCCCAATCGGAGCACTCGTAAGGCGCGCCGGGCCAGGGATTGAAGGGGATGAGGTTGATCTTGGCCGGGATGTGCTTGAGCAGGCGAACCAGCTCCTTCGCCTCGGCGATGGAGTCGTTGACGCCCTTCAGCATCACATATTCGAAGGTGATGCGGCGCGCGTTGGAGAGGCCGGGATAGTTGCGGCAGGCCTCCAGCAACTGGCGAATGGGCCATTTGCGGTTGATGGGCACCAGTTCGTCGCGCAGATCGTCGCGAACCGCGTGCAGCGAGATGGCCAGCATGGTGCCGGCCTCGTCGCCCCAGCGGGGAATCTCGGGGACGATGCCGGAGGTGGACAGGGTGATGCGACGCCGGGAGACGGACAGGCCCTCGCCGTCGGAGGCGATCTCCATGGCGTCGCGCACATTGTCGAAGTTGTAGAGCGGTTCGCCCATGCCCATGAGCACGATGTTGGTGATCTTGCGCTCGGTGGAGGGGAGGCCGCGCGGGTCGTGGGGCGCCGCTCCCGGCCATTCGCCGATGCGGTCGCGCGCCAGCAGGATCTGTCCGGCGATCTCGCCGGCGGTGAGATTGCGCACCATGCGCTGGGTGCCGGTATGGCAGAAGCTGCAATTGAGCGTGCAGCCGACCTGGCTGGAGATGCAGAGCGTGCCGCGGCCGGCCTCGGGGATATAGACCGTCTCCACCTCCAGCGGCGGACCGCCGCGCCCGTCCGGGGCGAGCCGCAGCAGCCACTTGCGGGTGCCGTCGGAGGAGACCTGCTCGGCGGCGATGCCGGGGCGGTCGATCGAGAAATTTTCCTCCAGCCGCGCGCGCAGGTCGGCGGAGATGCTGGTCATCTCGGCGAAGCCCGTGGCCCCGCGCACATAGAGCCAGTTCCAGAGCTGGCTGGCGCGCATGCGCAACTGTTTCCCGGGCACGCCGATTGCGGCCAGCTTTTCGGCCAGCGCGTCGCGGCCGAGGCCGACCAGCGACGGGCGCGGTCCGGCGTCCGCAGCGCCGGCGGGCGGCCGCGATACCGCCGCGAGGGCGGGTGCGCGCGTGAGCTGGGTCTCGTTCATGCCCCGCAGATAGCAGGAATCGCGGGCAAATGCGAATGGCCGCGCGCGGGCAGGATCAGGTTCGGGAAATCCGGGCTATTTGCATTCGGTCTGGGAGCGATCCAGGGCCGCCGTCGCGCCGGAGAGGGAGTATTCGTCGGTGGTCAGGGTGCCGCGGGTGGAGCGGCCCTGGATAACCATCGTGCTGCCCTTCTTCATGGCCTCGACCAGCTTCTTTTCCGTGTCGGCGGATTCCACATAGGCGCCCTCGTCCTTGACGAAGAGCTTGAAGGTGTCGCCGCCGATCTTGACCTCGACGTCGTTGCCCTCCTTCAGAGGATAGCCCATCTTGACGCTGATCTCGCCGGAGACCTTCTCCGCGGGCCACTCGGAAATGTAGAAGTATACCGGCCCGCGCTTGACGCCCTTGGGCTTCATGTCCTTCGGCTCGGAGACGGCGAAGCAGATCTTCTTGCCGCCGGCGTCCGACGCATAGGCCATCCAGTCGCCGAACCGCTCGACGAATTTCGCCGCCTGCGAATAAGCGGGCGTCGCCGCCACGACCCCGCAGGCGACGCAAGCAAACATGACGCTTCGCATTGGCCCCCGCCCCTCTTTGCGATCGGGAAAAATCATAACGCCTCCCTTTCCGTTTGGCCAGCAAACGCGGCGACCCGGCGCCGCGAAATCGATCTCACTGCTTGCGCCGCCGCTTCGGCTTGCCATGCACATGACCGGTCCGCGGCAGCGGGACCGCGTTGACGCTCACGGGCCGGTCGGGAAAACGGCCCAGCACGCGTATGCGGTCGTACATGACGATGGCGCCGGCGGTGGCGACATTGATGCAGAAAGCGGACGGTATCTTGACGACATGGTCGCATCTTTCAAGCAGGGCGGGCGACAGCGAGCCGCGTTCGGGTCCGAGCACATAGGCGGCGCGGGTGGGATGATGGAAGCTCGGCAGCGGCACTGCCTCCTCGAGCAGCTCGACGCCCACGAGGCTGCAGCCCTCGGGCAGAACCATGTCGTCCAGGCCCTCCCAGGCGTAGACGGGGAGATGGGCGGGCGCGCGGGAGGTGTCGGCGGGGGCGCTGCGGGGCTCGAAGCGCGCGCCGATGGTGAAGAAGAAGCTGGCGCCGAAGGCGTGCGCGGAACGCAGCAGGTTGCCCGCGTTCATGGGCTTGGAGATGTTTTCCAGGCCGATGCCGAAATAACCGCGCCGTGGCGCGACGACGCTGTCCTGTACCGCAGCCATGCGAACCCCCTTTCAGCGCACGTGATTAGCCGCAAAGCGGGAGGCGTGCAAATCCCGGGCGGCTGGGCTATGCAGCGGACTGTACGGTCAGCGAAGGAAACAGGCGATGAAGGCAGCGATGTGCAGGCGGTTCGGCGGCCCCGAGGTGATCGCCATCGAGGATATCGACGAGCCGGAGGCGGGAGAGGGCGAGGTGCTGCTGCGGGTGGAGGCGGCGGCGCTGAACTTCTTCGACACGCTGATGATCCGCAACAAGTACCAGTTCAAGCCGCCGATGCCGTTCTCGCCGGCGGCGGAAGTGGCCGGCGTGGTGGAGGCCACGGGCCCGGCAGCGACCGGGGTGAAGCCGGGCGACCGGGTGCTGGCCAATGTGCGCTGGAACGGCGCGCGGGAGAAAACGGTCGCGGCCGCTTCAAGCCTGACGCCCATACCGGACGGGGTGCCGTTCGAGGTGGCGGCGGGGCTGACCATCACCTACGGCACCGCCATGCATGGCCTTTCGGACCGCGCCCGGGTGCGGGCGGGCGACACGGTGGCGGTGCTGGGCGCGTCGGGCGGGGCGGGACTGGCGGCGGTGGAGATCGCGGCGCTGATGGGAGCGAGGGTGATCGCCTGCGCGTCATCGCAAGACAAGCTTGCCCTGTGCCGGGCGCACGGTGCGCACGAGACCATCAACTACACGGAGGAAGATCTGAAGCAGCGGCTGCGCGACCTCACCGACGGCGCCGGCGCCGACGTGGTCTATGACTGCGTTGGCGGTCCTTTCGCGGAGCCCGCCTTCCGTTCCACCGCCTGGGAGGGCCGCTATCTCGTGGTCGGCTTCGCGGCGGGAGAAATTCCGAAGATGCCGCTCAACCTGGCGCTGCTGAAGGGCGCTTCGCTCATGGGCGTGTTCTGGGGCGAGTTCGTACGGCGCAACCCGGAGAAGAACAGTGCCAACATCGCGCAGGTGGTGGACTGGGTGGCCGGGGGCAAGCTCAAGCCGCACGTCCACAAGGTTTATCCGCTGTCGCAGACCCGCGAGGCGCTGGAAGCCATCGACCGGCGCGAGGCGAAGGGCAAGGTGGTCATCGCCCCGCAGATGAAGTGATCACTTCGGCCGCGCGGCCACGTCCGGCTCCTGGCGCAGCGCGCGGGCGGCCGCGGCGCGGTGCACGGGCGTGATGTTGTCGCGCACCATGGCGATGACGGTGGCGATGACCGCCGCGTCGTCGGTGAAGCCGAGACCAAGGATGGCGTCGGGAATCGCGTCCACCGGCAGGATGAAATAGGCGAGCGCGGCCAGCAGCATGCCGCGCACGCGCAGGGGCGTGGCGGGATCCATGGCGCAGTAATACGCCGCCACCAGGTCGCCCGAGAAGGGAATGCGCCCCGCCACCCGGCGGAACTTTTCCCAGAACTCGGCCTTCACCTGGCGCTCGCGCGCGTCTTGGGTGCCGGCGTTGCCGTTGCGATCCAGAACCATTGCTGTCCTCATCCGGTGCGCAATTTAGAAGCTCCTTAACAGATAGGCGGCAGTGTGGGGTCCCACAAGCGCCCCGCCGGGATAGTGATTCGCCCGGCCCGGCACCGTCCGACAGCCGTAACCGGGACTTCAAGTACCGCGTATGCCCAGGTTTTCGCCCCGACTTGCCGCCCTTTCCGGGCTCGGCGCGCTCGCCGCGCTTTCCGCCATCGGCGTCACGCCCGCGGGATCGGCCTCGCCGCTCGCGGAGGTGAACGCGCAAATCGCGCGCTATGGCTGCAATCTTCCGCAATACGCGGACTCGGTTCCGGAATGCCGCGAACTGCACGCGCGCGCGCGCGCGCTTTCCGCCCAGGGCCGGCCGCGCAACGTGCCCGCTCCGTCCTATGTGGCTCCGGTGGCGCCGACGCCCGTGCCGCAGCGGGGCGGATTCTTCTCCGGTCTTTTTGGCGGGGCGCCGTCGTCGCCGGGCTACCAGGTGTCGCCCTATTATCAGCCCGGATATCCGGCGCCGGGCTCCGACGGTGCCGGCGAGCCGAAGCAGTTCCACACCTTCCGGACGCTGTGCGTGCGCACCTGCGACGGCTATTACTTCCCGATCAGCTACTCCACGGTGCGCAGCCGCTTCGCCGCCGACGAGCAGATCTGCAAGTCGAGCTGCCAGGCGGACGTGAAGCTGTTCGTGCATCCCAATCCGGACGGGGAGGTGGAGCAGGCGACGACCGCCAGGGGCGAACGCTACGCGGACCTGCCCAACGCCTTCCGCTACCGGCAGGAATACGTCGCCGGCTGCAAGTGCCGGCCGGATCCGTGGACGGCGGAGGCGAAGGAAATCTACGCCCAGCGCGCGCTCGGCGTGGACGCGCAGCCGCAACTGGCCGATGCCGGAACCGCCATGTCCGACGCGGAACCCCTGTCCGAATGGTCGGCGACGGTGTCGCCTCAGCCGGTGCTGCGGCGGGCCGAAGCGCCGCATCCCGCCTTCCGCAGGAACGGCATCTTCGGCTGGCTGGCCGGCTTCTGAGCAGGACTACTTCTCTCCCGCAAGGGCATTCATGCGGCGCGCGAGCTCGATGTCGCGCGCGGTGAGGCCGCCCGCGTCATGGGTGGACAGGGTCACCTCCACCCGGTTCCAGACATTGAACCATTCGGGATGGTGATTCATTTTCTCCGCCTCGGTGGCCACCCGCGCCATCCAGTCGAAGGCGGCGGCGAAATCCTCGAACTTGAATGTCTTCGCGATGGCGTCGCGGCCGTCGCATTCGCTCCAGCCCTCGACGCCGGCGAGCGCGGCCTTGCGCTCTTCACCGGTCAGCTTGCCGGACATGGTCGCCTCCCTTGCTTGGCTTGCCGCTTGCGCTTGGCTTGCCGCTTGCCGTGGCGGCCGGCCACGTGAGAAAACTCGCGCGAAACGCCGCCATGTTCAACGTAGCAAGGATTCATGACACAGCATCGCGTCCTTTTCGTGTGCCTCGGGAACATCTGCCGCTCGCCGATGGCCGAGGGCGTGTTCCGCCATGTGGCCGCGGCGGGCAGCCTGGACGTGCATGTGGACTCCGCCGGCTGCGGCGCATGGCACGCGGGCAACCCGCCTGACGCGCGCGCCCGCAAGGCGGCGCGGGCGCGGGGCATCGACATCACGGGCCAGAAGGCGCGGCAGGTGGTCGAGGAGGATTTCGAGAGCTTCGACCTGATTCTCGCCATGGACGAGTCCAACCTCTCCCATCTGCGCGCCATGGCGCCCGCGGGTTCGCGGGAGAAGGTGCGGCTGTTCATGGAGTTCGCGCCGCGGTCCGGCCCGCGCGAGGTGCCGGACCCCTATTATGGCGACGCCGGCGGTTTCGAGGCGGTGCTCGACATGATCGAGGAGGCGAGCCGGGGGCTGCTCGCGCATCTGGGCAAGCTTCGCTAGAGCATGATCCGGAAAAGTGGATACCGCTTTTCCGATAAGATCATGCTCAAGCTATTGATCTGGCGCATGATCTTACCGGCCAAGCGATTCCACCTGGCCGGATGATGCGCTAGGCGGGACTTCCCGCCAGTTCGAAGGGATAGTCCTCTTCCACTACATAGGGCCCGCCGCCGGTGGAGGCGCGGGAAGAGAACAGCACGAAGCGCGAGACGCGGAACGGTCCGGAGTAGAAGGCGCCGCGCTGCTCCAGATAGCGGGCCACCGCCTCGGGCCGGGTGTTGCGCAGGCGGGCGACGGTCACATGGGCATGAAACTGGCGGGACTCCGGCGGCAGCTCGGCTGAACGGGCCGCGCGCTCATGGGCGCGTTGCAGCGCGTCGAGAGCCGCGCAGGGCGCCACGCGGGCCCAGATGGAATGGGGCTTGCCGCGCCCGAACGAGCCCAGCCCGTCGAGCGTCAGGTCGAAGGGCGCGGCGCGGACGCGGTCGAGATTGGCCGCGAACTCGCGCGCGGCGATGTCGTCCACGTCGCCGATGAAGCGCAGGGTGACGTGATAGTTATCGGGATCCACCCAGCGCGCGCCGGGCAACGGCGCCTTGAGCATGGCGAGGCGGTCGCCGATGGGCCGGGGAATCTCGATGCCGGAGAAAAGGCGGGGCATGGGGCGTGGCCTCCTTGCCGTTCCGGGCCGGGCGGAAGCCCGGCCTGCGACTCCCTTCTAACGCGATATGAATCCGGATTGAAAGCCGGAAAAAGCGTCAGCACGCGCCGCCGGCGCAGCCCGGATGCAGGGCGGCGAAATCCGGGGAACGGAACCCGGCGGGGTCTACGTCATCCCCCGCATTCCGCTTCGCTCCATGGGCCGCATGGCCAAGTGCCGGAGGGACGTTGCATCCGACTATTGCGTGCGCGCCCCGGGCGCGGCCGCCTTGGCGGCGCGGGTGCGGGCGATCAGTTCCTCCACCTTGGGCAGGATGGCCTGGGCGACGGCCTCGACGCCTCTGGCGCTGGGGTGCAGGCCGTCGGGAAGGCTCATGCCGGCCCTGGTCATGGTGGCGTCGAGAAAGAAGGGATATAGCAGAACGCCATGTTTCTCCGCCAGGGCGGGATAGATGGCGTCGAAGGTCTCGCCGTATTCGCGGCCGAAGTTCGGCGGCGCCTTCATGCCGGCCAGCAGGATTTCCAGGCCCTTCTCGCGGAAGGCCTCGATCATCTTCTCAAGGTTCCGTTTCGCCTCGGCCGGGTCGAGGCCGCGCAGGGCGTCGTTGGCGCCCAGTTCCAGGATGACCGCGTCGGCGTTGTCCGGCGTCGACCAGTCGAGACGGGCGAGGCCGGCCGCGGTGGTGTCGCCGGAGACGCCGGCGTTGACGACCTCGACCTTGTGGCCCCTGGCCCGCAGAGCGGCCTGCAGGCGGTCGGGGAAGGCTTCGCCCGGCTTGAGGCCGTATCCCGCCGTCAGGCTGTCGCCGAAAGCCAGGATCACAATGGTGTCATCGGCTTTGGTAGGGCTCATGAATCCGGTTAGAAGGATTGCGGCGAGGCCGGCGTATAAGACGTGGCGCATCGCCCCTGCCAGACCCATATACCGGCGGTGCGCACGGTTGTGCCTCATGGCGGCCCCAGTCCTGCGTAGGTTCACTTCACTCGTCCTCAAGTCCTGAAATCCTGCTTCCCGGAATATATGAGACCCGACCGCGCCAAAAGCCAGCCCGCCAAGCCCGGAACCGCCGCCATCCGCTTCGAGGATGTCCGCGTCACCCTGCCCAGCCAGGCCGGGCCGGTGGATATCCTGAAAGGCATCAGCCTGGAAATCGGCGATGGCGAGGCCGTGGCGGTGACGGGGCCGAGCGGCTCGGGCAAGTCGACGCTGCTGATGGTGGCGGCGGGGCTCGAGCGGCCGACCTCGGGCCGGGTAACGGTGGCGGGCGAGGAACTGACGAAGCTGGGCGAGGACGCGCTGGCGGAGCTGAGGGCGGCGCGCATCGGCATCGTATTCCAGTCTTTCCATCTGCTGGCGACCATGACTGCTCTTGAGAACATCGCGCTGCCGCTGGAGTTCCTTGGCCGCGCGGACGCCCATGAGGCGGCGATGCGGTCGCTGAAGGACGTGGGGCTCGCGGGGAGAGCCACGCATTTTCCCGCCCAGCTCTCCGGCGGCGAACAGCAGCGCGTGGCCATTGCCCGCGCGCTCGCCGGCAATCCTTCCATCCTGCTGGCCGACGAGCCGACCGGCAATCTCGACAGCGCCACCGGCGAAGGCATCATCGAACTGCTGTTCGAGATGCAGGAACGCCGCGGCGCCACGCTGATGCTGATCACCCATGACGAGGCGCTCGCGGCGCGTTGCGGGCGCGTCATCCGCATCCATGACGGCCGCATAGCGCCGCCGGCCCCGACGGCTCGCGCGCCGCGCGGCAAGGCGGGCGCGGTTACATGAGCAGCGGCGTCTCCGTGGCGGATATTCCGGCGCGCATGCCGGCGAGGCTTCCGCTGGCAATCCGGCTGGCGCTGCGCGAACTGCGCTCCGGGCTTTCCGGTTTCACCGTCTTCGTCGCCTGTATCGCGCTGGGCGTGGCGGCGATCGCGGGCGTGGCCTCGCTCGCCCATACGCTGACGCTGAGCCTGGAGCGCCAGGGACAGGCCATACTCGGCGGCGACATGTCGCTGACGCTGGTGCACCGTCAGACGACGCCGGAGGAACGCGGTTTCCTGGAGCGGAAGGGCGCGGTCAGCGAGACCGCCACCTTGCGCGCCATGGCGCGCAAGGTCAGCGACAAGCGCGCGGCCATGGTGCGGCTGAAAGCCGTGGACGACGCCTATCCGCTCTATGGGGCGCTCAGGCTGACCAGCCCTTCGGGACCGGTCGCGCCGGCCGTGCTCCTGTCGAATGCGGGAGCGGCGGCGGTGGAGAAGCTGCTCATGGAGCGCATCGGCGCCCAGGTGGGCGACCTGCTCAAGGTGGGCGAGGCCGAGATCCGCATCGTGGCGGAAATCGAGGAGGAGCCCGACCGCCTGTCGGGCCGCTCGGCCTTCGGCCCGCGCATGATCGTGTCGCAGGAGACGCTGCGCTCCACGCAACTGCTGCAGCCTGGCAGCATCGTCAACTGGCACTACCGGTTGCGGCTGCCGCCAGGCGCCGGCGCGAGATCCCTCGAGGCGCTGAAGGCGGAGATCACCTCTCGCTATCCCGAATCCGGCTTCCAGATCCGCGACCGGGGCAACCCGGCGCCGCGCCTCAACCGCATGGCGCAGCGTTTCGGCCAGTTCCTGACGCTCGCCGGCATCACCACGCTGATGATCGGCGGCGTCGGCGTCGCCAACGCGGTCGCCGCCTATCTGGCACGCAAGCGCGCGGCCATCGCCACCTTCAAGTGCCTGGGCGCTTCGGGCGGGCTGGTGTTCCGGGTCTACCTGGCGGAAGTGCTGATGCTGGCGCTGGCGGGAACGGCCATCGGACTGGCGCTCGGCAGTCTGCTGCCCGGGGCGGTGGCGAAGGTATTGGAAGGCGCCCTGCCGGTGGCGCTGGCCATTGAGCCGCAGCCGGTGGCGCTGGCGCTGGCCGCGCTCTACGGGGTGCTCACGGCGCTGATGTTCGTGCTGTGGCCCCTGGGCCGCGCGCGCGACCTGCCGCCGGCGCTGCTGTTCCGGCAGGCGGTCTCCGACGAGGGTCGCTGGCCGCGGTATGTCTTCGTGGCGGGCTCGGCCCTGTGCGCGCTGGGCATCGTCGCGGTCGCGGTGGCCACGGCGCAGGACCGGCTGATCGCCTTCCTCGCCTGCGCGGGGATCGGCGCGTCGCTGGTGCTGTTCCTGGGGCTGGGCGAGGCCATGCGCCGGATCGCGGCGCGGCTGCCGTCGTCCCGGGTGGCGGCGCTGTCCCTGGCGCGGGCCAGCCTGGCGGGCCCGTCCGGCCTGACCCGTCCGGTGGCCCTGTCGCTCGGCGCGGGCCTGACGGTGCTGGTGGCGGTCTCGCTGGTGGACCGCTCGCTGATCGCGGAGTTCGACACCCGGCTGCCCTTCGACGCACCCGACTATTTCGTGCTCGACGTGCCGCGCGACCGCATGGGCGAGTTCCGCGAGCTGGTGCGCGAGCGCGAGCCCGACGCGCGCATCGACGAGGCGCCGATGCTGCGCGGGCGCATCGTCACGGTGAAGGACACGCCCGCCTCGCAGACCAAGCCGCCGCCCAACATCGCCTGGGTGCTCGACGGCGACCGGGGGCTGACCTATTCCGATTTCCTGCCGGAAGGATCGCAACTGGTGGCGGGCGAGTGGTGGACCAGGGGTTATGACGGGCCGCCGCTGGTCTCCTTCGAGAAGGAGATCGCCGACGGGCTCGGCCTTACCATCGGCGACGAAGTCACCGTGAACGTGCTCGGGCGCAATCTCACCGCGCGCATCGCCAACCTGCGCCATGTGGACTGGGAGTCGCTCTCCATAAACTTCGTCATGGTGTTTTCGCCCAACGCGCTCAGCAGCGCCCCGCACAACTTCCTCGCCACCCTGACGCTGCCCACGGATGCGGGACCGGCGCGGGAGGCGCGCGTCATCCAGGAAGTGGCGGAGCGCTTTCCCGCCTCCTCCGCCATGCGGGTGCGCGACGCCCTCGATACCATCCGCGACATCTCCGAGAAGGTGATGGTGGCGGTGCGGGCGGCGGGCGCGCTGACGCTGGCGATGGGGGCGCTGGTGCTGGCGGGGGCCATGTCGGCGGCGCACCGGCGCCGCGTGCGCGACGCGGTCATCTTCAAGACGCTGGGGGCGAGCCGGAGCAAGCTGCTGGCGGCGCATCTGGCGGAATATGGCGCGCTGGCGCTCGTGACCGGCGCGGTGGCGGCGGTTCTCGGCACCGTCGCCGCGTGGATCGTCGTGACCCAGGCCATGGAGGCGGGATTCGCCTTTTCCGGCGCCGCGGTGGCGCAGTCCATAGGGCTGGCGGCCGCCATGGTGCTGGCTTTCGGGGCCTTCGGCACCTGGCGGATTCTCGGCACCGGGGCGGCCGCGGAGCTGCGCAAGGGCTGATCGCGCCGGACGGAGAGGTTTCCGGTAACTTTTTCGCGGGTTTCCGCCGCTTCACCTTGCGCGGGGCCTCCCCGACCCCCATATTCGTGGCCAAAGCGTGCGGGTCCAACCAGCCCGAGCGAATACGAGGAAATCCGGGGGTTCCGGATTAGGGTATCGAGAGAGGAAGCTGTTATGGCGGATTTCGACAGGCAGGTTCATGGCCGGCCGGCGACCCTCGGGCGTGCGGAGACGTATGCCATCGACGAGGGTCTGCGGTCCTACATGATCCGCGTCTACAATTACATGGCGAGCGGCGTCGGCATCACCGGGGCCGTCGCCTGGCTGACCTTCATGGCCGCGGTCGAGCAGACGGCGGCGGGGATGCAGCTCACCCAGTTCGGACAGTTCATCTTCACCAGCCCCTTCAAGTGGGTGGTGATGCTGGCGCCCCTGGGCATGGTGTTCCTGCTTTCCGCGCGCATCGGCAAGATGAGCACGTCGGGGGCGCAGATCGCCTTCTGGGCGTTCGCGGGTCTCATGGGCCTGTCGCTGGCCTCGATCTTCCTGGTCTATGCGCACGGCTTCATCGCGCGGGTGTTCTTCATCTCCGCGGCGGCCTTCGGCGCATTGAGCCTGTACGGCTACACCACGAAGAAGGATCTGTCCGGCTGGGGCTCGTTCCTTTTCATGGGCCTGATCGGCATCATCCTGGCGTCGATCGTCAACCTGTTCCTGGCCTCCTCGGCGCTGATGTTCGCGGTGTCGGTGATCGGCGTGCTGGTGTTCGCCGGCCTCACCGCCTACGACACGCAGCAGATCAAGGAGATGTATTACGCAGGTGACGACAGCGACACGCTCGGCCGCAAGGCGATCATGGGCGCGCTGCGTCTCTACCTCGACTTCATCAACCTGTTCATGATGCTGTTGTCGCTGTTCGGCAACCGCGAATAACGGACAGGCAAGCATGACTTCGGCGGGCCCCGGTGGCGACACCGGGGCCCGCTTTCGTTTGGGCGGACGCAATGGACGGCACGGCTGAGAGCAATGGGAAGGGCGTGACGGTGCGGGCCTCGCGGGACACGGACGTGGCCCGCGTCACGGAGATCTACGCGCAGGCGGTGCGCGAGGGGCTCGCCTCCTTCGAGTACGACCCGCCGGGGGCGGAAGAGATGGCGCGCCGCCGCGCGGCGCTGCTGGCGGAGGGATACCCCTATCTGGTGGCGGAGGTGGACGGCGGCATCGCGGGCTATGCCTATGCGGGCGCCTACAGGACGCGCCGGGGGTATTTCAACACGGTCGAGGACGCCGTCTACGTGGATCCCGCCTTCCACCGCAGGGGAGTGGGAGGGGCGTTGCTGCTGCGGCTGGTGGAGGAGTGCGAGGCGCTGGGGTTCCGGCTGATGGTGGCGGTGATCGGCGACTCGGACAACACGGGCTCGATCGGGCTTCACCGGGCGGCGGGCTTCCGCCTCGTCGGCGTCTTCCACGGCATCGGCTACAAGCATGGCCGCTGGCTGGACAGCGTGCAGATGGAACGGGCGCTGGGGCCGGGCGAATCGCGGCCGCCGACGCGCAAGTGATGAGCCCGCGCGGGGCTCAGGCCTCCACCAGCCTGGGGCCGCGGTCGAGCACCCTCAGCACCCGCGCCAGGTCATGGCCGCGGCGCAGGATCAGGCCCCCGGCTGCAACCACGCTGTAGGCACCCTGCTTGCGGGCGGTCTTCGGGTTCTTCTCGATGCGGTAGAGAGGCCATTCGCTGGAGCGGCGGAAGACCGAGAACACGGCCTTTTCCTTGAGCATGTCGATGGCGTAGTCGCGCCATTCGCCGGCCGCGACCTGGCGGCCATAGACATCGAGGATTTGCGAAAGCTCCCGGCGGCTGAAACTGACGGCTGGGCTGTGATCCTGACCCGGGTTCGGTGCGGGGCCCGCCGGCCCCCGGCCGTGCGTCCCGGCAGGACGCAGAACTATGGGTTCCGTATCGCTCAACAGCGCCTCCCTTGTCAGTTCCATGACAATGATTGCGCCTGACCGGACCGATTGCAAGCCTGAGGGACCGTTCGGTCCGGTTTTGTAACAATCGTAAATAAAATTCACACTCTTGCCAAAATCCGGCCCAGCGCACGCCCCAATGGGGGTGTTGAGTCACATCGTTGCCTCTCGGCCCGGTCCAGGCGAGGCCACGGATATCTCAGCCCCCCAGCCCCCCCGGGGTTTCTCTTCGGACCGGGTCGTTTCTTCCCAAGTATTCCCAGGCGTTCTCCGCGTAACGAGACAGGCATCCGGGCGGCCGCCCGGAACCCGGGTTCCGCGCGCGAGCCGTCCCGTCCTCCGGGACAACGCTTTCCGATCCGCTACTGGTCGAGCTTGATGCTGGCGGCGCCGACGACGGGGCCGGCGGTGTCGAGTTGCAGCAGGGCCGCGCAGCCGTCATGGCCCTTGCCGGCGATATGCTGGCGCGGCAGACGCAGGGTCAGGGGCTCGCCCGACCACTGGCCCACCGGCGTGAAGGAGCGCACCACGTTGTAGTAGACGAGGTCGCGGCCGTTGTTCTCGCCGCGCTGCACGGCGACGCGGACGGTGTCCTCGTAGATCGCCAGCCAGACGGTGCCCCTGGCCGGCTTGGCGTCCGGGCGCTGTCCGTCAACGGAGATGATCAGGGTATCGCCTTCCGAGGCGAGCGCGATGCCGACGCGGCGCTCGGCGAGCGACTTGCGGGTGCGAGCGATGGCGTCGTTGATGTCGTCCTCGCGGCTGCCCACCACATGCCTGAGGCCGCTGATCACGACCTGCGGCGTGTAGACCCGGCCGTCGCCGCGCGACTTGGAATAGGCCACCTGGCGGGCGGTGTTCTCGGGACTGCCGAGAGTGTCGCGCCAGCCCAGGTGATCCCAGTAATCGACGTTGAAGGTGAGAGCAACGAGGTCGTCGCGCCGGGTGAACTTCTGGAACAGGGCGTCGGCCGCGGGGCAGGAGGAGCAGCCCTGGCTGGTGAACAGCTCAAGCACCGACTTGGTGCTGACGGCGTCGTCGGCGGAGCGCGAACGCTGTGGCAGCGCCACAACCGCTGCTGCTACCGCGAGGCCGAAAAGGGAAAGCTTGTGCACAATCGCCATGCCGGTTCGTTTCCCCCTGCCGCGCTGCCCGCGCAAGCAGGCCGAGTATCCGGGCAGGCCCCCTCAATTACCACTCACGTCTGGGTGAGGCCATTGGCGGCGCGCGATCAGGTAAACCCGACCGCGCGCCCGCCGGCGTCAGGCGGCCTCGGCGAGGCTTCTCAGCACGAAGGGCAGGATGCCGCCGTGGTTGAAGTAGCCGATCTCGTCCAGCGTATCGATCCGGCACAGCACGGTGACATCGCGCACGCCCGCGGCGGAGGAGATGCGCATGGTCACGTCCTGGCGCGGCTCCAGGCTGGCGAGGCCCTCGATGGTGACCTGTTCGTCGCCCTTCAGGCCGAGGGTCTGCCAGGACTCGCCTTCGCGGAACTGCAGCGGCAGCACGCCCATGCCCACGAGGTTGGAGCGGTGGATGCGTTCGAAGCTCTGGGCGACGACGGCGCGGATGCCAAGCAGGCGCGTGCCCTTGGCCGCCCAGTCGCGGCTCGAGCCGGTGCCATATTCCTTGCCGGCGAAAACGACGAGCGGCACGCCTTCCGACTTGTAGCGCATGGCGGCGTCATAGATCGGCATCTGCTCGCCTGAAGGGTAGTGCCTGGTGTAGCCGCCCTCGACGCCCTGCAGCATCTGGTTCTTGATGCGGATGTTGGCGAAGGTGCCGCGCATCATCACCTCGTGGTTGCCGCGGCGCGAGCCGTAGGAATTGAAATCGATCGGGCGCACCTGATGCCCGACCAGATAGTTGCCGGCCGGGCCGTCGGCCTTGATGGAGCCGGCGGGCGAGATGTGGTCGGTGGTGATGGAGTCGAGGAACAGGCCGAGGATGCGCGCGTTGCGCACGTCGGTAACCGGTTCGGGCTTCAGCGTCATGCCCTCGAAGTAGGGCGGGTTCTGCACGTAGGTCGAACCCATGCTCCACTTGAAGGTCTTGCCGCCGCCGCCGCCGATCTTCTGCCATTGCCTGTCGCCCTTGAACACGTTGGCGTAGCGCTTGGCGAACATCTGCGGGGTGACGCAGGAGCGGATCAGCCTGGCGATCTGCCGGGAGGTCGGCCAGATGTCCTTGAGGTAGACCGGCTTGCCGTCCTTGCCGGTGCCGAGCGGGTCCCTGGCCAGGTTGACGTTGAGCGAGCCGGCGAGCGCATAGGCGACCACCAGCGGCGGGGAGGCGAGGTAGTTCGCCTTCACGTCCGGATTGACGCGCCCTTCGAAGTTGCGGTTGCCGGAAAGCACGGAGCAGGCGACGAGGTCGTTCTTCTGGATGGCCTCGGAGATATGCGCGTCGAGCGGGCCGGAGTTGCCGATGCAGGTGGTGCAGCCGTAGCCGACGAGATCGAAGCCGAGCTTGTCGAGGTCCTTCTGCAGTCCGGCCTTGGTGAGGTAGTCGGTGACCACCTGGCTGCCCGGGGCAAGCGAGGTCTTGACCCAGGGCTTCACCTGCAGACCCTTGGCGGCGGCGTTGCGCGCCACCAGGCCCGCGGCGATCAGAACCGACGGGTTGGACGTGTTGGTGCAGGAGGTGATGGCGGCGATAACCACGTCGCCATGACCGAGATCGTGGTTGCTGCCGGGAACGGGCACGCGCCTGCCAAGCTCGCCCGGCTTCCTGAACTCGTTCTCCAAGGCGTCGGCGAAGGCGGAGGACGCGTCCTTCAGCGCCACGCGGTCCTGCGGGCGCTTGGGACCGGCGATGCTCGGCACCACCTTGGCGAGGTTCAGCGCCAGCTTGTCGGTGAACACCGGGTCCTTCGTGTCCTTGGTGCGCCACATTCCCTGCGCCTTGGCATAGGCGCGCACCAGGTCGATGCGGTCGGCCTTGCGGCCGGTGGCCTTGAGATAATCCAGCGCCTCCTTGTCGGTGGGGAAGAAGCCGCAGGTGGCGCCGTATTCCGGAGCCATGTTGGAGATGGTGGCGCGATCCTCGAGCGACAGGTGCTCCAGACCGGGGCCGTAGAACTCCACGAACTTGCCGACCACGCCCTTCCTGCGCAGCATCTCGGTGACGGTGAGCACGAGGTCGGTGGCGGTCACGCCCTCCTTGAGCTTGCCGCTCAGCTTGAAGCCGATGACCTCGGGAATCAGCATGGACACCGGCTGGCCGAGCATGGCGGCCTCGGCCTCGATGCCGCCGACGCCCCAGCCCAGCACCGAGAGGCCGTTGATCATGGTGGTGTGACTGTCGGTGCCCACCAGCGTGTCGGGGAAGGCGTAGGTGACGCTGCGCGAGCCTTCCTTCACCTTCTTCGTCCACACGGTCTGGGCCAGATGCTCGAGATTCACCTGATGGCAGATGCCGGTGCCGGGCGGCACCACGCGGAAGTTGTCGAAGGCGGTGGAGCCCCAGCGCAGGAACTCGTAGCGCTCGCCGTTGCGTTCATACTCGAGCTCGACGTTGCGCTTGAAGGAGTCCTTGCCGCCGAAGAAGTCCACCATGACCGAGTGGTCGATGACCAGGTCGACGGGCACCAGCGGGTTGATCTTCTCCGGGTCTCCCTTCAGCGAGGTCATGGCGTCGCGCATGGCCGCCAGGTCCACGACGGCGGGGACGCCGGTGAAATCCTGCATCAGCACCCGGGCCGGGCGGTAGGCGATCTCACGGTCGGAGCGCTTCGCCTTCAGCCACTGGGCGCAGGCGCGGATGTCGTCGGCGGTGACGGTCTTGCCGTCCTCGTGGCGCAGCAGGTTCTCCAGCAGGACCTTCAGGGAGAGAGGCAGCTTCGAGATGCCCTTCAGCCCGTTCTTCTCCGCATGGGCCAGGGAGAAATAGTCGTATGTCTTCTTGCCTACCTTGAGCGTGCGGCGGCACTTGAACGAATCGAGGGATACCGTGGTCAGGGCTGTCACGTCGGGCTCCTTGGCGTAATCGCCGGGTCGGGGTCGGGGCGGGTCAGGCCGGACCGCCACTGGCGGGGGCCGGAGCAAGAACGGACCGGCGCGTCCGCGCCGTCCCGGCAACCGTCCTCACAACCGATGGTGGTCTCTTGTCTGCCGAACATATATATAACGCCGCATCGAAAGGCCACAACTGGCCAGAGGTATCAACGCACCGCCCTGTCGCCGCAGTCTCCCGGAGGCCGCCACATGCAGCTCATCGCCGAGCAGCTCACCTGCGTCCGGGGCGGCCGGCGGGTTTTCAGCGGTGTCTCGCTCAGGCTCAAGGCCGGCGAGGGCCTGCTGCTGACCGGCCCGAACGGGGCGGGAAAATCCAGCCTGTTGCGCATGATGGCGGGTTTCCTCAAACCCGGGGGCGGCAAGCTCAGGCTCACCGGCGCGGGCGACGCCACGCCCGGCGAATGCTGCCATTTCATCGGCCACGCCAACGCCGTGAAACGGGCGCTCAGCGTGGAGGAGAACCTGCGCTTCTGGGCCGGCTATCTGGGCGGGGACGGCATCGGGCAGGCGCTGGCGACCCTCGACCTGGAGGACCTGCGCGACGTGCCCGCCGCCCTGCTGTCGGCGGGCCAGGCGCGCCGGCTGGCGCTTGCCCGCCTGCTGGTGGCTCCCAGGCCCCTGTGGCTGCTGGACGAGCCGACGGTCTCCCTCGACACCGCGTCCTGCGGGCTGGTGGCGAAAATCGTGCGCGCGCACCTGTCGGGAGGCGGCATCGCCGTCGCCGCGACCCACCTGCCGCTGGGGGTGACGTTCCGGCACCGGCTCGACATGGGCGGGACCGCCGGTCCGGCGCGCCGCAAGGGGGGGCGGAGATGACCGGTCCCTTCCTCGAGCTGGTCGCGCGCGACCTGCGGCTCGCCTTCCGGGAGGGCGGGGCCGTGTTCACGGCGCTCGGCTTCTTCCTCGCGGTGATCGCCATCCTGCCCTTCGGACTGGGGCCCGACCTCAATCTGCTGGCGCGCATCGCGCCCGGCGTATTGTGGGTGGCGCTGCTGCTGTCGGCGCTGCTGTCCATCGACCGTATCCTGCACAACGATTTCGAGGACGGGGCGCTGGAGCCGCTTGCGCTCGGGCCCCTGCCGCTGGAGATGGTGGTGGCGGCCAAGGCGCTCGCCCACTGGATCTCCACCGGGCTGCCGCTGCTGGCGGCGGCGCCGGTGCTGGCGCTGCTGCTCAACCTTCCCGGCGAAGCCTATCCCATGCTGCTGCTGAGCATGCTGCTGGGCACGCCCGCGGTCAGCTTCATCGGCGCCATCGGCGCGGCGCTGACGCTGGGGCTGCGGCGCGGCGGGCTGCTGCTGTCGCTGCTGATTCTGCCGCTGCAGGTGCCGGTGCTCATTTTCGGCGTGTCGTCGATCTCGCTGGCGGTGACGGGGCCGGGATCGCCGATGCCCGCGCTGCTGATCCTGGCGGCGCTGTCGCTGGCGTCGATGGTGCTGGCGCCGGTGGCCGCCGCCGCGGCAATACGCATGAACCTGCAGTGAATGGCCCGTGAATTGTGTATTCATATGACAGCGTCTATGTGAGCCCGATGCAGAAATACGCCAACCCGACCCGCTTCATGACCTTTTCCGGCGCCGTGCTGCCCTGGCTGACGGGGCTGACCGTGGCGCTGATCGCCGTGGGACTGTATCTCGCCTTCTTCGTCGCGCCGCCCGACTACCAGCAGGGCGAGACGGTGAAGATCATGTTCATCCATGTGCCGTCCGCCTGGCTCGCCATGATGGGCTACACGGTGATAGCGGCGTCGGCCTTCACGTCGCTGGTGTGGCGGCATCCCCTGGCCGACGTTTCGGCGAAGGCGGCGGCGCCCATCGGCGCGGCCTTCACGCTGCTGGCGCTGGTCACGGGCATGCTGTGGGGCAAGCCCATGTGGGGCGCCTACTGGGTGTGGGACGCGCGGCTCACCTCGGTGCTGGTGCTGTTCCTGCTCTATCTCGGGCTGATCGCCATCTGGCAGGCGATCGAGGAGCCCTCGCGCGCGGGCCGCGCCGCGGCCATCCTGGCGCTGGTCGGCTTCATCAACGTGCCGATCATCAAGTTCTCGGTGGACTGGTGGAACACGCTGCACCAGCCCGCAAGCGTGGCCCGCATCGGCGGCCCCGCCATCCATCCCTCCATCCTGCTGCCGCTGCTGGTCATGGCGGCGGGCTTCACCTGCCTGTTCTTCGTGCTGCACATGAGCGCCATGCGCGCGGAGATCCTGCGCCGCCGCGTGACGGCGATGCGGATGCGGCAGGTGGAAGGCGCGGCGGGAGCCTGAGCCATGCCCGATCTCGGACCACACGCAAGCTTCATCCTGCTCGCCTATGGCGCGACGGTTGTCGTGCTGTCGGCGCTGGTGGCATGGATCGTGTCGGACCTGCGCGCCCAGCGGACGCTGCTGGCGGAACTGGAAGCGCGCAAGACGTCCCGGGCCGCTGTCCCGCCCGCCGTCCCGCCCGCCAGGGCGAAGCCGGGCGGCGGGAAAGGCCCGAGGAAGAAGGCTTCTCCCGCGAAAAAGCCTGCCAGGGGGCGCAAGCGGTGAGCAAGTCCGGGACCGATACACCACGGCCCGTGAACCGTTCGCGGCTGGCGCTGGTGCCGCTGGCGCTGTTCGCCGGGCTGGCGGCGCTGTTCTATTTCGGCCTGTATTCGGGCGACCCGTCCAGGCTGCCATCGGCGCTGATCGGCAAGCCTGTTCCCGAATTCAGCCTGCCGGCGGTGGCGGAGCTGAAATCGGATGCGGGCCAGCCGGTGCCGGGGCTGAGCACCGCCGACCTGAAGGCTGGCAAGGTGGCGATAGTCAACGTGTGGGCGTCGTGGTGCGTGCCCTGCCACGCGGAGCATCCCATACTCACCGAGCTCAAGGAGAAGAGCGGCGCGCCGCTCTTCGGCATCAACTACAAGGACGATCCGGCGGCGGCGCGGCGCTTCCTCGGACGGCTGGGCAATCCGTTCGCGGCGGTGGGCGCGGACCGCAACGGCTCCGCGGCCATCGACTGGGGCGTCTATGGCGTGCCGGAAACCTTCATCGTCTCGGGCGACGGAAAAATCCTGCACAAGCATGTGGGCCCTATCGACGCCGCCGCCATCGAGAAGAAGCTGCTGCCGGCGATCGAGGCGGCGCGCGGGAAATAGACCGCTCGTCGGAAAGGCCGTCGCCTCCTGGAAATCTTGCGCCCAGGGAGGCAGGGACTTCCGAAACCCCGGCGCAATGCCGGGGTCCAAGGCGGCTGGACCCCGGGCCAAGCCCGGGGTTTCGGAGCAAGGACCGGCACAAGGAATTCGAAACCCCGGCTTCAGGCCGGGGTCCAGTGTAAGCGCGGGCGGGGGGCCGGACCGCCATAGACCCGGGATTTCGGCAACTCCCGATACTGACAGGTCAAGCCGCGCAACGTTTCGTTAACCATAAGCGCGGTTCTCTGTGAGTACGTACCCTAGGACGGAACGCGAAACACCCATGTCCATCGTCAAGACGCTAGGCATTCCCCAGGCGCCGCAGGGCGCGCCGCGGCTGAAGCCCATGGATGGCGCGGCCCTGAAGGCGCACGCCGACGCGATCCGCGAGGACTTCGGCAAAACACCCGCGCCCGGGCGCGTCCTTCCCGCCTCCCAGCCGGCCTTGGCGCCGCCGGCGCGGCAAGTAGAGACGCAGGTGGCCGCGCGGGCCGCTCCGCAGGCCGACGAGCCGCCGGCGTCCGGCGTGGACGAGGCCAGGCGCCTGTTCACGCGGCAGACGCTTTCGGCCTACGCGGCCGTGCTGGCGGGAGAGGAAACGGCGGCGGCCTACGGGGCCGGCGGCGCGCGCGCGGGCGGCGCGGCTCAGGACGGGCCGCCGAAGCCGCCGGGGAGCGTGCTCGACATTTCGGCGTAGGCGCGAAGGTTCTCAGCGCCTGGCGGCGTCCTGCTCCAGCGCCGTGACAATGGTGCTGAGGGCGGCGAGGAAGTCCTTGCGCTTCTCGGCGGGCAGCGCCTTGAGCACGCGCTGGTCGGAACCCAGCGCGGCGGGCAATGCCTTCTCCAGAACCCTCGCCCCGCCTTCCGTCAGCTTGACGGAGTAGGCGCGGGCATCCTCCCTGGTGCGGGTGCGCCGGATCAGGCCCTTCCTGAGAATGCGGCGCATGATGTCGGCAAGGGTGGAGCGGTCGATGCCGGTGCGCTCCACCAGGTCCGCCTGGGACAGGCCTTCGTTCTGGGAGACGGTCAGCAGCACGGCGAACTGGCGTGGCGTCAGGCCGGAGCCGTCCATGTTGCCGCTGAAGATGTCGTGAGCACACTGACCGGCGCGGTGGAGCAGATGGATGGCCGAGTCCTCGAGCTTCGCCTGAGGACGATCCTTGCCCATGTGACTATGCCTCCGCTGCCCACCGTGGTCCGGAGTTTGGCGGCGGGCGCCGCGCGCGGTCCAGTCAACTTTGCTTGAGCCGTCCGGTTACGGACGATCCGAACGGGACGGCATGCGGGTATCAGTCCCTGGCGCGGATATGGTCGCGCAGCAGCACCGACTGGGCGACGGCGAAGAGCAGCGTCAGCGGCAGCAGGCCGAAGACCTTGAAGGTGACCCAGGCGTCGGTCGACACATGCCGCCAGACGATCTCGTTGAGGACCGCGAGGACAAGCAGGAAGCCGGCCCATTGCCAGGTGACGCGGCGCCAGCCGGCGTCGTCGAGGTCGAACACCTCGCCCATGACGGTGCGCAGGAACAGGCGGCCTGAATACATGCCCGCCACCAGCAGGCCAGCCATCAGCGCGTAGATCGCCGTCGGCTTCACCTTGATGAAGATCTCGTCCTGAAGCCACAGCGTCAGGCCGCCGAAGACGAGCACGAAGCCGGCGGTGACCAGAGGCATGACGGGAAAGTGCCCGAAGGCGAGGCGCGAGACGGCAAGCGCGGCGACGACGGCGAGCATGAAGGCGCCGGTCGCCCAGTAGATGCCGGCCAGCGCGTTGACGGCGAAGAAGACCAGCAGCGGTCCCAGGTCGAGAACGAGCTTGGCGCCCTGCGAGGGCTTCCGCTTCGCGGCGGCCGTCATGCGTCCACTCTTTCCCGGGCGCCGGCGATGAGGGCGGCGAACTCGTAGGCGTCGAAGGGCTGCAGGTCCTCGATGCCCTCGCCGACGCCGATGGCGTGGACCGGAAGCGCGAACTTCTCCGCGATGGCGACGAGGATGCCGCCGCGCGCGGTTCCGTCGAGCTTGGTCATGATCAGGCCGGTGACGCCGGCGATCTCGCTGAACACCTCGACCTGGCGCACGGCGTTCTGGCCGGTGGTGGCGTCGAGAACGAGCAGTACCGAGTGCGGCGCGGTCTCGTCGATCTTCTTGAGCACGCGGACCACCTTGGCCAGCTCGGCCATCAGGTCGGCCTTGTTCTGCAGGCGCCCGGCGGTGTCGATGAGAAGGACATCGGCCTCCTGCTCCCGCGCCAGCGTCAGGGCGTCGAAGGCGAGGCCGGCGGCGTCGGAGCCGACGTTGCGCGCCACCACCGGCGCGCCGGTGCGCTCGCCCCAGATCTTCAACTGGTCGATGGCGGCGGCGCGGAAGGTGTCGCCGGCGGCGAGCACCACGGACTTGCCGGCGTTGCGGTACTGGTTGGCGAGCTTGCCGATGGTCGTGGTCTTGCCCGAGCCGTTGACGCCGACGACGAGGATAACATGCGGGCGGTTGGCGGTCTCGATTTCAAGAGGCCTGGCCACCGGCTCCAGCACGCCGGCCACCTCGGCGCCGAGAACCGCGCGCACTTCCTCCGGCGCGATCTCCTTGTCGAAGCGGCCCCTGGCCACCTCGGCGGTGATGCGCATGGCCATGTCCACGCCGAGATCGGCCTGGATGAGCGCGTCCTCCAGTTCCTGCAGGGTGGCGGCGTCCAGCTTCCGCCTGGTGAAGATGCCGGCAATGTTGTCGGTGAGCGCGTTCGAGGTCTTGGAAAGGCCGTCGCGCAGGCGCGAGAACCAGCCTTTCTTCTGCGGCTGCTCTTCTTCCGCCTGCGGTGGCGCGGCGGGCGGCTGTTCCCGCGCCGCGGGCGCGGGCGCAAGAGGTTCGGGAGCGGGCTCGGACACCGGCTCGGGAACGGGAGGCTCCTCAACAGGTGCCTGCGGCTCGGGAGCGGGTCCGGGTTCCGCAGCGCGAGCCGGTTTCGCGGCGGGCACAGGCCGGGTGTCCGCTTCGGGCGCGGCCCCGGCTTGCGGCTTCGGCTTGGTCCTGGCCTTCGGTTCCGGCTTCGGTGCGGGATCGGGCTCCACCGCCTGCGGCTTCGCCCCGGCGGACTTGGGGGCAGACTTGGGGGCGACCTTCGGAGCGGGTTTCGGGGCGGGTTTCGGCTTTTCCGCCTTCGGCTTGCCGGTCTTTCCGGCCTTCGGCCTTGCCGCTTTCGCCTTTTCCGCCCCGGGCTGCGCAGGCCTTTCCTCCGCCTTTGGCGGCTTTTCTGCCTTCGGCTTGTCCTCGGGCTTGGCGACGGGCTTGTCTTCGGGCCTGGCCGGTGCTTCCCGCTCGGCTTGAGGTTCCGGCCGCGCCGCAGGGGCTTCGCCGCCCGTCCCGGCCGCCGGAGCCTCGGCGGCTTCGGCCTCGGGCGCGGGTTTGTCGCCGCCGAGCAGGCTGCCCAGCAGGCGCTTGAAGAATCCGGGCTTCTTGTCGCTCATGCCGCGGTGGCCTGCAGGCGCTCGCCGTCATGGC
>JBFWSL010000022.1:0-23540 GCA_050248375.1 Hyphomicrobiales bacterium | reverse complement strand
TCTCATGCTGTCGGGGCTGGCCGCCATGCTTGCGGTCGCGGGGCTGATCTTTGCTCCTTCCGCATGGACGATCCTGCTCGCCACGGCGGCGTTCGGTGTTGTCGGCGCGGCGACATTCATTCTCGCCATGTCGCTGCCGCCTCTGCTGGCGCCGCGCGGGGAGGTCGGCCGGTTCTCGGCCGGAGTGCTGGGTATAGGCTATGCGCTGTCTTCTGCCGTCGCTCTCGCGAGCGGCAGGCTGAGGGACGCGATCGACATGCCGCACATGTCCCTCGTGCCCCTGTTCGTCGTGGGCATCGTGCTATCCGCTTCCGCGTTTAGAACGCGGTGACCGTTGGCTGGCTTTGGCCACTCTGCGGGCATCGGCTGTTGCGCGTTCCGTGCGCCCGCAACGCGCCCGGCTCGCTCGGTCCCTGCTAGTTCGGCTCCAGGACGATCTTCGGCGCCGCGATCCTGCCTCCCAGGATGGATGCGAACGAGGAAGCGCCATCGGCGAGTTCGCGTGTCTCGAACCAGTCGAGAGAGCCGAGCGCGCCTGACACCATCGCATCGAACGTCTCGCGGAAATCGGTCATCGTGTAGGTATAGGTGCCGATGACCGTGATCTCCTGAAGCGTGACGCGGCGCATGTCGAGACCGCCCTGACCCGACGCCAGTCCGATATGGACGATGACGCCGCCCGGCGCGGCGGCACTGGAGGCGAAGGCGCGGCTGGCTTCGCCGCCATAGGCGTCGATGACGACGTCTGGAACGCAGCGCAAGGTCTCCGACCCGGGGTCTATCACGGTGAACTCGCCAAGCTCCGAGAGGCGCTTGCGGCGCACGGGATTGAGCTCGGTGATGGTGATGTCGCGCGCACCGAAGGCATGCAGCGCCAGCGCCGCGCCGAGACCTATGGCACCGCCCCCCACCACCAGGCAGCGCGCGGAGGGAAATGCGCCCTCGAAGGCCCGGGCGGCATGCTTCACCGCATGCCAGGAGCACGCGAGCGGCTCGCAAAGCGCGGCCTTGCGTATGGGAAAGCCGTCGGGGACGTTCACAAGATTGCGGCGGGGAATGGCCACGAACTGGGCGAACGCGCCCTCTCTCGGCGGCATGGAGATGATCTGGCGGCTGGCGCACAGGTTGGTGCGGCCCGACAGGCAGGACGGACACTCCATGCAGGTGACAAGCGGATTTATGGTCACGCGCCTGCCGGAATCCTCTCCGGTGACGATGGTGCCCGCGGCCTCGTGGCCAAGAATCAGCGGCGCGGGGCGGCGCTCGTCATGTCCGAGATAGGCATGCATGTCGGACCCGCAGATGCCGACCGCCTCCACCTTGATGAGCGCCTCGTCCGCGCCGGGCACGGGATCGGGAACGTCGCGGATGTCGAGGCTCTGCGGCCCGGTATAGACGAGGGCTTTCATGCGGCACCTTTCATTTCGCGAGATATCCTCCGTCCAGGGCGACGATCTGGCCGGTGATGTAGGCCGATGCCCTGGAGGCGAGGAAGACCGTCACTCCGTCGATGTCCTCGATCTCGCCGTTGCGGCCGATAGCCGTGGCGTTGGCGTGATGGCGCGCCAGCGCCTCGTCGTCGAAAACCTTGCGCGTGAGCCCGGTGGGAAAGAATCCCGGCAGGATCGCATTGGCGCGGATATGGTCGCGGGACCAGGCCTCGGCCATGGCGCGGGTAAGCTGCGCCACGCCGCCCTTTGAAGCGCCGTATGGCATCGAGTTTGGAAACGCCCTGAACGATTGCAGCGACGCGATGTTGATGATGGAGCCGCCGCCGGCGCGTCTCATGCCCGGCACCAGGGCGCGGGCGAGAAAGAACGGTGCCGACAGGTTGAGCCAGAGAGTGGCATTCCAGCTCTCCACGGTGACATCGTCGGGAGGCTCCCTCAGGTTGACGCCGGCCGCGTTGACAAGGATCTGCGGCGCGCCGAACGGATCGGCGGCTTCGGCCGCGAGCGGTCCGAAGTCGCGGATGGACCCGAGATCGCAGGGGAGGGCGGCGATGCGCAGGCCGTCCGCCTCGCCTTCCTGTTGCAGCTTGCGCAATTCCGCTTCGCGCCGGGCGAGACAGACGACGCGGGCTCCGGCCTGAGCCAGGGCCACCGCCATGCGCCGGCCTATACCCGAGGAGGCGCCGGTCACGACGGCGACCTTGCCGTCGAGACCGAACAGCGATTGCAGCTTTTGAGCGGCGGCCATCGCGCTACTCCGCGTGCAGCCGGAATTTCTCCTTCGGGAACCATTTTTGCAGGCGGATGTCGGTGGTGCGTGCGTGCCCCTCCATGCCCTCGAGCCGGGAGATGCGCGCCGCCGCGGTGCCGATGGGAACATTGGCCTTGCGGGTCATGCGCTGCCAGGTCACGGTCTTGAGGAACTTGCCGACGGAAAGTCCTCCCGTGTAGCGGGCCGCGCCCTTGGTGGGGAGGATGTGATTGGGCCCCGACACCTTGTCGCCATAGGCCACCGTGGTCTCTTCGCCAAGGAAGAGGGAGCCGTAGTTGCGCAGGTTGGCGAGCCACCAGTCCAGATCGTCGCAATGCACTTCCAGATGCTCGGCGGCGTAGTTGTCGGAGACCTTCACCGCTTCCTCGCGGCTGTCCACGACGACGATCTCGCCATAGTCGCGCCAGGCGGCTTGCGCGTTCCTCGCATTCTGCTCGGGCAGTTCCGCGATCATGGCCGGAACCAGGTCGAGTACGCGCTCGGCCAGCGAGCGGTCGAGGGAGATGAGCCAGGCCGGGGAGTTGTAGCCATGCTCCGCCTGGCCGACCAGGTCGGCGGCGACGATCTCGGGATCGGCGGTCTTGTCGGCGATGACCAGGATCTCCGTCGGGCCGGCGAACATGTCGATGCCGACCCGGCCGAACAGGATGCGTTTCGCCTCGGCCACGAACTGGTTGCCCGGGCCAACGAGGATGTCGGCCGGAGAGCCGGTGAACAGGCCGAAGGCGAGCGCCGCTATGCCCTGCACGCCGCCGAGATTGAGAATGACGTCGGCGCCGCACAGGTCGAGCGCGTAGAGAATGGCCGGATTGATGCCTTCGCCGGGGCGCGGCGGAGAGCAGGCGATGACGCGGTCGACGCCCGCGACCTTGGCGGTCGTGACCGACATGACCGCCGATGCCACATGGGCGTAGCGGCCGCCGGGCACGTAGCAGCCGGCCGTTTGCACCGGGATGTTGCGGTGGCCGGTGCGAAGCCCCGCGGAAAGCTCCATGTCCACGTCGGTGATCGCCTTGCGCTGGGCCTCGGCGAAGCGGCGGACCTGGTCGTGGGCGAGCTGGATGTCCTTGCGCAGCCCCTCGGGCACCTTGCCGGCGGCTTTTTTGCGCGCGGCCGCGTCCACGACGATGGAGCCGTCCCATTTGTCGAACTTGCGGGCGTATTCGATGGCCTTGTCTTCCCCTCCGGCCTCGATCTCGGCGAGGATGTCCTTGACCGCGCTGTTGACCTCGGCCTCGTCGCTGGCGGCCGTCTTCGGCGCCTGCTTCAGATATTCCCTGGACATGCGAATTGTACTCCCTGCTGCCGTCGCCATTTGCCCGCGGGCAAGCTGCGAAGGTCGTGATTGGCGTGTGCGAAATCCTGGCGGAGTGCCGGAATGAAGCCGGTAAAAGCCGCTTTTCGTCAGTTCTCCGTCCGAAAGGATTTTCGTATGTGGCGGCATTGTATGCGCATACAATTGTTTTAAATCAAGCAGAATCGCACGAACATCGCTAAAACATCGAAATCTGTTTGAATGAGTGGGACAGGGAATGGGACGAAAGCCGACGCAAGCGGACATCGCGCGCCATGCCGGCGTATCGACCGCCACGGTCTCGCGCGTGCTCAACCGCTCTCCGCTCGTGAGAGAGGAAGTGCGCCAGCTCGTGGAAGCGGCGATCGCAGATATCGGATACTACCCCGACGGTTCGGCCCGGGCGCTGGCTTCGAATCGCACCTTCACGGTCGGCGCGGTGATCCCCACGCTCAACAATGCCGTGTTCGCCTCGGGCATCAATGCCTTTGAATCGCATCTGCAGGAGGCCGGCTACACCCTGCTGGTGGCGGTATCCAGCTATCAGGCGGCGAATGAAGAGTTGCAGGTGCGCCGGCTGCTGGAGCGCGGTGTCGAGGGGCTGCTTCTGGTCGGCAATTCCCACGCGCCGCACGTCTATGAAACGCTGCGGCGGTCGCACACTCCATATGTGAACACCTGGGCTTACGATCCCGCATACGGCCACCCCAACATCGGCTTTTCCAACTGGAAGGCGGCGCGCGCGGCGGTCGATCACCTGGTCGGCCTCGGCCATCGCCGTATCGGCATGATCGCCGGTGTCACCGCCAACAACGACCGGGCGGCCGACCGGCTCGACGCGGTGAAGCGGAGGCTTGTGGAACACGGGCTGGAGCTGGATGCGCGATCGAGCCTGGAATGTCCCTATTCGATCGAGGAGGCCCGCGGCGCGCTGGGGAGGATCGTCGAGCAAGGCGCTCTAGCGGATGCGCTGGTCTGCGGCAACGACGTCATCGCCCTCGGCGTATTGTTCGAGGCACGCAGCAGGAACATCGACGTTCCGGGACGGCTGTCCATCGTCGGCTTCGACGACCTGCCGCTGACCAGGCACGTAAGCCCCGCCCTGACCACGGTCGCGGTGCCGGCGGCAAGGATGGGCGCGCTCGCCGCTGAAGCACTGCTTGCAGCTATCGAGACGGGCCAGCCGCCCGAAAGCGTGGAACTGGAAGCGCCGCTTGTGGTGCGGGAGACCACGGCCCCGCCGGGATCATCGAGCCAGTGACGGCGGCCGTCAGCCGCGCGATGGGCGAGGCGTGAACAGGACGTGCTCGAGGCCGCGAAGGGCCGGGCTCGTCTGGGAGAAGAGGTTGGCATAGCCGGTAAGCGCGGCGCCGACGCTCTCGATCTCCTTCGGCGGGAACCGGGAACTGCGCCCGTTGACAAAGAAGCATCCGATCGCCGAGCCGCGCATGTCGCGGATCGGGGCCGCGATGACGCAGGAGCCGATCAGGTAGTCGTCGAGCGCGATCACATATCCGGCTTCGCGGCTGCGATCGAGATCTTCGTGCAGCGGTCCCGGCTCGACGATGGTGTGGGGCGTGTAGCGCTGCCAGGGCGGCGGTCCGAGTATCTCCTCGCGCTCCTTGTGCGTCAGATCCATCAGCAGCACTTTTCCCGAACCCGAAGCGTGCAAGGGGCTGTCCAGCCATGGGCCGTAAACCGGCGACATCTCGTCCTGCCCCTGGGCGAGGTCCACCGTTATGCGCTCGCCGACATAGAAGAGGACGAGGCCGCTGGTGTGGCCGAGATCGTCCCGCAGCCCGATCAGCGAAGGCATGGCGGCCCGGCGGATGATGTTCCACGGGTGATAGAGGGCGAGGGGAAACAGCCCCTTCGGGCTGATCAGGTAGCGCTTCAGCACGTCGTCCCGCAGGACGTAGCCTTCCTTCACGAGCATCTGCAGCAGCCTGTGCGTCGTGCTCGTGTCGAGCCCGCACTTGGAGGCGATTTCGGGCAGCGGCAGCGGGTAGGCGTGTTCAGTAAGCACGCCCATTACCCTGAGCCCGCGCGCCGGACGAGTTGGCTGCACTCGGTCGCTTGTCATTCGGGGTGGACAATCTGCGCACGTCCTTGAGGTCGGATTTTCGGTTCATCGTTATGTGTACTGATCGCTTCCGGACGACCCGCTTTCGTCACTTCTCAACAGATAATTGATCGTCCCGTGCCGGCACATGTGGCGTGTACGCTCCATCGCGCCAAGCATGCAACAGGATTCACAAAAAATGAAATATCAATTTCATGTATGCGCCTACATTTTATTGACATTGGCAATTCTGGTGTCATAAAAAATGGAAATGAGCACCGCTGAAGGTGCCCGACGGTTTGAACCGACGAGGATCGGGAGCGAAGGGAGTAGGGAAATGGCCGAGGTCTCAGCACAGACTCAATCCAGGGCGGGCACAGCCTACAGCGGCTATCACCGCCGCGACCTGAAGGACGCCGATCCGGAACTCACCCAGGCTGGACCCGGGACGCCGCTCGGCGAGTATCTCCGCAGGTTCTGGCAGCCGGTCTGCATGTCGTCCCAGCTTGCCGATCTGCCGCACGCCATCCGCATCATGAACGAGGACCTGGTCGCGTTCCGGGACAAGAAGGGCCGGGTAGCCGTCCTGCATCGCCATTGCTGCCATCGCGGCACGTCTCTGGAATACGGCGTTATCCAGGAATGCGGCATACGCTGCTGCTACCACGGCTTTCATTTCGACGTGGACGGTACGATCCTGGATGTGCCCGGCGAGATGGACCGGGGCGAGAAGCTCAAGAAGACGCTCGCGCAGGGTGCTTATCCGGCGGTGGAGCGTGACGGGCTGGTGTTCGCCTATATGGGCCCGCCCGAGGAGCGGCCTCCCTTCCCGGAGTGGGATGCGTTCGACAAGTACGACGACACGCGCCTGGTGCCATTCTCCAACGTCTTTCCCTGCAACTGGCTGCAGACGCTCGACAACATCGCCGACCAGATGCACACGGCCATTCTGCATCAGCCGGCCACGCAGCTCTTCAACGGCAATCCGCCTCCGGGCATCGACGTTGCGGGCTTCACGCTGCCCGGCTTCGGCACCATTCCGGTGCTCGACTATGTCGCGCTGCGCGATGGCACCAGCATGGCCTTCATCGCCGGCCGCCGCGTGGACAAGGACAAGGTCTGGTTCCGCATCAACGAGTGCATCGTCCCGAACATGACACAGCACGCCTACCTGTTCGAGGACGCCAGGGAGCGCCGGCCGTTCCACCGCGTTCACATGTCGCGCTGGTATGTGCCGGTCGATGACACGAACAGCATCATTTATGGCTGGCGCATGTTTGGAAAGACCATCGACCCGCGCCAGATGGGCCGCGAGGAAAAGGTCGGTTGGGACGACATGGACTTCCTGGAGGCCCAGGTCGGCGACCGGACCTATGAAGAAGGCCAGCGCATGCCCGGCGACTATGAGGCAATCGTCGGACAGCGCAAGGTCGCGGTCCATGCCCTGGAGAACCCGGTGGCGAGCGACGTCGGCGTCTACCTCTATCGCCGCCTGCTGCGCGATGCGGTCCGCGGCAAGAACAAGGCCGCCGCCGCAGAGGCCATGCACGCGCGCGCCAGGTCGGGCCTGCCGACCCACTGCTACACGCAGAACTCCGTGCTCGAGATCGCCAGGAGGGCGACCGAGGCCGAGGACGCCAAGATGATCAAGGACGTGGGCCGCAAGATCGTCGCGGTCACCGGAGAAGGCGACGACTATGTGGGCGAGGAGCGCAACGCATTCGTGCGCAAGCGTCTCGCCGATATCGAGAAAGAATACGCGTAGGGCGCATCGGCTGCGTGGAACGGAGCGCTCTATGGACTCGGTTCGGTTCAACATGTCCGTGACGGATGAACGCGAGGGACTTGCGTCGCTGCATGCCCTGGCCGGTCTCGCAGGCGCCGCGGCCAGGGCCCCGCGGGCCGAGACCCCGCGGGTCGAGACCCTGGCGGTCCGCCTCGACGCGATCATCCGCCAGGCCGAGGGTATCCACACATTTCGTCTGGCGGCGTTCGGGGCGGACGGCTTGCCGCCGTTCACCGCGGGTGCCCATGTGGACGTCTTCGTGCGCGCCGGACTGGTCCGCCAGTACTCGATCTCCAGCGATCCCGCCGAGGCGGGCCACTACGACGTCACAATCCAGCGCGAACCCGGCGGACGTGGCGGCTCGAAGGAAATATTCGAGACTTTCCGCGTCGGCCAGGAGCTGACGATCTCGCTTCCGCGCAACAACTTTCCGCTGCGGGAAGAGGCGGACCGCCACCTGCTTCTCGGTGGTGGTATCGGCGTCACACCTCTCATGGCCATGGCGAAGCGGGCGCAAGCCATCGGGCAGCCATTCATGCTGCATTCCTGCACGCGCGAGCCCGGGCGCACGGCCTTCCTGCCCGATCTGCGCGCGCTGGAGACGGCCGGCAGGGCCGCGATCCATCATGACGGCGGCGATCCCGCGAAGGGCCTCGATATCGCCGCGCTCCTGCGCGAGCACCAGCCGGGAACGCACCTTTATTACTGCGGGCCGGCAGCCTTCATGAAGGCGGTCGCGGATGCGTCCGCCCACTGGCCGTCCGGAACGGTTCATTTCGAGTTCTTCTCGCCGCAATTGCGCGAGCCTGCTCCCCGCAAGGAGCCGTCGCCCGGCCTGCCGCCGGGCGTCGAGTTCCGGGTCCGGCTGGCGAGCAGCGGCGCCGTCTACGACGTGCCCCACGACGTATCCATCGTCGAGGTCCTGCGGCAGCACGGTATCGAGGTGCCGACTTCCTGCGAGGCCGGCGTCTGCGGCTCCTGCCGGGTTCGCTATCTGAGTGGCAGGCCGGATCATCGCGACTATCTGCTCGAGGATTCCGAGCGCGAGGAAGAACTGCTGGCGTGTTGCGCGCGGTCTCTCGATTCCGAGATCGAACTCGACATGTGACTCCGCCGTCGCGACGGGGCGGCAGCCCATGACGCCGGCGATCGTTATTTGAACTGGGCGAAAAGCAGCCGCCGGCAAACGGTGGCGAAATCATAGGGAGGAGTAACCGTGACCAAGCCGACGGATTTCAACAAGGGAAATGACTACGCGGCCCGCCGGGCCGGGCTTTCCGATGAGTCCATCGAGACCGCAAACGGTCTCGAGGACAAGCTCCGGGGCGTCTCGCGCCGGGATTTCTTCAATATCAGCCGCCGCTACGGGATGACGGCCACGCTGTTCGCCGCGGGCAGCATGGGCGGCATCTTCTCGGCCCAGTCCCTGGCCCGCGCCGCCGAGGCCGAGAATGCCAAACGCGGCAAGGCGAAGCATGTTCTGAAGCTTGGCTGCGTCAGCAACGAGGAACAGAACAACATCTTCCGCAACGGGACCTGGGAATTCGCGCGCGATCTGGAAGAGCGGACCAATGGCGCCATCCAGGTGCAGGTCCTGGGCGGCAATACCGTGTGCGCGGAGCCGACCTGCGTCCAGAAGACGGTGCAGGGCGCGATCGAGATGGGCATGTCGTCGACCCAGAACGCCTCGTCTCTGATTCCGTGGCTCAATGCCCTGGACTGGCCCTTCATGTTCCAGAACACAGGCCAGATGTATCACTTCCTCTTCAACCCGAAGTCGGAGCAGCTCTTCCGCAAGATTTACCGGGAGAAATATCGCCTGGAATTCCTCTGGGCCATGTGCGAACCGCGCCATCTCTTCATGGGCCTGAAGTGGAAGGACCGTGAACCCGTCAAGAGCGTGAAGGAGCTCAAGGGCGCCAAGGTCCGCGTCACCAATACGACGATGGGACGCATCGCGCTCGAGCTGATGGAAACGAATCCCGTGCCGGTCGCGTGGGTCGAGACGCTCGATGCGCTGAAGTCCGGCCTCATCGACGGCGCCGAGACCAGCGCCGCTCCGGCCGCCGCCTTCAACATGGCGCCGGTGCTCTCGCGCGTGGTCGTCCTGGGCTTCATCCCGCTGATCGAGCATCATGCGATAAACACGCGCGTTCTCGACAAGCTGGGCAGCGACCTTCGCGACGAGGTCATGGAAGCCGCCTATCAGGCGCAGCGGTCCACGCTGTACAGCAACGAGGCCGGCCAGCGCATGATCCTCGGCATGGAGGCGAATCCCTCCAAGGACACGATCTTCGGATCGCAGAATGTCTCGGTGGACGTGCTCTCCAAGGAGGCGGTCGATGAAGCCGAGAAGATGTGTCACCCGAGCAACAAGGCGTATGACGAAATCCGGAATACGCTGAACGGCATCGCGGGCTTTGACGTCTACGAAGCCTTCCTCCCCGTTGCCCGCGAATATTCCCGAGACGGGCTGTCCATCAACGTGCAGCCGCGCCGCTGGTGGAAGTCCGCCTGAGACATGCGGGCCGGAGCCGCAGCGGCTTTCAACCGCTCCGGTTCCGGCCACGGCCTTGCGAGTTTGTGAATTGGAGGGGGGCAGACAGTGATTGGAAAACGCCTGCTGCAGGTCTTGCGTTTCCTGGACCGCGACCTTGAGAAATGGATTCTGGTCGGCGCCTTCGCGTTCTGCGGCGCCATCGTCGCGGTCGAGGTGTTCCGGCGGTATGTCTTCGCCCAGCAGGCCGCCTGGACGACCACCATTCCGTCCTACCTCTTCCTCTGGCTGACCTGGCTTGGCGCCTCCTACTGCATAAGGCAGCGCGTGCATCTGAGCTTCGACGAATTGCGCGTGCGCTTCCCGCGCCCGGTGCAGTTCATGCTGCTGATGACCGACTATGTTCTCTACATCGCCTTCGCCTGCCTGGTCGTCTACTGGTCCTTCGATCTGCTCGGCCTTCATCTCATGATGGAATCGACGGTGCCGGGGACAAACAACATTCCGTCCTGGTGGTTCTACAGCGCGACGCCGGTCGGCTTCACCCTGATCATCGTCCGTGTCATCCAGTGCGCGGCGGAGGACATCGCAGCGCTGCGCAGCGGCCAGCCATTCCAGCTGACCGGCAAAATGCTCGTGCTCGACTGAGGACCGCGGATGACCTGGATCATTGTTCTTGCGACGCTTGCGGCGGTCGGGCTGTTTCTGGGCGGCACGCCGATCTGGCTCATCCTGGGCCTGTGGGTCGTGGCCATGCAGCTGGTGCTCGACTTCCCGCTCGCGAATCTGGGCAGCAGCCTGTTCGAGGGGCTGAACAGCTACGCGCTGCTGGCCATGCCGCTGTTCATCCTCACCGGAGATCTCATCGGCGCGGGCGGCGTCGCGCGCCGCATGTCGAACTTCGCGCTGGCGAGTCTCGGCTTCCTGCGCGGAGGTTACGGAATGGCCTCGATCGGAGCCTGCGGCATGTTCGCGGCGATCAGTGGCTCGAACTCCGCCACCACCGCGACCATCGGCTCCATCACCTATCCCGTCATGGTCGAGCAGGGCTACCGCAAGGAGTTCGCTGCCGCGACGGCAGCCGCCGGCGGCACCGTCGGCATCATCATTCCTCCGAGCATCGTCTTCATCATCTATGGCTATGTGGTCAGCCTGCCGATCTCCGAGCTCTTTCTCGCCGGGATCATCCCGGGCTCCCTCATGGTCCTGGGCATGCTGCTGGCCTGCAACCGGGTTTCGGCTGCGAGAGGCTACGGCAAGCTGGTGCCGTTCGAGCTTGGCAGCATCGCCAAGACCCTGCCGGGCGCGAGCATCGGCATATTCGCCATCGTCATCGTTCTTGCAGGCATCTATGCGGGCGTCTTTTCGCCGACCGAGGCGTCCGGCGTAACCGTCGCATACTGCCTGTTCGCGGGGCTGTTTCTCACGCGCGAGCTGAAGCTGTCCGCGCTTCCCTTCGTGCTGCTCAGGAGCGGCATGATCATCGGCATGCTGGCGCCCCTGATCGCCGTGGCGATCATGGTGCAGGAAATCTTCGCGGTCATGGGTGTGCGGGAATTCCTCGAAGCCATGATCGGGCATCTCGGCGGAGGGTATTTTACGACCCTGGCGGCGATGATGCTCATCATCCTGATCTGCGGTACTTTTCTGGAGTCGGTGCCGGTTACCGTGATCCTGGCGCCAATCTTCGCTCCCATCGCCACCAGCATCGGAATGGATCCTTTCCATTTCGCCGCCGTCTTCCTGGTGGGCAGCGCTATCGGGTTCATCACCCCGCCCTATGGGCTGAACCTGTACGTGGCGTCGGGAATAACCTCCGTGCCCTACTTCCGCATCGTGCGGCACATATGGTTTTACCTGGCCTGCCTCGTGGTTGTATGGATAGTCATCGCCGCCATACCCGAGCTTTCGACCATGCTCGTGAAGTTCGCGGGCCTGGGCGGAGGCGGCCTGCTGGGCCGCTAGCCCGGCAGGCAATCCGATGACCCTCGACGAAAACATCCTGACGGCGGCCATGGTTCTGTCGGCGTGCCTCGCCGGCGGCTTCCTGCGCGGCGTCACCGGCTTTGGCGGCGTCGCTGTCGTGCTCGCCTCCCTGTCCTTTTTCTACGGCCCCCACACGGCGATCGCGCTGACCCTGATCGTCGACCTGATCGGCAACCTCGGCATCGTCCCGAGCGCCTGGGCGGAAAGCTCGAAGCCCAAGCTGAAGTCGATGCTGCTCGGCACCGCCGTCGGCCTTCCGCTTGGAGGCATCGTCCTCGTCATGGCGGATCAGAAATACGTCTCGCTCGGCATCTACGGGACCATCTTCATCCTCTCCTGCTTGCTGCTGGCCGGCGTCCGCATCACCCGGCAACTGACGGGCCGGGAGATGTTCTACGCCAGCATTCCGATCGGCACGATCATGGGGGCCACGTCCATCGCCATACCGATGGCGCTGCTGCTCTTCTCCGGCAGCGACAAGGCGCGCACGAGCCGGGCCAACTTCGTCATCTGGGTGGTGTTCGCCATCCTGCTGGTGCTGGCCATCGTCTGGTTCGGCGGCCAGGTCGATACCGGCGAACTGTGGAGGGCCGTCTACCTGGCGCCGGCCTATCTTCTGGGCGCCGTCGCCGGCACCCGGTCGATGGGCCGCATGAACGAGGAACTGCTGCGGAAAGCCGTGCTGCTGACGCTGCTCGCGCTCGGCGTGGCGGGAGCTTTTGCGGTGGTGCGCAGCTTCTAGGAGAAACCCGGGTCTGGCGCATGGTCGAGGAGCGGAGAATCGCCGGGACGCATTTATAGGCGCCGGCCCATCTGAGGTGATGTTTCGATGGAAGAGAGCTTCCTGAAGGAAAAGGCGGTGCTGGTTACCGGCTCGGTGCAGGGCATCGGCCTTGCCATCGCCAGAACGCTGGCTGGCACGGGCGCCAGGGTGGCCGTGCATGGCCTTGCCGCTCCGCAGCAGCGCGACGAGGCGGTCGCAACCCTGCGCGCCTCGGGGGCGGGCGATGTCCGTTTCTTCGACGCCGATCTCCGCGATCCTTCGGCCATCGAGGACATGATGCATGCCGCCGGCGAATGGAGCGGAGGCCTGGATGTTCTCGTCAACAATGCCGGCATCCAGATCCCTTCCGCGCTGGCGGAAACCAAGCCTGAAACCTGGAATGACATCCTCGCGATAAACCTGAGCGCGGCCTTCCATACCATGCGCCTGGCGCTGCCCGCGATGGCGCGCCGCGGATACGGGAGGGTGATCAACATCGCCTCGGTCCACGGCCTGGTTGGATCGACTGAAAAAGGGCCCTATGTCGCCGCGAAGTCCGGACTTGTTGGCCTCAGCCGCGTCGCGGCGCTGGAGTATGCGCAAGCGGGCACGCGCGGCAGCGGAGGGGTCACGGTCAATTGCATCTGTCCGGGCTACGTCGAGACAGGGCTGATAGAATCGCAGATACGCGCCCGTGCCGAGGAACTTGGCGGCGGACGCGAGGCGGGTGTCCGGAGCATGTTGTCGGAAAAGCAGCCGACCCTGCGCCTTACCGACGCCAGCGAGATTGGCGCCCTGTCGCTGTGGTTATGCGCCCCCATGGCTCACAACGTCACGGGCGCCGCCATTCCCATCGATGGCGGCTGGACCGCCCGTTGAACGCCCCGCCACGTCCGCGTCGATCATTTGCCAGGAAGCGATATCCTTTCCTGCCATGATCTCCGCCTTGCTGGTGCTACGGGATCCAGCCCGGCAACCTGGACGCCTGCCGCACCCAGCTCGCCAGCAGCTTCTCGTCGAGTTCATCGCCCTCGTGAATGTGGAAATAGCGAGTGTGCTTGTCCTTGGACTCCACCGGCGGAACGGGGTTCAGTTCGGCGCCGCGGAAGAAAGCCACCTTCACATATCCGGTGAAGCAGTGAATCCCGAGAAACCAGCCCCGTCCCTCCATGCCGTAGAGCGGCGAATTCCATTTGACCGCCTTGCGCACATCCGGAACGGCACTCCCGATGAGCGCGTCGAGGCGGCGCCCCACGCCGCTCTTCCAGCCGGGCATGGCCGCGATGTAAGCCTGAACCGGGGCGTCGCCGTCCGCCTTGGCGATCTGGGGGTTGCCGCCCGAGAGCAGCGCCACCTTGGAACCGGTCCGGCTGGAGGCGGATTTCTTCCCGGTTTTCTCCGGCGTCCTGGACGTCGCCTTGGCCATCGTAGTCCTCGTGCTGGCTGGATAGCGGGCCTGCTCTTGTCTGCACAAGAATGGGGCGAAACCGTGCTTCAGTCGATCAGCGCGCCGTTGGCGTCGAAAAATGGATAGGGCCCCTCGAAATCACCTATGGGCGCCAGATGCGTGACGATGCGCCCGAAGGGTCCCGGTTCCGGCTGCCACCAGTGCAGGTGCAGCCCGGGCGGCTCCAGGCGGAAGGCCGGCGCGCCCAGCGGGTCGAGGTCGAGATCGACCGCATGGGCCGGGCTCGGCGCAATGGAGGCGGACCGCCCGGCAAAGCTGGTGAAAATGGTGCGGTGGATATGGCCGCAGACCACGCTCAGCACCTGCGGGTGGCGCGTCAGAACCGCCTCCAGCCCTTCGCTGTTGAAGCAGTTCTGCACATCCATGTGCCGGATGCCGGTGAGGAAGGGCGGATGGTGCAGCGCCAGCAGTACGGGCCGCCCGGGCGCCGCGCAAAGCGTTTCGTCGAGCCACCTGAGCCTGGCGGAATCCAGGTCGCCATGAGGCTTGCCTGCCATGGTGCTGTCCAGCATCACCAGCCGCAGTTGCCCGCATTCGACGGCGTATGAGAGGTCTCCCGACTTTGGCAGCTCGCTTACATGGGCGAAGGCGCGGCGCATGGCGTCCCGGTCGTCGTGATTGCCTGGGATCGGATAGACCGGAAGCTTGATCGGGGCGATCAGTGCCGCCAGACGCTCGTACTCCGCGTCGGTGCCGAAATCGACCAGGTCGCCGGTGAAGATCACCGCATCCACCGGCAGCGGCAGCTTGCCAAGATGCTCGACCGCGCGCTCCAGATAGGCGGCGGTGTCCACCTTTCGGTATGCGAGCCGCCCCGGCGGGCGGATGTGGGTGTCGGTCAGTTGGGCAATCAGCATGTGGCGTGCCTGCTCAGAGGAAGAGCAGGTCCTTGGGCGCGATCTTCAGGCCGACCGTGCTGCCGGGCTCGTGGGTCGTCAGATTGTCCGTCTCGACGATGACCGGCGGCAACTCGTCGCCCGCCTCGAGCTGGAGCCGCTGGCGCGAGCCGAGGAAATGGGCGTGCTTCACCTTGAACCTGAAAGGCGCTTTCGCGGCCGGGGCAAGGCTGGCGCTTTCCGGGCGGAAGAAGGCGGTCGCCGCCTTGCTCTCCGGCCTTGTCACCGGCAGGGACCCATATGCCGTCTCGAAGCGCTTCTTGGCGATACGGCCCTCCAGCCGGTTCATGGTGCCTATGAACTCGGCCACGAAGCGGTTGGCCGGCCTGAAATAGATGTCCCGCGGCGTGCCGATCTGGGCGATGCGGCCGTGCTCCATGACGAAGATGCGGTCGCCGAGCACCATGGCTTCGGACTGGTCGTGGGTCACATAGACCGCCGTGATGCCGAGCCGCCGCAGCAACGCGTCGATTTCCGTGCGCAGCTCCTCGCGCAGGGCCGCGTCGAGCGCGGTCAGCGGTTCGTCCAGCAGCAAGACCCGCGGCTGCACCGCCAGCGCGCGGGCGAGCGCCACTCTCTGCCGCTGCCCGCCCGAGAGCTGGTCGATCCTGCGGCCGGCAAGCGCATCGATGCGCATCATGGCGAGCACGTCGCCCGCGGCCTTTCTCCGTTCGCCGGTGGAGACGCCACGCACTTTCAGCCCATAGGCCACGTTGTCGATGACGGTCATGTTCGGGAACAGGGCGTAGGACTGGAACACCATGCCCACATTGCGCCGCTCGATGGGCAGTTGCGTCACGTCGTCGTCGTCGAACAGCACCCGCCCGCCCCTGTCGGGCTCCTCCAGCCCGGCGATGATCCGCAGCGTCGTGGTCTTCCCGCAGCCCGACGGCCCCAGGAACACCACGGTCTCTCCGCGCTCGATCTCGAAGCTGACCGGCGTCAGCGCGCGCGTGCCGTCGGCGAAGGTCTTGGCGCAGTCGCGCACCGATATGGAGACGCCTTTCGCGGTCATTTTTTCTTGCCCCTTGTGTCGCCGGCTCCGGCAGGCCCGCGGGTGCCCATCTGGCCGAAGATCTGCATCGCCACCAGCAGCGGGATGATCATGACGAAAAAGACGAGGGTGTAGGCGCTGGCCACTTCCAGCCGCATGGAGGCGTAGGAATCCGCCAGGCCGACGGGCAGGGTCTTGGTCAGCGGCGTATGCAGCATCCAGGTCAGGTTGAACTCGCCCACCGAAAGCGTCACCACCATCAGCGATCCGGCCAGTATGCCCGGGCCGATGTTGGGGATGATGATATCGCGGAAGCGCCGCCACGGGCTCGCCCCCAGGGAAGCCGCGCCTTCCTCCAGCGTGCGCGCGTCGATCGCGGCCAGCACGGCCATGACCGAACGCACCATGAAGGGCAGGGTGTAGAGCACATGCCCGACCAGGATGAACAGCCAGCTCGTGCGGAAGCTGCCGAACCCGCCATAGGCGATCAGCAGCGCTAGGGCGATGGCAAGGCCCGGAATCGCCACCGGCAGGGTGATGATCTCCTCCACCAGCCGCGACAGGCGTGAGGGGTGCCGGTGCAGCGCGTAGGCCGCCGGGACGCCGATGACCAGCGTGACCGCGAGGGTGGAAAGCGCGATCAGCATGGACAGCCAGATGGTGCCGGAATAAAGCCCCCATACCTCCACGATCCAGTCGAGCGTGACGCCGCTGCGGATGCCCCGGAAATAATTCTCGGTGATGCCCGCCATCATCGACATCACCGCGGGCACGATCAGGAACGCCACCGTCAGGGCGGTTATGGCGATCTGGAGGGTCATGCCGGTTGTGCTGCGATGCTTCATGGCGCTACCCCGCCGCCGCGACGCTGGTGCCGCCGAGCGTGCGGGCGAAGGCGAGCGCCGCCCAGGTGATGAGGCCCAGCACGATGGAGAGGGCGGCCGCCATGGCGATATTCGCGTTCAGCGTGAACTCCGTATAGATCACCATCGGCAGCACGTCGATGTTGGTCGCCAGCGTGAAGGCGGTGCCGAAGGCGCCCATGGCCGTGGCGAAGCAGATCGCGCCGGACGCGATGAAAGCCGGCGTGAGCGCCGGCAGTATCACGTCGCGCAGCACCTGCGCGGGTCGTGCGCCCAGCGAGCGGGCGGCTTCCTCCAGCGCCGGGTCGAGCTTCTCCGCCGCCGCCATCACGGTGAGCAGCACCCGGGGAATGGAGAAATAGAGATAGCCGACGAACAGGCCCGCCATGGAGTAGGCGAAGACGATCTTGTCCCCGGTCAGCGCCTTCGATACCTCGCCGATCAGGCCCTGCCGGCCGGCCAGCAGGATGACCATGAATCCGACGACGACGCCGGGAAAGGCGAGCGGGAAGGTCAGCATGGCGATCAGGACCTCGCGGCCCGCAAAGCGGTTGCGGGTCAGGAACAGCCCCACCGTTGTCGAGACGACCAGCGTCGCCAGCGTGGTCAGCGCGGATACCGCCAGCGTGGCCGCCAGGCTCCACAGGTAGCGCGGCGTCTCCAGGATTTGCAGATAGGTGAAGCCGCCGTCGCGGGCCGTCAGGCTGCGCACCGCCAGCTCGGCCATGGGCACGAGAAAGAAGGCGGTGACGAAGATCGCCATCGGCAGAAAGAGGATAAGGGCGAAGCGGTGATCCGGTTTCATGGTGCGCGGTCCCGCTGGCGGAGGGAAGGGGAGCCGGGCGGCCAGCGCCGCCCGGCCCGGGCGATGTTTACCTGACTTCGGCCAGATAGCGATCGGAAAAGGCCTTCTGGGCCGTCTCCATCTTGGCGTAGTCGATGGGCGTCGCCCGCTTGTACTCGCTGTCGGGCAGGAAGCGTTCCGCGACCTCCTTCGGCAGGGCGATGGGACGCGCCGGCTTCAGGAAGGCGTTGGTCCACAGGGTCTGGCCCTTGTCCGACAGGATGAAGTCCAGGATCTTCTTCGCGTTTTCGGGATGGGGCGCCTTGTTCACCATGCTCATCACATACGGGACCACGACGGTGCCCTCGCAGGGGATGACGAACTCGAAGTTGCCCTTCTCCTTGTACTTGGCGCGGTAGGCATTGAAGTCGTAGTCGAACAGGATCGGGATTTCGCCCGACACCACGCGCGCATAGGACGTCTGCTTGGGGACGATGGGATCGTTCTTGGCCAGGTCCTTGAAGAAGCCGATGGCCGCGTCGAAATTGTCGAGCGAGCCGCCGAGCGCCCTGTTGACGGCCACGGCGCCGGCATAGCCGACGAAGGCGCTGGAGGGATCGAGATAACCCACCATGCCCTTGTAGTCGGCCTTGGTCAGGTCTTTCCAGCACTTCGGCGCCGGCTTGCCGCCGAGCGCGTCCATGTTCACGAACAGGCCGAGCGTGCCGGCGTGGATGGTGAACCAGTGGCCCTCCGGATCCTTCAGCCCCTCGGGAATGTCGTCGAAGCCCTTCGGCTTGTAGGCCTGGGTGACACCGGCGTCCTTGGCCTTGATGCCGAAGGTCACGCCGTAATAGGCCACGTCCGCGACCGGGTTGTCCTTCTCCGCGATGAGCTGCGACAGGGTCTGGCCGGAATTCTTGTTGTCATGGGGCACCGACAGCTTCAGGTCCGCCTCGATGGCCTTCAGCACCGAGGCCCAGTCGGCCCACTGCGGCGGGCAGTTGTAGCAGATCGCGTCCGCGGCCATGGCCGGTGCGGTGGCGATGTATGTGGTCGCGGCGAAGGCCGCTGCGGCGAGGCCGCGCATCAATGGCTTCATCTGGTAGTCCTCCCTTTACTGGACGGGTCGATGGCCGTAACGGCGGTATCGGAACCGCCACCTCTTCCGGCCGGAGCGGCTGCAATCGATGCTCCGGGTCGAAACCTGTGTTCGAGCAGACGCGTGCCAGGCTTCACCGGCGCGCCTTCGCTGAGCGCAAGCAGTGTCTCCATGGCCTTCTCCCCCATGAGGCGCGTCGGTTGCTCGATGGTGGCAAGCTTCGGATCGATCATCGCGCCAATGGCGATGCCGTCGAAGCCCGCGACGGAAACGTCATCCGGCACCCGCCTACCGAGGTCGCGTAACGCTGATATGACAGAGATCGCCAGCAGGTCGTTGGAGCAGAAGAAGGCTGTTGAAGACTGCAAATCCCTGAGCACGGCGGGAAGCTCGCCCGGCCTGTCGCCCGCGTAATCGACCTCGACCACCTCGGGCGCGGCCAGGCCCGCGTTCTTCATCGCCTGCACGCACCCCTGGTAGCGAAGCAGCGAGCGGTCCGAGGTCCGGAACCTTCCCGCCACGAAGGCGATGCTCCGGTGACCGAGCCCGATCAGCCGGGCCGTCAGTTCGCGCGCCGCCGCCACGTTGTCCACGCTGAAGGCGATGCGGCGTTCATCGGCGGGCTGGTTGTACAGAAGCACATAGGGAAGCTTCGCCTGGTCCAGCCGGTCGAGCACCGGGCTGCCGTCGGCGCCCGCGACCGTGAGCACGAGCCCTTCCACTTTCTTGGCGAGCAGGGTCTCGATGACGTCTTCCTCGCGCTCGCCGCGATACTCGGTCGCCGACAGCAGCACCGAGCGTCCGTGAGCGCGCGCGGTCTCCTCGACTCCGGCCACGGAGCTGGCGAAGACGGGATTTGTGAAGCTCGGCACCACGATGCCGATCGTGCGGGTGCGCCGGGTCTTCAGGCTGCGGCCGAGATCGCTCGGCCGGTAGCGCAGGACGCTGATCGCCTCCTCCACGCGCTCGCGCACGTCGGGGCTCGTGTTCGCCGAGCCGTTGATGACGCGGCTGACGGTGGCGATCGAGCAGCCGGCCCTTTCGGCGACCGCCCGTATGGTGACCACTTCGGACAAAGCGGCCTTTCCTCCCCATGCCGGCATGCTGCCCGGAGGGCCTTGCCAGCTTTATGAAAACGTTTTCATGAAGTCTGGACAGTGCCATGGCCGCTGTCAACAGGAGTCGTCGAGGCGGGGCCTCCCTTAGGAAGGCGGCCGTGCTTTCGGGCTGGCTGCCGGTTGGGCCGGTGCCGTCACTTGGACGTGGCGACCATGCCCCAGCGCTTGATCGTCCGCTTCTCCAGCGTGCCGAGGATGAACTCTTCCACGGTGACGCCGATGATGACGATGACGATCAGGCCCGCGAAAACGCCGGCGGTGTCGAGCAGGTAGCGGTGCTGGTAGATGTACCAGCCGATGCCCACTTCCACGCCCGAGGCGCCGAACACCATTTCCGCCGCGACCAGCGATCGCCATGCGCGCGCCCAGGAGATGCGGATGCCCGCGTAGATATAGGGGAAGGCGGCCGGGATGCGGACCATGAACAGCAGTTTCAGCGTGTTCAGGCCCATCACCCGGCCGACCTCGAGCTGGGTGCGCGGTATGGCGTTGAAGCCGGCCATCAGGTTGACGATGGTCGGCCACAGCACCGAGTGAACCAGAATGATGGTGATGGCGAGCGGGCCTGTGCCGACCCAGAGCAGGATCACCGGAAACAGGGCGATGCCCGGCAGGGGATGCATCACCGTCATGATGGTTTCGACCAGGTTCTTGACGGTGTTGCTCCACATGGCCAGGCCGGCCGCTACCGTCGCCAGCGCGATTGCGATGACGAAGCCGGAGCCGATCAGGTACAGCGACCAGTAGGCCCTCAGCAGCAGTTCGCCGTTGACGATGGAGCGCCACAGGGCGTCCAGGATCGCCGGCACCGAGGGGAACAGCAGCGGCGTCACCAGATCGCTGCGGGCGATGGCCTCCCACAAGCAGAGCGCGAGAGCGAGAAACAGCATTTGCTGCACCCGCTTCTGCTTGAGGAAGGGAGTACGCGCTTTTCCTGCCTGTTGCAGGCCGCCCGCTGATGTCAGTGTGTCGCTCGTCACTTCGGTCCCCTGCGGCGCCGGTCTCGTCCTGGCGTGCCGCTTACTTGCCCTGGAGCTTCTCCACGCCCGACGGCTCGCCATAGGCGCGGCCGACGATGGCGCTGGCCACCGGGAACAGGATCTCCCGGATGTCCTCGGGCGCCTTCGGGATGACGCCGATGGACTTCATCCAGTTGGCGGTGGTCATGACCCCATACGGCGTCGCCGTGAAGTTCATGTTTTCCCAGGTCAGATACTGGAGGGCGTCTTCTTCCGACAGCTTGTTGGGACCGGCGATGGCCTTGGCCGCGCGCTTCGGGTCGGTGTTGAGGATATGCATGGCTTCCATGATGCCCATGGTCAGCGCCGCGAAGGCGGCGGGCTGGGTCTCGGCGAACTTGTTCATGCCGACCGCGACCAGGAAGTTGTGCTCGCCGCCGAAGGCGTCGATGGCGGTGAGCACCTTCTTCACGCCCGGCGTCGCGGCCTCCTTGAACAGGAAGGGCGGAGAGGCGAAATGCATGTCGATGCCGCGTTTGGAGATAATGGCGTTGGCGGCGTCGGGATGTTTCATGGCCACCATGTTGCCGTCGAGCGCCTTGGCGTCGCCAAGCTCGCGCGCCGCCGCCATGCGCAGCAGGTCGGCCTGCGTGCTGGTGGGGGAGGGCACGGCGATCTTCATCTCCGGCTTTATGTCCTTGAGGCTCTTGACGTCGTCGCGCCAGGTCATCAGGTGCACCGGCGCGTTGTTCAGGCCCATGATGACCTTCCACTCCACGCCGCGCGCCCAGCCGATGAGATAGGGCTGGATGCCCATGAAGGCCACGTCGGCCTGCCCGGCGATCATCGCTTCCGACCGGGCGGAACCGGAGGCGTATTGCTGGTATTTCACCTCGAGGCCCGGAGCGTACTTCTCGAACAGCTTCAGTTCGTGGGCGAGTTGCACGGGCGCATAGCCGAGGCCGAAGCCCGACGCGATACGCAGTTCGGCGGCGCGTGCATGGTTCGCGGGCGAGAGGGTGACAAGCGCCACAGCGGATACGGCGGCGAGAACAAGGCTCGTGAGATATGACCGGATATGCATGACCGTCTCCTTTTCACTCAACGGGTCTTTTGCCTTCTGCCCTTGCGCGGCATGGGTCCCGGGGCATCCGTGTGCTGCAGGCCGAGGCTGTCGAACAGCCGTTCCCAGAGATCCCCGAATTTCCGGTTTCCCGGATGCCGCGGGTATGGCAGATCGTTGACGATGAGCTCCTTGAGCCGGCCCGGGTTCTTGTCGAGAACGACAATTCGCGTGCTCAGCAGTATCGCTTCCTCGATATTGTGGGTGACGAACAGCACCGTCGGCCGCGTCTTCATCCAGATGCCGAGCAGTTGCTCCTGCACCGAATTGCGCGTGATCGCGTCGAGCGCGCCGAAGGGCTCGTCCATGAGCAGCACCTCGGGTTCGACCGCGAGCGCGCGGGCAATGGCCACGCGCTGCTTCATGCCGCCCGAAAGCTGGTGGGGATACGAGGTCTCGAAACCGGAAAGTCCGACCATTTCGAGGAAACGGAGCGCGTTCCTGCGCGAGGAGTCCCTGTCTTCCCTCCGGATGTGCCGTCGCGGTTGCGCGACGTTGTCGATCACGCGCAGCCATGGAAAGAGCTGGTCGAACTCCTGGAACACCATGAAGCGATCGGGGCCGGGCTCTGCAACCTCGCGTCCGCCGACCGAGATGCTGCCGGAGTCGTAACCTTCCAGGCCCGCCACGCATCTGATCAGTGTGGTCTTGCCGCAGCCGGACTGGCCGATGATGGTGACGAAGTCGGACGGCTCGATCTCGACGTTCAGGTTCTGGAGCGCCTGAAAGCGACTCTGGCCCGTGTCGTAGGTCTTGTTCAGATTCCGGACCACGACACCGCTGGTCATCGCCTGGCTCCAACTGCTGCTTGCGATGGAGCTTTCGCGGCGCCGACAGGCGGGAGGCCGGACAGCACCCGCACGGCGTTCCCTGCGGCGAGGCTGGCGATCGGCGGCGATGCGGGCGCGGCGCGTTCGAACTGGGTCATGAGCAGGTCGGGATCGGTCTCCGGCGACCAGCTCCCCAGCAGCAGCCGCTGCGCTCCGATCCTGCCGACGACCCGTGCCAGGAGGCCCTGGGGGATGGTGCCGACATTGAACCAGAGCGACGGGTCCGTCTCGGCGAGCGCCATGTAGTCTTCCCAGCCCCGTGCGATGGTGCAGCGGTCGACGACAATGGCGAGATCGGGCGCCATCTCGCGGATGACCATGGGTATCCACACGGTGCCGCCGCGCGTGGGGTTGTTACCCTCGACCGTGATCGAGATATGCCTTTTCCGGGCTTCGAGCGCTTTCGCGACTGGACCCACGAGACGGCGCATGTTGGCGATGGTCAGCCAGTTGCCCCAGCCTGCGATGAGCTTGATGCCGGCGAAGCCTTCGTCGAGCAGCCAGTCGGTCATGGGGAACGCCATGAACGGGTTGATCAGCCCGATGGGCACGAGACGGTCCGGGTGCCTGCGGACAACATCGCGGACTTTCCTGTTGCCGCTGCTGAAGTCGTGGCTGGCGATGGAGTCGTAGGCGAAAATCCAGGCTTTCTCGACGCCGGACCTGTCCAGCCGCCGCAACAGGTCCGACTCCTCGCCGCTTCCGGGATATTCCGGATGCCCCAGGCAAACAGCCGTATCCGTCCAGGCGCGCTCGGCCATGTCAGGCGGCCTCCAGGCCGATCAGGGCGGC
>JBFWSL010000021.1:0-24314 GCA_050248375.1 Hyphomicrobiales bacterium | reverse complement strand
CTACATCTTCCGCGGCGCCCTCGACGTGGGCGCCACCGCCATCAACGACCACATGAAGCGCGCCGCCGTCACGGCCATCGCCTCCCTCGCCCACGAGGCATCGTCTGACGTTGCCGCCCAGGCCTATGGCGGCATCACCCGCACCTTCGGGCCCGACTATCTCATCCCGTCGCCCTTCGACCCGCGGCTGATCCTGCGCATCGCGCCCGCCGTGGCCAAGGCGGCCATGGACTCCGGCGTGGCCACCCGGCCCATCCTCGACTTCCCGAAATACGAGGAGGAGCTGAACCGCTTCGTCTTCCGCTCCGGCCTGATCATGAAGCCGGTGTTCGAGCGGGCGAAGACCGATCCGCGCCGGGTGATCTACGCGGAAGGCGAGGACGAGCGCGTGCTGCGCGCCGCCCAGGTCGCCATCGAGGAGGGTATCGCCATCCCCATCCTCATCGGCCGTCCCGACGTCATCAACACGCGGCTGGAGCGCTACGGCCTCACCGTGCGCCCGGGCAAGGACTTCGAGGTCATCAACCCGGAGGACGATCCCCGCTACCGCGAATATGTGGACACCTACTACGAGTTGACCTGCCGCAAGGGCGTGACCCCCGACGCCGCGCGCACGCTGGTGCGCACGCGCTCCTCCATCATCGGCGCCATCGCCGTGCGCCGGGGCGAGGCGGACGCCCTGATCTGCGGTCTGCATGGCCGCTTCATGGGCCATCTCAAGCATATCCGCGACGTCATCGGGCTCAAGCCGGGCGTGCGCGACTTCTCCGCCCTCTCGCTGGTCATCCTCTCGCGCGGCGCCTATTTCATCGCAGATACCTATGTCACCGAGAACCCGGGCGCGGACGAGATCGCCGAGATGGCGGAGCTGACCGCGGCGCAGGTGCAGCGCTTCGGCATGGCGCCGCGCATGGCGCTGCTTTCCCATTCCAATTTCGGCACCGCGGAGTCCGCGAGCGCCCGCAAGATGCGCGAGGCGCTGGCCATCCTGCGCGAGCGCGCTCCAGACCTGGAGGTGGACGGCGAGATGCACGGCGACGCTGCCCTGAACGTCGCCTACCGCAAGCGGCTGTTCCCGAACTCGCGGCTGGAGGGCGAGGCCAACGTGCTCATCATGCCGAACCTCGACGCGGCCAACATCGCCTACCAGATGATCAAGGTGCTGGCGGACGCGCTTCCGGTGGGCCCCATTCTGCTGGGCGCGGCGCAGCCCGCGCATATCCTCACTCCCTCCGTCACCGCCCGCGGCGTGGTCAACATGACCGCGCTCGCCGTGGTCGAGTGCCAGCATGGCGCCCGCAAGGGGTGAGGGGGGCAGGGCCCGCGACAAAGCGGCAGGGCGGGCTGCGGGAGAATGAGCTAGACTGCGGGCCCGGGCATGTTTTCATGTTCCCGGACCGGACAGGCAAGAGAAGGGCGTCATGGCGACACGGCTGCAGGACCTTCTGGGCAAGGGTGACCGCTATGCCTTGGCGGGCGACCCGGAGCGGGCCAGGAAAGCCTACCGCCAGGCGGTGAAGCAGGCCCCCGCGGATGCCCTCGCGCTGTCGCGGCTGATCGACCTGGAGATGCGCACCGGCAACCAGAAGGCGGCGGTGCCGCTGCTGCGCAAGCTGACCTCGGTCCGGTCCGGCGAGCCCGCGATACGGCTGAAGCTCGCCGCCGCGCTGGAGGATTCCGGCGACGCGGCGGAAGCCGAGAAGGAGCTGCGCAATCTGGTGGCGGAGACTCCGGGGCTCGCCGAGGCGCACAACAATCTCGGCAATCTTCTGATCGTGAAGCAGGCCTACGAGGAAGCGCTCTCCGCCTACGACGCGGCGCTGGCGCTCAATCCCGGCGTGGCGGCCTCGTGGATAAACGCCGGCAACGTCCTCGACGAGCTGGGACGTCCGGCGGACGCGCTGGAACGTTACGCCAAGGCCATCGAGATCCAGCCCTCCCTCGCCGAGGCCCATTATTTCCGCGCCCGCGCGCGCACCGCGCTCGGCGAGGAGGCCGCCGCGCTCGCCGACGTGGAGGAATGCCTGCGCCGCGACCCCGCCGACCAGAAGGGGCTGGCGCTGAAGGGCGTGCTGCTCACCGCGCTTGGCCGGGAGGACGAGGCGCGCGCCCTGTTCGACTACGACCGCTTCATGCGGCCGATGACCGTGGAGCCGCCGCAGGGCTACGCGAGCCTGGTGGAGTTCAACGCCGCGGTTATCGATCATATCCGCAAGCGCGTGAAGCTGGAGTACAACCCCTACGGCGTCTCCACCAGGGGCGGCTATCACAGCCGCAACCTGCTGCGCGATCCGCACCCGACCATGCAGGCGCTACGCGCCATGTTGCAGACGGTGTTCTCGGAATATGTGGCCGGCCTGCCGCAGGACGACGCTCATCCCTTCCTGCGCCGCAAGCACTCGCGCGTCCGGCTGGTGGCGCAGGCGCAGTTGCTGGAGAGCCAGGGCTACCTGTCCTCCCATATCCACCCCGGCGGCTGGGTGAGCAGCGCCTACTACCTGCAGGTGCCCGAGGTGGTTTCCGACGACGCGGACAGGCCCGGCTGGCTCGAGTTCGGCCGCCCCACCGAGGAGATCAAGACCTCCACCGGCCTCGAGTTACGCGCCATCAGGCCCGAGCCGGGCAGGGCGGTGCTGTTCCCCTCCTATTTCTTTCACGGCACGCGCCCCTTCGAGAGTTCGGAGCCGCGCATCAGCCTGGGCGTGGACCTCATCGCGCAGGATTAGGCGGGCGGCGATTCAACGCATTGCCGGAAGCGGATGTTATCGTCTTTCCGGCACTCCATGAGGCTGATACTGGACCCCGGCTTGCGCCGGGGGTTCGGGAGTTTCCGGCGGGCACAGGAAATCGAAACCCCTGCGAAGGCAGGGGTCCAGCCATGCCGGGCATCACGCTCCCGGGGAATCCGGCTAGAGTGGCATCTTCCGGGCAGGATCATGCCCATGAAAACGCGGACGTGGTGGAACTGGTAGACACACAGGACTTAAAATCCTGAGGGAGGCAACTCCCGTGAGGGTTCGACCCCCTCCGTCCGCACCAGATTTATCCCGATGACTGGAAATCGGGCTCCACGAGAAGGTGCTGCCCGCACGAAGTCTCGATTGTCTGCCGTTCATTTCGGGTTCATCCTGACTTGGACACAGTGCAGGCGGCTTGTTATGGAGCAGCCGCGCTTGGGGAGTGTCGGAACATGCGTGCGGTCCTGACGGTTATGGCGCTGCTGGGTGCGATCGGCATGCCGCTCACATCCGCCGTCTCCCAGACATCGAAGGACCTTGGGAATGCCTGTGCATCGACCGATGCCGACAAGGCAATAGCGGCATGCACCACCCTGCTGGGCCAGCAACACTCCGCCCAGAGTCAGGCGATCTTGTATTTGAACCGGGGCGTTGCCTGGCTGGCCAAGCGCGATCTGGACAACGCGATTGCTGATCTGAGCCGGTCGATCGAACTCGATCCCAAGAAGGACAATGCAGTTTACAACAGGGCGCGGGCGTATCTGCAAAAGGGGGAATACCAGCGCGCCATTGAAGAATTCACGCGCGCGCTGGAACTTAACCCCGGTCACAAATTCGCCAACGGGGATCGTGGATTCGCGTTCCAGCAGCTTGGCGACAAGGACCGTGCCATGGCCGACTATGGTCGGGCCATGGAGATCAATCCGGCCTTCCTGCGTCCGTACAACAATCGCGCGAGCCTCAATTTCCAGTTGGGCGAATACGAGAAGGCCGTTTCGGATGCGAGCCGGTATCTCGCGGCCGACCAGAAATGGTATGGCGCGTACAGGATACGGGGCGAAGCCTATTTCAAGCTCGGCAAGCTTGACCTCGCCCGCAGGGACATTGAGAAAAATCTGGAGCTGAAGCCGGACGATGCGAGAGCGAAGTCCGTGCTGGCTGCTATCGATCAGGCCGAGGCCGCGAAGAAGGCGCAGGCCGGAAAGCCCGCACCCGTGCAGCAGGCCAGGGTGGAGCAGACGAAGCCCGCAGAGGCAAAGCCCGTTACGTCCGCCGCGCCGCTGGGCAGGCGTCTCGCACTGGTCATCGGCAATTCCGCCTACAGGCACACGCCCGCGCTGGCCAATCCGAAAAACGATGCGGCCGACATGGCCGCCGCGCTCAAGCGGCTGGGTTTCGAAGTGATGTTCGAGCAGGACCTGGACAAGCGCGCCATGGACGACGCCTTCCGCCGCTTCGCCCGCGAGGTGAGGGGAGCGGATGCGGCGCTGTTCTATTATGCCGGCCACGCCATGCAGTTCGAGGGAGTGAACTACCTGATGCCCGTGGACGCGCAGCTTCGCGACGAGGCGGACGTGGCCTACGAGATGGCCAAGCTCGACGACGTCGTCGCCGACATGGCGCGCATGAACGGCGTGCGCATCGCCGTGCTGGATTCCTGCCGCAATAACCCGCTGGAGGAAAAGCTGAAGCGTTCCATCTCGCTCACTCGCGGCGTGGCGCCTCAGCGCGGCCTTGCCCGTATCGCCCGGCCCGAGGGCCTGCTGGTCGCCTATTCCACCCAGTCCGGCAACGTCGCCGAGGACGGGCGGGGGCGCAACTCGCCTTTCACCGCCGCCCTGCTCGGCCATATCGAGACGCCGGGGCTCGAGATCGGCCCGCTGTTCCGCCGGGTCATGGGCTCGGTCAAGCAGGCCACCGGCGGCAAGCAGCACCCGGAGCTCTCGATCCTGTTCGACGGGGAGTTCTACTTCAAGCCGGGCGGCTGACCGGCGCGCCTGAGGGGCCGCGCGCTCCGCCGTCAGACCTCGTTCAGCGTCATCAGGGCCGCCAGCGTCCGGGCGGTGAATGCGGACGGACCGGTAGGAGTCACCATGCCGCCTCGGGCCGAGCCCTGATCGGTGACGCCGCCGGCTCCGCCGTCACCCTTGATGCCCGCCGTTGCCTGCTGCGGCGCGATGCGCCCGGTGCCACGCGGCCCCGCCATATTGCCGAGGGCTTCCCGGATGCGCGCCATGTCCTCATCCGGGATTTTGCGAAGTTCCACCTTCGACATGTCCAACGGAATGACGGCGGGCGAATTGAGGGGGATACGCATGTAAGACTCCTTGCAGGCAGGTGGCGGCTTCAGGCAGAGCAAGAACCGTGCCCGTGTGGAAAGCCCATGAACGTCACGGTTTCCTCATCCGCGGCCGCCTGCGGGCGTGGAAAGGGCTGCCATATATGCCCGCCGCCCGGCAGGATTTGCCGGCCTGGGCGGTCGTGACGGAGGGCTGGCGAGAAATCCGGAAAGGCTGGCTGCGATGGGAGGAGCGGGCTCTCACCTCTCGGATTCCGGAGCCTTTCGGCTTACGCTGAGCTTCTTTTAACCGCTCAGCCCGATTCGGACCCCCTTGCACAACGAAGAAGCGCTGCACATCCGCGAAGTCATGATCTTCCTCGCCGCTGCCGGCGTGGTGGTGCCGCTCGTGCGGCGGCTCAAGGTCAGCCCGGTGCTCGGTTTCCTTCTGGTTGGCCTCGCCATCGGGCCCTATGGGCTCGCGCGCTTCGCCGACGTGGTTCCGTGGCTGCGCTACATCGTCATCTCCGACATCGAGGGCGTGCGCCCGCTCGCCGAGCTGGGCGTCGTCTTCCTGTTGTTCATGATCGGACTGGAGCTGTCGGTCGCGCGGCTGTGGGCCATGCGGCGCCTGGTCTTCGGCCTCGGCGGCGCGCAGGTGGTGGTCGGCGGCATCGTCATCGCGGGCATCGCGTCGCTGTTCGACAATGCGCTCCCGGCCGCCATCGTGCTCGGCTGCGCCTTCGCGCTGTCCTCCACCGCCATCGTCATGCAGCTTCTCGCCGAGAACCGCCGGCTCGGCACCGCGACGGGCCGCACCACTTTCGCCATCCTGCTGTTCCAGGACCTGGCCGTCCTGCCGGTGCTGTTTCTCGTCGGAGCCCTGGGCGCCAGCGATGACGGCTCCGTCGCCTTGACCTTCGTGCTCGCCATAGGTCAGGCGGCCGCGGCGGTCGCCGTCATCCTCGTGCTGGGCCGTCTCTTGCTGCGTCCGCTGTTCCGCTTCCTGGGAAAGGACGTGAGCCGCGAGTCCTTCCTTGCCTTCGTCGTGCTGGTGGTCATCGGCACGGCGCTGGCGACCGCCCATTTCGGCCTGTCCATGGCGCTCGGCGCCTTCCTCGCCGGACTGCTGCTCTCGGAGACCGAGTATCGCCACGAGATCGAGATCGACGTGGAGCCCTTCAAGGGGCTGCTGCTCGGCCTGTTCTTCGCCTCGGTCGGCATGGCGGTGGACCTGAGCGTTGTGATGGACAAGGCCTTCTGGCTGCTCGCGTCGCTGTTCGGCCTGTTTCTGGTCAAGGCGCCCATCATCTATGTCCTCGCGCGCCTGTTCGGCGAGCTGCGCGCCACCGCCCTGGAGTCGGGGCTGCTGCTCGGCCAGGGCGGCGAGTTCGCGCTCATCATCGTGGGCATGGCCGCCACTCTGCGCATCATCCCGCCGGAAACGGCGCAGTTCATGCTCATCGTCACCGGTATCACCATGCTGGCGACGTCCCTGGTGGCGGCGGGCGCGCGCAAGCTCGCGGCCAGGGTGGAGGCCCGGGAAGCCGGCAAGGGCCAGTCGACCGCCGCCGCGTCCGAACTGTCGGGCCATGTCATCATCGCCGGCTACGGCCGGGTAGGCCGCACCATCGGCGCTATTCTGGAGTCCCAGCAGATCCCCCATATCGGCATCGATGCCGAAGCCAGGCTGGTCAGCGGCTATCGGGGGCAGGGGGCTAGCGTCTATTTCGGCGACGCCAGCCGCCCCGAGCTCTTGCGCAAGTTCAGCATCGAAAGCGCCATGGCGCTGGTGGTGACCATCAACAATCCCCGCAACGCGGAGCGCATCGTCACCACCGTCCGCAATCATTGGCCGGAACTGCCGGTCTACGCTCGCTCCCATGACGCGGAGCATGCCGCCGATCTCGCTGCGCTGGGCGCGAAGGAGGTGGTGCTGGAGACCTTCGAGGCGAGCCTGCAACTCGGCGAACTCGTGCTCAAGGGGGCGGGCATGCCCGAGCAGGCTTCCCGCGCCATCGTGGAAAGTCTTCGCCTCCCCGGCCGGCAGGAAACGGCGCTCGGCGAAGCCCCTGAATAGCGCATTTTCCGCCCTCCGCGGTTGTCATGGACCCACCTTTCGGGGGGGGGGCAGGATATTGTTGAGAATAATGCACATATTAACCTTTAACATGTCGATGCATCCAATTGAGTTAAAATATCTATTTTAGGTATTCGAGTTTGACTTTACCGCTCCCGCCCCAATGATCCGCATGGGCTCGCGATAGCGCAGGAGAACCTGCCGGCGCGACTGCCAGTGAAGTGACCGCGCCGATGGACGGTGACGGGCCTCGTTCTTGCCTGGGGGGCAAAATGAACACCGACACGACTGCGATTCGAAACCTTCCGATTCAGAGCCTCACGTCATCGGGAAGGGGTGACGGCCCTGCCAGGAACACGCTGGGGCTGCTGCCTTTTCTCGCCCTTTCCGCGGCCATGGCCGAGCCGGCCCTCGCCCAGCAGGCCTCCACGCCGCTGGACCCGGTGACGGTCGTCGGAGGCACGGCGAGCGGCGAGGACGAGGTCGCGGCGGGTGCCGGGGTTACCACCAACGCCTACAAGCGCGACCGGGTCAGCTCGGAGAAGTTCACCGCGCCGCTGCTCGATACGCCGCAGACCGTGACCGTGGTGACGGAGGAGCTCATCAAGGAGCAGGCGGCCACCAGCCTCACGGACGTGCTGCGCACCACGCCCGGCATCAGCTTCAACGCCGGCGAGAACGGCTTCGGCGCCAACGACTACAACTTCCAGCTCCGCGGCATGGACGGCAGCCACAGCGTCTTTGTGGACGGTTCGCGCGACAACGGCAGCTACCGCCGCGACAGCTTCAACATCGAGGAAGTCGAGATCGTCAAGGGCGCCGCCGCCGACAACGGACGCGGCGGCGGAGCGGGCTACGTCAACATCGTGACCAAGAAGCCCAAGACCCGCGACTTCACGACCGTGGACACCAGCGTCGGCTTCGACGACTACGGCACCGACCCGCTTGGCCGCGTCACCGTGGACATGAACCGCGTGGACGGAAACGTCGCCGTGCGGCTGAACGGCATGGCCGAGGGCGGCGGCTTCTACGGCCGCGACGTGGCCGACATCGAGACATGGGGGCTGGCGCCGTCCATCGCCTTCGGGCTGAACACCGATTTCCGCATGATCGTTTCCTACGAGCACCTGGAGCAGGACAACATTCCCGACTGGGGCATCCTCACCCAGTATGTGAAGGGTGTCGGACCCAACCCCTTCGTGCCGGGCTATCCACGCGATCGCTCGGATGCCTTGCCCACCGACTTCGACCGTTCAACCAGCAATGCCGGTCTGGTGCGCTTCGAATACGACATCAACGAGTATACGACGATCAGCAACCAGTCGCGCATCGCGTATGTTGATCGTGACGCGGAATTCAGGCTCGGCGGCAGTCCGGCCACGAGCCGGTTCTATGACCGCGAGAACGAAACCCTGACCAACTGGACCAGTCTGGTCAGCGAGTTCAACACGGGCCGTATCGGACACACCATCTCGACCGGCCTGGAGTTCACCCGCGAGACGTCGGACGCCTTCCGCCAGCATGCCAATCCGGCGCTGTCGGAAACCAACAAGGTGACGGTGGAAACGGCCGCGGTCTATTTCTACGACACCATGGAGTTCGGCCCCCGCTGGGAGTTCACCGGCGGCGTGCGCGTGGAGCATCTGGATGTCGGCATCGACTCCAAGAACGCCACGACCGGCGCGTCCACGGCCGACGACGGCTTCCGCGACGACGACGTGCAGGTGGGATGGAAGGCGGGGCTGGTCTACAAGCCGCGGCCGCAAGGCAGCGTCTACGGCGCCTATAGCCTGTCCTACCTGCCTCACGGCGCGCTGCTGTCCAATCCGGACATCTCCCGCACGGGCGCGAACGCGTTGCCCGGTTTCGTGCCCGGCGCCGACCCGGTGGAGGCGCACAACTACGAGGTGGGCATCAAGTGGGACTTCCTGGGCGGGGCGCTTTCCGCCACCGGCGCGCTGTTCCGCACCGAGAAGAAGAACGTCGCCTATGACGGCGACATCGCCGCCGGAGATCCGGCCATTGTTTATGGCGAGCAGATCATCCAGGGCCTCGAGCTGGGCCTCGCGGGCGAGATCACCCCGGCCTGGAAGATGTTCGCCGGCCTGGTGCTGCTCGACACCGAGCGCAAGCACGGGCCCGAGGTGGACCGGGCGCTCGACGGCGACTTCGGCGCCAACGCCGTGAACGGCTTCCCCGCCGTGCTCACCGTGAACGGCGAGGAACTCGCCTTCACCCCGGAGGTGACCGCCAATCTGTGGACCACCTACCGCTGGGACAACGGCCTCACCCTGGGTGGCGGCCTGCAATATGTGGGCGAGAGCTGGATCGGCCGTCCGGACGATGCCCTGCGCGTCATCCCCAACGGCAAGTTCGGCAAGCTGCCGGACTATTTCCTGGTCAACCTGATGGCCGCCTACGAGCTCAGGGAGAACGTCACCGTTCAGTTCAACATCGACAACGTTTTCGACGAACTCTACATGGCGTCAACCAACTGGAACGGAACCTGGGGGCACCTCGGCGCCCCGCGTGTCTATCGTATAGCCACGAACTTCTCGTTCTGAAATTTCCCGGGACGCGGGCGGTGTTTACCAACGCCGCCCGTATTCCGTCCATCGGGATTGAACTGCCGGGGCGATCCCGGCAATTTGCGTTTTGGAGGCGGGCGGCGGCTGGCCGCGCACCGGAGCCGGAAATGCCATGCTTGTCGTGATCCCCGATGTCCTCACGCCCGAGGAACTGGCCTACATGCGCCAGGTTCTGGAAAGGACCGAATGGCAGGACGGGCGCGCCACGGCCGGCGACCAGGCCGCCAAGGTGAAGCACAACCTCCAGGTGCCCGTCGACTCGCCGGTGGCGCAGGAGCTTGGCCAGATCGTCCTGCGCGCGCTGGCCCGCAGCCCGGCCTTCACCACCGCGGCCCTGCCGCTGCGCATCCTGCCGCCGATGTTCAACCGCTATGACGAGGGCATGACCTTCGGCGCCCATGTGGACGGCTCCATCCGCGCCCTGCCGGGCACCGGCCAGCGTCTGCGCACCGACGTGTCATCGACGCTGTTCCTGACCCCGCCCGAGGACTACGACGGCGGCGAGCTGGTGGTGCATGACACCTATGGCGTCCACAAGGTGAAGCCGCCCGCGGGCCATCTCGTGGTCTATCCCGCCACCAGCATGCATTCCGTGACCCCGGTGACGCGGGGCAGCCGCTGGGCTTCCTTCTTCTGGACCCAGTCCATGATCAAGGACGACTGGCGGCGCCACATGCTCTATCAGCTCGACATGTCGATCATTCAGGTGCGCGAGAAGATGCCGGACGATCACCCCGCGGTGGTCGGCCTGACCGCCCATTACCACAACCTCCTGCGGCACTGGTCCGAGGTCTGACCGCGTGAGCGGCGGCAGCCACAGGCCGGTCAGTCCCGTGCCCGCCGACGCGGTGAGCGTGCTCGACTACGAGCGCCACGCCCGCGAAAGACTGCCCGCCGACGTCTGGGCCTATGTGTCCGGCGCTGGCGCCGACGGCCTCACCTGCCGCTGGAACCGCGAGGCCTTCGACCGCATCCGGCTGACGGGCAGGGTGCTTGAGGATTTCTCGGGAGCGTCCACCTCCTCCACGCTGTTCGGCGAGCCGCTCGACTTTCCGGTCGTCCTTGCGCCGGTCGCCCATCAGAAGCTCGTGCATCCGGAGGGCGAGCTCGCCGCCGTGGTCGGCGCGTCGGCCGCCAGGGCATGGATGTGCGTCAGCACGCTCGCCAGCGTCCGCATCGAGGACATCGCCAGGGAGAGCCGGACCACGCTGCTGTTCCAGCTCTATATGCAGCCGGAACGCGACGCCACGCTCCGCCTGGTGAGGCGGGCCGAGGCGGCGGGCTGCAAGGCGCTGATGGTGACCGTGGACGCGCCCGTGGCCGGCGTCCGTAACGAGGAGCAGCGCGCCGGCTTCCGCCTGCCCGCCCATGCGCGGCCCGTGAACCTGGAGGGCTCCGCGCGGCCTCCCGTGCAGGCCGGTCCCGGCGAAAGCCCCGTCTTCAAGGGGTTGCTGGACGGGGCGCCGCGCTGGTCCGACATCGAATGGCTGCGCGGCGAGACCAAGCTGCCGCTGCTGCTGAAGGGAATCGTCAATCCATCCGACGCGGAGCGCGCCATCGGCTGCGGCGTGGACGGTATCGTGGTGTCGAACCACGGCGGGCGCACCCTCGACACGCTGCCCGCCAGCATCGACGCGCTGGCCCGCGTCCGCGAGCGGGTGGGGGAGGGAGTGCCGCTGCTGCTGGACGGCGGCGTGCGCCGGGGGACGGACGTGCTCAAGGCGCTGGCGCTCGGCGCCAGCGCGGTGATGATCGGCAGGCCCCTGATGCACGCGCTCGCCGTGGCCGGCGCCGTCGGGGTCGCCCATCTGCTGACGCTGCTTCGGGCCGAACTCGAGGCCGCCATGGCGCTGACCGGCTGCCCGAGCGTTGGCGATATCGGTCCGCATGTGCTGTGGGACCGTGCCGGCTAGAGCATGATCCGGAAAAGTGGATACCGCTTTTCCGGTAAGATCATGCTCGAGCTATTGAGCTGGCGCATGTTCTTACCGGCCAAGCGATTCCACCTGGCCGGATGAGGCGCTAGGCCGGCTCTTTTTTTCGCGGCCTGGGCTTGCCTTGCGTCTTGAGCTTGTGGCCGACGCGCACGATGGCGTCGATGGCCGGCACCAGTTCGCGGCCGAGCTCGGTAAGCGAGTATTCCACCGAAGGCGGGGAGGTGGGCTTCACCTCGCGCGCGACCACGCCTTTATCCTCCAGTTCCCTCAGGCGCATGGTCAGCACCTTGGCGGAGATGCCGGGGATGTCGACGCGCAACTCGGAGAAGCGGCGCGGACAGGCGCTCAGGTTCCAGATGATATTTGGCGTCCATGCCCCGCCGAGAAATTCCATGCATTCGCTCAAGGGGCAGTTGTGCGGCGGCGGCGGCGCGTGGTTCTTGCGGATTTTCAGGGCCATCCGTTCTCTCCTGGTTACCCTGGGGAAACCTGATAATCACATATCACAAGTATATGAAGTTTACAAAAGTAACCTTCATCCCTACCTCTGCGGCCAAGGCGGCGCGCGGCCGCCTGGCACAACCAGAAGGAGTTCCCGATGAAGCTGTATTACGCCCCCGGCGCATGCTCCATGGCGTCTCATATCGCGCTCCGCGAAGCCGGTGTGGATTTCGACCTGGAGAAAGTCGATATCAAGGCGGGCCGCACCGAGAGCGGCGAGGATTTCAGGGCCGTCAACCCCAACGGCTATGTCCCCGCCCTGAAGCTGGACACGGGCGAGGTCATCACCGAGGGCGCGGCGATCCTGCAATATATCGCCGAGGAGAATCCGAAATCCGGCCTGATGCCCTTCACCGGCACCAGCCTGCAGCGGGCCAAGGTCCGTGAATATCTGAACTATGTCGCGTCCGAGCTGCATGTCGCCTTCGGTCCGCTGTTCGGCAAGCTCGACGGCGAGGCGCGCAAGGCCCAGGAGACCAAGATCTTCCGCAGGCTCGACTACGTGGAGAAGCTGCTCGCCGACGGCCGCGGGTATCTCGTGGGAGACGGCTTCACCGTCGCCGACGCCTATCTCTTCGTGGTGGCGAGCTGGACAGGCTATCACAAGATCGACATTTCGAAGTGGCCGCACCTCGCCGCCTATGTGCAGCGCATCTCCGCGCGCAAGGCCGTGCGGGAGGCATTGGAGGCGGAAGGGCTGCTCGTCGCGGCGGCCTGAGAAGCTCCCGCAAGCCGGACCGGCGTTCGTTCTTTTCGCCGGTCCGGCGCGCATGCCGTGTCCGCGGCCTCCGGCTTGCCCGATTCACGGGGTAATCCCGCCTTGGCCCCGCACGCCAGGCGGCGCTAGATGATCCGGAAAAGTGGATACCGCTTTTCCGATAAGATCATGCTCAGGCTATTGACCTGGCGCATCATCCTGTCGGCCGGCGATTCCACTTGGCCGGATGATGCGCTAGACTGAGCCCCGTTCACGCAACGGACGAGGATGCGGCGCGCATGGTGAGACGCAGTCTCCACCGGCACTTCTCACGGACCGGAGCGGCCGGCAGCAGCCCCGCGCCGGCCTTGCTGCTGGCCGCGCTGCTGGCGGCCGCCTGTTCCAGCGGCCCGCGGACCCAGGTCGCCGAAGCCCCGGGAGGGGAGGGCCGCTCGCCGACGCCGCTCGCCGGCGGCCAGGTGACGCCCCCGGCGGAACGTCCCGTGGCCATGGCCGTGGACGAGCTGGCCCTGAAGCAGGCCATCGAGAACTACCGCATCGAGAAGAAGCGCGCCGCCGGCAAATACAAGCATGCGGGCGCCGACCTCAACGGTGACGGCGTGCCCGAGGCCGTCGTGCTGTTCGAGGGCCGCGACTGGTGCGCGTCCACCGGCTGTTCGCTCGCCGTGTTCCGGCGGGAAGACCAGGGCTTCAGGATCGTTTCGCGCACCGTGCGCGTGCGCGGCCCCATAACCGCCAGCTCCAATTTCACTCTCGGCTGGCGCGATCTGCTGGTGTGGACCGGCGGCGGTGCGGCGCCCATCCGCCGCGTGCAGCTCCGTTTCACCAGCGATGGCTATGCCAGCAATGCGCTGCTGGAACCCGACGTTCCGGTGGACAGCCTGATAGAGGGGCCGGTGCTCATCGACATGGCGCCGCCCAGGGAGAAGGTTCCGGTGGCCGCGTCCGCGCCGCAGAAGAAGCCCGCGCCTGTCCTCAAGCGGCCGGAGAAGCCGGTGCCGTCCGCCGCCGCCGTGCCGCAGTCGCCGGCGCCCGTGCCCCCGCCTCAGCCGCGATAAAGCCAGTCGAAGCGCGACAGCAGCCGCTTCGGCGGCGAGGCGCGCAGCGCCAGGTTGCGCGCGAGCTTGGCCGGTCCGGAGAAATGATAGATGCGGCCCATGCGCGCCGATTCCGCCTGCACCCTGGCGGCGCGGGCCCGCTGCGTTGCTTCGAAGCGCGCGAGCGCGGCCGTCAGGTCGCCGCCGCTGTATCTGACCACCGAGCCGAGGGCCGCCGCGTCCTCGATGGCGAGGGCCGCGCCTTGGGCGAGGAAGGGCAGCACCGGATGGGCCGCGTCGCCCATCAGGGCCACGCGTCCCTGCGCCCAGCGCGGCAGCGGCGGCATGCGGAACAGCGACCAGCGCCGCCATGACGGCGCGGCGGCGAGCAGGCGTTCGCGCAGCTTGCTGTCCCAGCGGGCGAAGGCCGCCAGCAACCGTTCGGCTTCGCCCGGCTGGTTCCAGCCCGGCTCGGCCTCCGCGTCCTCGATGACTGCGACCACGTTGACTAAGCGTCCGCCCTCGACCGGATAGTGCACCAGATGGGCGTCGGGCCCCAGCCACAGATGCACCGACGCGCGTGACCATTCCTCCGGCAGCGAAGCCGCGGGCACCAGCGTCCGCCATGCGGTGCGCCCGGAAAAGACCGGGGCCGCTGCGGGCGACACCTGGCCGCGCAGGCGCGACCACAGCCCGTCCGACCCGATCAGTGCGTCTGCCTCGATCGCGTCTCCCGTCTCCGGGACGGCATGGACGCCATCATCGTTCTGGCGGAAGGATTCGATCGCCGTTCCCGTCTCGATGCTAATGCGCTCGCTGGCCCGGGCGGCGCGCAGCAGGCCCGCATGCAGGTCGGCGCGGTGCAGCGTTACGTAGGGCGCGCCATAGCGGGCGCGCGCATGCTCGCCGAGCGGCGTGCGCGCGAGGTGGCCGCCCGTCAGGCCGTCGCCGATGTGGATCGCGTCGGGCGACACGGTCCTGCCTTCGAGAAAGTCCCAGACGCCCAGGGATTGCAGGCGGCGCGTGGCATTGGGGCCGAGCTGGATGCCGGCGCCCGCGCCCGCGATCTCCGCCTCGCGTTCGAGGACGCGAACGTCGCGGTCCGTGCGCGCCAGCGCGATTGCGGCCGACAGGCCGCCAATGCCGCCGCCGGAAATCAGGATGGGCAGATGCCGCGCCATGGCTCAGGCGCCGCCGGAAACGGTGATGGCCGCTCTCAGGCGGCTTCCTCGCGGGTGTGCAGGCAACCCGCCGGCACCGTCTCGGTCGGCTTCAGCTTTGCATCGTGGATATAGACCGTGGAGCAGTAGGGGCAGATGATCTGGCCTTCCTTGCCCATGTCCAGGTAGACATGCGGATGGTCGAAGGGCGGCGAGGCGCCCATGCACTGGAACTCCTTCACGCCGATATGGATCTTGTCCACGCCGGCGTCGTTCTGGAAGTGCGGCACCACGTTATCCGCCATAGTCCGGTCTCCTGCTCGGGGGCCTCCAAGGCCGGGCGCAGCATAGCCGTTGCGATGCGGCGGCGATAGGGTTAAGCCGGTCCGCGACATAAATCCTCCAGCGGTCCGCCAATGCATCATTTCGACTCCGACGGCGTGGACATCGCCTACATCGACGAGGGCGAGGGCGAGGGCGATCCCGTCCTGCTCATCCACGGCTTCGCCTCCAATGTCCGCACCAACTGGGTGGACACGGGCTGGGTGAAGACCCTGACCGGGGCGGGCTACAGGGTCATCGCCCTCGATAACCGCGGCCATGGCGAAAGCGAGAAGCTTCATGACGAGGCCGCCTACGGTTCCCACCTGATGGCGGGAGACGCTCGCCGCCTGATCGAGCATCTGGGGCTCGAGCGGGCGGACGTCATGGGCTACTCCATGGGCGCGCGCATCACCGCGTTCCTTGCCATCGGCGCGCCGCAGAGGGTGCGCAGCGCCGTCTTCGCCGGGCTGGGCATCAACATGGTGCGCGGCGTCGGCGGGGCAGGGCCCATCGCCCGGGCGCTGGAGGCCGACAGCATCGACGAGGTGACCAACGCCACCGCGCGCACCTTCCGAGCCTTCGCGGAGTCCACCCACAGCGACCTGAAGGCGCTGGCCGCCTGCATCCGGTCCTCCCGCGTAAAGATCACGCCCGAACATCTGGCGCAGATCCGGTCGCCCGTTCTGGTGGCCGTGGGCGACGCGGACGTGATCGGCGGGTCGGCGGAGGATCTTGCCGCGATCATCCCCGGCGCCCAGGCCTTCGTCATCGCCGGCCGGGACCATATGAAGGCCGTGGGCGACCGCGGTTACAAGGAACGGGTCCTTCAGTTCCTCGCCTCCCGTCCCTGAGTTCGCTGCCGGGATTTCCCGGGCAAGCCGCAAGTCGCGGAATTTTCACGTGTTGCGGCTATTCTCCGGCCCCCTGGCGGGCACCAGCGGCCGGCGCGAAGCGTTAACGCGGGTGAAGACATGTTTTCCCGTCCGGTTGCTTTGCCGGACGTGCTAGGTTAGGCACTCGTCGGAACGCCGGCCGGCCCGGCGTGTAAGGAGTTTGGGTCATGGTGCAAAGACACGCGCACACGCATATCAAGACCTGCGATCCGCAGTGGGAGCAGCTCGTGCAGGAGGCGGAGGCCGTCAAGTCGCAGGAGCCTGCGCTGGCGAGCTTCGTCTATGCCACCATTCTCGCATACAACCGGGTGGAGGATGCCGTGTGTCACCGCCTGGCCCAGCGCCTTGCCCACGCCGACGTGGACGCCGGCCTGCTCATGCACACCTTCAACGACGTGCTCGAGGCCGAGCCGAAGCTGGGCGACGCCCTCCGCGCCGACCTTGCGGCGGTCTACGACCGCGACCCGGCCTGCAAGCGGCTGATCGAGCCGCTGCTCTACTTCAAGGGCTTCCACGCGCTGGAGACCTACCGCCTGTCCCACTGGCTGTGGAACAACGGCCGCAGGGATTTCGCCCTCTACCTGCAGAGCCAGTCCTCGCGCATCTTCGCGGTGGACATCCACCCCGCCGCCGTCATCGGCCGGGGCATCATGTTCGATCATGCCACCGGCCTCGTCATCGGCGAGACGGCGGTGGTCGGCGACAACGCCTCGATCCTGCACGGCGTCACCCTTGGCGGCTCCGGCAAGGAGGGAGGCGACCGCCATCCCAAGATCGGCCGTGGCGTGATGATCGGTGCGGGCGCCAAGATCCTCGGCAACATCAGCGTCGGCGATTGCTCGCGCGTCGCCTCGGGCAGCGTGGTCCTGAAGGACGTTCCCAAGAACACCACCGTGGCCGGCGTGCCGGCCCGGGTGGTGGGAGAGGCCGGCTGCGCCGAGCCTTCCCGCAGCATGAACCAGATGCTGGTGCCCGACGCCAGCGAATGACCCGTGGCGTCCGCTGCGGGGCGGACGCCCGGGAATTATCCGGAGGCCGGAAAAAAGAATGGAACGCAACGAGATCATGAAGCTGGAGGCATACCTCCGCCGGACCTTCCGTCTCGACACCATCGAGGTGCGCCAGCGGCCCAAGAAGGACGATTCCGCCGAGGTCTATATCGGCGACGAGTTCATTGGCGTCCTGTTCCGGGACGACGAGGATGACGAGCTGTCCTACCAGTTCAACATGGCCATCCTCGACTACGACCTGAAGGGCTGACATTTCGGTGACAACATTTCGGTTTCCATTTCGGTGACAGTTTACTTAATTCGAGCACGTCCCTGGCGCATGGCGAAGCTTCGGGCGGAATTAAGTAAACTGTCACCGAAATAGCTGTCACCGAAATAGCGGTGCTGTCCCGCAAAGCCCCGATCTTAACCTTTTGTTAGGAAATGACGTGCGGGCCCGCATCCGCGCGGTGCAGGATGCGCCTTGCGGCCGCCATGAGCGGCGCGGGGATGCGTCATGGATTTCCTGTTCCACCTCTACATAATGGCCATCGGCTTTTGCCTTGCCGGGCTCATCGCCAGCTTCTCGCAACTGATGACCGGCCGGCCCATGAGCTTCACGCTCGCGCCAAGGCCCTTGTTCGCGGCCGTCATGGGGGTCATGGTCCGTGTCGCCGCCGGGCCCGTCATCGTCATGCGCAACGCCATCCGCGGCGCCCGCATGGAAGGCAGGGCGCCGCACTGGCTGGCGCTTTCCACGCTGATTTCCGCCATCTGGAGCTTCTTCTCGGGCGTGTTCCTGCTCGAGATTCTCGGCCACCTGCCTCACTGAACGCCCGGTCTTGCGCCGGTCGCAATCCGCATCCTGTTATGCGAGATTGGCCCGAGGGGATTCGCTTACCGGGAGAGAAGAATGTCCGTATTCGCGCTTGGGGATGTGAGCCCCATGCTGCCCGCGCAAGGGGAATATTTCATCGCGCCCAACGCGACCGTCATCGGCAACGTGAAGCTGGAGCCGCTCGCCAGCATCTGGTTCGGCGCCGTGATCCGGGGCGACAATGAGTTGATCCACATCGGGGAGCGCAGCAACATCCAGGACAACTGCGTGCTGCACACCGACCCCGGCTATCCCATGACCATCGGCCCGGACGTCACCGTGGGCCACCTGGCCATGCTGCACGGCTGCACCATCGAGGGGAACTGCCTCATCGGCATCAACTCCGTCGTCCTCAACGGCGCCCGCATCGGCCGCAACTGCATTATCGGCGCCAATGCCTTCATCGCGGAAGGCAAGGAGATTCCGCCCAACTCCATGGTCCTGGGATCGCCGGGCAAGGTGGTGCGCCAGGTCACCGACGAACAGGCCAGGCTCCTCACCGACATCGCCGGCCGTTACGTCGCCAATCAGCGCCGCTTCACGGCCGGGCTCGCCCCGGCGAAATAGCCGGACGGCGGTCTTTCTCCGGAAAAGAAAAAAGGAGCCGGCGCCTTGGGGTAGCGCCGGCTCCCAGTAGGACCCGGTGGGGTCGGGGATGGAGGGGGGATGATCACCGGGTCAAAGGGATCGCCTTCGGGACTGGCGGGTGGTTACTCGTCGTCCTGCTCCGTGTCGCTGTCGGTGCTTTGCGTGCTCACCGACCGGATCAGCGCCCAGCGAGACGGGGTCGTCAGGGACACCCATTGGCTCGGATCGCTTTCCGACTGCCGCTTCACGAAGGTGTAGGCCGTCTGGTTCCAAGCGAGGATCTCGGACTTCTTGTTGTCGAGAACGTAGTCGCCGTCCGAGGTGCGCGCCGTCAGGATGGCGTGTCCCTCGTTGAATTCGTCGCGGACCACCGTGATGAGCAGCGCGCCGGCGGGCCAGCCGCGCTCCATCAGCAGGCGGCGCTTCAGCAGGACGTAGTCCTCGCAGTCGCCGGCGCCCGCCGGATAGGTCCAGTGTTCCACCTTGCCGTACAGCTCCATGTCCGTGACCGGCCGCACGATGCGGTTGACCAGGTCGTTCACGGCCCACAGGTCCGCCTGGCGCTCGGCGGTCATCGATACCGGTCCGGCATCGGCGATCCCGGCCTTCATCGGCTTGCACTCGCCCGGCAGACGCTCGCACAGCGAGACATGTCCGATCGGCGGCAGCGTCCGTCCGAAGGTCTGCATGGCGGCGGAGCCCGCTTTCTGCCCCTCGGTGCGAACCGCCCGTTCCGCATGGGCGCCGCCGGCGGTTGCGGCCCCCGCGATCGTCATAAGCAATGTGACAACCAGCTTGTTCATTTTCGTGCCCCCCAATTCGATGGTGGGCAGGATGCCACAAAGCTTCTTACATCCGGCAAAGGCCGGGACCGCAATTTCTCTAATGTTTGAAAGGGATTAGAGGAAAAATTGCCTCAAATTTTAGACAACCGCATTTGTCTAAAATTGTAAGTATCCCGGGCCTGGGAGCAGCGTCCGGCAGGGCGGAAAAGGCGGATTTTCAGGAAAAAAGGCGGGGGAGCCGCGGTTCTGGTCTGTGCCGGCGGCGGCTCAGGCCGTCTCCCGCATGGACCCGAAGCGGCGTTCCAGCGACGCCGGGTCCTGGATTTCGAGGAACTGGATGCCCACGCCATGCTCGTGATGGCGCGCTATCCGGCCCTTGATGAGGCTGAGGGACACCATCGTGTTAACCGGCGGTTTGGGATGAATCGCGATGGAGGCTCCACCCAGGGACACGTCAAGCACCTGGCAGTCCATCTCCGAGCCGTCCGGCAGCACCAGCTTGGAATGCGCGTTGGAGGGCGCCACGCGGGAATGCTGGCGCTCCTCGCTCATGTCGAGCTGGGCGCGGTTGAGCAGCCAGGTAAGCTGGTTGACGATCTTTTCCCGTTTGTAATTGCTGCCCCTGAGCGACATGGCGAAGCCGCCCGGATAAACCCGGACGATCTCCCCCTCGAGCCGCCCGAGCTGGTCGATATAGAGGACGATCTTCTCGCCGGGCTCGCCGGAAATGGCGGCGCTGACCGCCAGCCCGCCGGCCGAGACATTGTGTACCTGGCAGGGATATTCGTTCATGTCCTCGCGCATGAAACGCCCGAGAAGCTTGATCCGGACCCGCTGATGTCGCCTGCGGTCGCGCACGATCGTGACCCTGTTTCCCTTCGACCTGAGCGTGTGGCGTGCGGCCAGATCGCCAGCCGCCTCACGAAGCGCAGGCCCCGTGGCGCCAGCCGCTGCGACGCCGCGATTGCTGATATCCGTCATGCGCCAAGGATCGCCGCCAAAGAACCGCCACTCTCTCGCGATGCTAGGCGCCGCAGGGTTAAGGAAGGGCTAAACGCCGCGTAAAACGGGCACAACTTCCACGTTAAGGTTTATGGATATGCAACCTTGGAGGGGCTCAAGCCTGGCCGCTGCGCCCGCCTTCGTAGACGCGGAACTTGCGCTTGCCGTCGAGGGTCACGGCCACGGGCTCCGGGAGGGCGCCCCGGAGGGTTTCCTCATTGGCGACGGATCTGGGCTTGCCGTCCGGCCAGATCAGGTCGAAGGCCGCCAGGCTGTGGCTCGCGAAGGGGGCCGTGCCGAGCCAGTAGGGGTCCTCCGCAGGAGAAATCGCCCCGATGATGCGGTTCACCTTGCGGCTGCCGTGCAGCAGGGGCAGCAGCACCATCTCGGAGCGCAGGCTGCGTCCGTCCTCGCGCAGGGAGTCGAAGACGAGGACCGCCGCGGCGCATTCCTCCACTACGTTGTGCAGCAGGGTGTCAGCGGCCTCGCGGTCGTCGCCCGTCCACAGCTCCATCAGGTCGGTGCCGCGCATTTCCATGCCGAACTGCGTGCAGATGCGGGTTCCCGCCAGCCGGAAGGGGTAACGCCTGTAGCTGGCGCATTCCAGCACGAAGGTCTGGGGCAGGGCGCCCGCGATCTGGGCCGGCTCGATCTCGAAGCGTTCGGGCGCCTTGCGCCCGCCCCGGACCAGGTTCCAGTAATGGTAAATCTGCCTGCTCGTCGCATGTTCCATGACGCCAATCCTGTTTTCGCGCAGGTCTGTTCCCGCCTGCCATCGCCCTCGCGGCGGCTGTCCAGAGGTGACGCACAAGCGTCCTGATCTGGGACGGACCGGGCCGCCGGCCAGGCTTTGCCCTGCAGGGGAGCATCCTCCGTGCCAGATGGGCCGGGCGTGGCGGCTTCGCCGGCTTGTGAGGCGGCCGGGCTTGCGGTGGCGGCGCGGGGCCGCTATGTCCGCCCGGTCAGGAGTTCAGGCGGACATTCAGGACGGACAGGAACGCATGGAACCGCGTCAGGCCATGTTCAACGTGCCCGGCGCGGTGATCGCGTCGCTTGCGCTCATGGGCGCGGTGCATCTGCTGCGCTCGGTGCTGCCGTCGGAGCAGGAGGAAGTGCTCACGCTCGCGCTCGCCTTCATTCCCGGCCGCTACACGGGCGCGGCGGAAACTCTGCCCGGAGGTGAGCTCGCCTCGATAACCTCCTTTATCACCTACATGTTCGTGCATGGCGACCTGACCCATCTCCTGGTCAACGGCATGTGGATGCTGGCCTTCGGCAGCGCCATCGCCAAGCGTGTGGGCGGCCTGCGCTTCCTGGTGTTCTCCGCGGTCTGCGGTATCGCCGGCGTGCTGCTGCATCTTGTCCTGCACTGGGGGGAAATGGTTCCGGTGGTCGGCGCCTCCGCCGCCATATCCGGCCAGATGGCGGGCGCGGTCCGCTTCCTCTTCGCCAGTCCGCGCGGCTTTTCCTCCAGCCCGGACCTGATCCGCATGGTGCCGCTTGCGGGCATCGGCGCGACGCTGACGAACCCCCGCATGATCCTGTTCCTCATCGTGTGGGCGGCGATCAACCTGGTCTTCGGCCTCGGCTACCTGCAGTTCGACGACAGCGGCGCCACCATTGCCTGGGAGGCGCATATCGGTGGCTTTGCCGCCGGATTGCTGCTCCTCGGAATCTTCGATCCGCCCCGGGAACATCTTCACGGTTAACACCGTTGTATGTCGGGTGCCGGCCTATTGCGCTTGTCCGCGCAAGGCCACATCATATGCGGTAGCGCGCATGGCCCGGCATGGGAGCGCAAAAGGATCGAGGCCAGCGCGCCAGGAGGTGCGCCATGAATGTCTCATCCATTCTGAAGGACAAGGGAAGTGGCGTGGTCAGCGCCAGTCCCGATGATACCCTGCTCGATATCGCCCGCCTGCTGAGCGAGCACCGCATCGGTTGCGTGGTCGTCACCGATGGCGATTCGTCCATCGTGGGCGTGATTTCCGAGCGCGACATCGTTCGCGCCATCGCTCTACACGGCGTGGCCGCGCTCGATAAGCCCGTCTCCGAGAGCATGACGAAGAAGGTCGTGACCTGCGAGGTTTCCGACACGGTGGACCGGCTGATGGCCCGCATGACCGCGGGCCGTTTCCGCCACCTGCCCGTTATCGTGGACGGCCGCCTTGGCGGCATCGTCTCCATCGGTGACGTGGTCAGGCTGAGGATCGCGGAAGCCGAGCTGGAAGCGGCCGCCATGCGGGACTATATCGCCACCGGCTGAGGCGGGAACCGCGCCGCTCAGGCGGCGATGGTGTCGAGGGTGCGCTGTATGTCCGCGAGTTCGCGCTTGGCGGCTTCGTAGCCGGCCGGAATGCTTTCGTGCGCGCAGTGGAAATCGAACAGCCGCACCTTGCCGACCTTGGGCGAGATCACGAAATCCGGCGGATCACCGGCCATGCGGGAGCGCGCGATGCGGTCCTGCACGATGTTGAAGGCATCCATCATGACGCTGGAGATGCCCGGCGCATGACTGCCGCCGCCGCCGAAGAACTGGCGCTGCAGCAGGCGCCGCGCCGCCTGGCCGTTGCCGCCGGGGCTCGCTTCCATGGCGTCCGGCAGCAGGTCTTCCTCGAGCGCCTCTTGGTCCGGGATGACCGAGCCGCGCACGAAGGTGTCGGAGTTGAGATTGACGGCGATGACGATATTGGCCCCGAGCGCCCGGCACACCGAGACCGGCACCGGATTGACGAAGGCGCCGTCGATCAGCCAGCGGCCGTTGAGATGCACCGGCCGGAAAATGCCCGGCAGCGCGTAGGAGGCATGCATTGCGGGCACCAGCCGGCCCTTGGACAGCCAGATCTCGTGGCCGGTCCCCAGTTCCGTCGCCACCGCCACGAAACGGCGGTTGAGGTCCGGGATCATGCACTCCTTGAGGTGGGAATCGAGTTCGCCGCACAGTCTGCGGCCCGAAATCAGTCCGGAGCCGCCGAAATTGAAATCCAGAAAGCCGAAAATCTTGCGCCGGTTCAGCGACAGGGCGAATTCCTCGAGCTGGTCCAGCTTTCCCGCCGCGTAGCAGCCGCCGGCGACCGCGCCGATGGAGGTGCCCGCCACCACGTCGGGGGCGATTCCGGCCTCCGCGAGCGCCTTCAGGACCCCGATATGGGCCCATCCCCGCGCCGCGCCGCCGCCGAGCGCTATGCCGATCTTCGGTTTTCTCATGACACGCAACACTGTCTTGCTCCTCCTGGTGCAAGTACCGGTCCATCGGCGGCCCGCTGCGGCGTCCGGGCGTCTGTTAGGGATAACAGGTGTCTCGGGGCCCGCGTTCCCGCGGCAATCCGGCTCCCGGCCACGCAGGCCATATGAACCAAGTCTATGGACATGCGGATTAAGCCGGTCCTAATGCCGCGTTAACCGTGGGTTCAGCAGGCGCGGTCCTAGAGCTGGGTGGGATTGGGCGCATCGCCATAGACGTCCTTGGGGTCGAAAGTCTTGGCGCTCTCGCGGTATTCCAGCACGGTCCGCGGCGAGGGGCTCTCGCCGAGCGGAACCGAGCGGTAGAAGCACGAGCGATAACCGACGTGGCAGGATGCACCCGAACCCGCCACATCGACTTTCAGCCAGACCGCGTCCTGATCGTCGTCGATACGCAGATCGACGACCTTCTGCACCAGGCCGCTGGTCGCGCCCTTGTGCCAGATGGTGTTGCGCGAACGGCTCCAGTAGTGGGCCTCGCCGGTCTCGATGGTCCTGGTCAGCGCCTCGGCGTTCATGTAGCCGAGCATGAGCACGTCACCCGTGGCCGCGTCGGTGGTCACCACCGGCAGCAGG
>JBFWSL010000020.1:0-24751 GCA_050248375.1 Hyphomicrobiales bacterium | reverse complement strand
GCGCCAGGGCATCTCGGTGTTCGACCGCGACATGCGGCTGATCTGCTGGAACCGCCAGTTCCGCGAAATCCTCGACCTGCCGCCCGAACTGGGCCGGGTCGGGGTGCCGCTGGACGAGATCATCCGCTATCTCGCCACCCGCGGCGACCTGGGACCCGGCCATGTCGAGGACATCATCAGCGACAGGGTCAACAAGTTCGTGGTCACCCAGGAGACCTTCCAGCAGCGCATCGGCGCCCATGGCGAAGGGCCCGTCATCGAAATACGCACGAACCTGATGCCGCAGGGCGGCATCGTGGCCACCTTTTCCGACATCACCGAACGGGTGAACGCGGCCGAAGCGCTGGCGCGCGCCAACGAGACCCTGGAGCGGCGCGTGCGCGAGCGCACCTCTGAGCTGACCCGCGTCAACAGCCAGCTCGCCATCGCCAAGGCGAAGGCCGACGAGGCCAACCTGGACAAGACGCGCTTCCTGGCGGCGGCGAGCCACGACATCCTGCAACCGCTGAACGCCGCGCGGCTCTACGTGACCACCCTGGTGGAGCGCAAGCGCCGCGGCGAGGACGGACGCCTGGTCCGTAATGTGGATTCCTCGCTGGAGGCGGTGGAGGAAATCCTCAACGCGCTGCTCGACATCTCGCGCCTCGACACGGGCGCGATGAAGCCCGAGCTTAGCGTGTTCTCGCTGTCCGAATTCCTGAACCAGCTTCGCATCGAGTTCCAGCCGCTCGCCACCGAACGCAATCTCGACCTGCGCGTCCGGCCGCAATCGCTCTATGTCCGCTCCGACCGCCGCCTGCTGAGGCGCGTGCTGCAGAATCTCATCTCGAACGCGGTGAAATACACGGAGACCGGGCGCGTCGTGGTCGGCTGCCGGCGCAACGGCAGCCATGTGGAAATCCAGGTGCATGACACCGGCCCCGGCATTCCTTCCTCGCAGCAGTCGCTGATCTTCAAGGAATTCCAGCGGCTCGCCTCGAACTCGGCGGGAACGCGGGGGCTGGGACTGGGGCTTTCCATCGTGGAGCGCATCGGGCGGATGCTCGAGCATCCCATCGGACTGACATCCAAGCCCGGACGCGGCTCAGCGTTCTCGGTCACGCTGCCGCTGGCGAACGAGTCCGAGGCCAAGCAGACCGAGGCGCCGGCGGGCCCGAGCATCGGGCGCATCGCGGGAACCTGCGTGCTGTGCATCGACAACGAGCCGACCATTCTCGACGGCATGGAACTGCTGCTGTCGAGTTGGGGCTGCCGGGTGGTGAAGGCGGTCAGCCGCAGCGAGGCGATGCAGCGGCTGCGGGCCGGGACCATCGCGCCGGACATCGTGCTGGCGGACTATCACCTGGACGGCGATACCGGCGTCGCGGTGGTGCGGGCGCTCAGGGAGCAGCTCGGCCATGAGCTGGCGGCGGTGATCATCACCGCGGACCGTTCGCCGGAAGTGCAGGAGCTGGTGCGCGGCGCCGGGCTGCACCTCCTGCGCAAGCCGCTGCGGCCGGCGGCCCTGCGCGCGGTCATGGCGCAATCGCGGCTGCGCCACGCCGCGGCAGCCGAATAGGACTTCAGAAAACTACTGGGCGGCCTTCTGCCATTCCTGGCCGTCGATCTTGTTGACGGCGATCACGGCCTGGGTGCGGCTGTCCACGCCCAGCTTCTGCAGGATGGCGGAGACGTGCGCCTTCACGGTCGCCTCGGACACCCCGAGCTTGTAGGCGATCTGCTTGTTGAGAAGCCCCTCGCTCAGCATCATCAGCACCCGCACCTGCTGCGGCGTGAGGGTGGCGAGGCGGGCGACCAGATCGGCGGTCTCGCTGTCACCGCCGCTGCCGAGGTCCAGGTCCGGCGGGCTCCAGACGCCGCCTTCCAGAACCGTCTTCACCGCTTCGCGTATCACCTCGACCGGAAGCGACTTGGGCACGAAGCCGGAGGCGCCGAATTCTATGCAGCGGCGCATGGCGGCGGGATCCTCGGTCGCGGACACGATCACCACCGGAATCTCGGCGTACTGGGCGCGAAGATACATGAGGCCGGAAAGCCCCTTGACGCCGGGCATGGACAGATCGAGCAGAACGAGATCGACCTCGCTGGATGTCTCCAGCAGGCCCGACAACGCGTCGAGGGAGCCCGCTTCCAGTATCTCCAGCTTGTCGAAGCTGTTGCTCAATGCCTGACGCAGCGCATCCCGGAATAACGGATGGTCATCGACAATAATCAGCCGATAGGCGCCCATGGCTCCGATTTTTCACCCTGTTGCAGCCGGCCGAATACGCGCCGTGCAGCGCGGCCGTTCCTTCCCTCGGCCGCCAGTCTAGTTTGGAACACATCGGAGATTCAATGGGCTATACGTCCCGCACGTCATTAAACTCCGGCGCGGTCAATGGACGCGGCGCGGGACGGGACTTTGCAGGCCGCGCCAACGCTGATAACCCTCTTGTCCCGGGGAGGCCAACACGGGTCAAATGCTCGCATGATCGAGTTCGAACAGAGGGTTCCGCACTGGCGGTGGACGACGATTCTGGCGGGTTTCTGCCTCGCCGTTATCGCGGCAACGACGCTCGCAACGGTGCTGTTCGCCGACGCGCTGAATGCGTCGACCATCCTGCGCTTCCCGGTCGGCTTCTATCTCGCGGCGCAGGGCGGGATCATCGTGATCGTGGCGCTGCTGTTCTGGTTCTCCGACAGGCAGGAGCGCATCGACCGCAAATACGGCTCCAGCGAGCACGGCTGAGGACGGCCCGGCGATGGCGTATCTCAACCCTCCCCGTCCCGCGAATCCCCGGCTCGGCACCTATTACGCGATCTTTGCCAGCGCGATAGCGGCCATCTTCATTGTCGCCACCATGCTGGACCAGCTCGGCGTCAAGCGCCTGCTGCTCAGCCACGCGACGATCGCCGCGCCGCTGCTGCTTTGCGTCATCGTCGCCGTTTCGGCGCGCACGCTGGACGAGCAGGAGTTCTTCGTGGCCGGGCGCCGCGTACCCCCGGTCTTCGGGGGACTTGCGCTCGCCTCCACCGCCCTCGGCGGCGTCAGCTTCTTCGCACTGGTGGGCGCTCTCTACATCCTGGGTTTCGACGCCCTCGCCTTCCCCATGGGCATGGTGGCGGGCTTCGCCGTGGCGGCGATCCTGATCTCGCCCTATCTCTACAAGGCCGGCACCTACACCGTCGCCGGCTTCTTCCGGCAGCGCTTCGACCGCAGGATGCCCTCGATCATCGCCTCCGTCCTGCTGGTGGTGCCCTGCGCCCTGCTGCTTGCCGCCGAGCTGCAGGCGGGCGCATTCGTCGCCTCCCTGTTCACATCGGCCACCTTCACGAGCTCCGTCTGGATCGGGGCCGCCGCGATCTGCGGCGTCACCATCCTCGGCGGCATGCGCTCGCTGACCTGGACGCAATGCGTCCAGTACCTGGTCATCCTCGCCGGGCTGCTGGTACCGCTGACCATCGTGTCCACCATGGAGACCAACCTGCCGGTGCCGCAGATCACCTTCGGCGGGCTGCTGGAGCGCATCTCGGGACAGGAGATCGGCTCGGGGGCGGCGCTGTCGGACCCGCTGCCGCTGGCGCAGGGCCTGCCCGGCAATCTGCCCCAGGCGGCGCTGAAGCCGTTCCTGCAGGCCTTCGGCGTGCTGTCGGCCACGGATTTCGTCCTGCTGGGCTTCTGCGTTCTCGCCGGCACGGCGGTGATGCCGGCATTGCTGACGCGCACCGGCACCGCTTCCAACGGCTTCGAGGTGCGCCGCACGGTCGCCTGGGGAACGCTCTTCGTGGGCGTGTTCCTGCTTACCATTCCGGCCTATGCGGCCTTCGCGAAGTTCCTGACGCTGCAGGATATCGTTGGCGTGCCGCCGTCCAAGCTGCCGGGATGGATCTCGGGCCTCAGGGAAGCCGGCCTGGCCGACTTCTCCGACAAGAACGGCGACGGGGTTATCGGCGCCTCCGAGCTGCTGATCTCGCGCGACGGCGTGACGCTTGCGCTGCCGATCATGGCGAACATGCGCTTCACCCTGGTGGCGCTGGTGGCGGCCGCGGGCATCATCGCCACGCTGGCGGCGGCCTCCGCGCAGGCCTACACGGCCGGAGCCAGCCTGAGCGACGACCTGTTCCGGGCGCTGGCGGGCGCACAGGCGACGCCATCGAAGCGCATGGCCGTGGCGAGGCTCGCCACCGTCGCCGTCACCGTGGGCGCGGCGCTGGTTGTCACCACGCAGTCGCTCGACCTGCTGCAGGTCGCCGCCTGGGCGTTTTCGCTGGCGGCCTCCACCTTCTTCCCCGCGCTCACCCTGTCGATCTGGTGGACCCGGACCACATGGTTCGGCGTTGCCGCGGCCATGGTCGTGGGCTTCGCCGTGGCGGCGGCGCATATCCTGATCTTCTCCGGCATGCTCGCCGCGAACGGAATCGACCTCGACGGCATGCTGGCAGCCGTGCTGGGCGTGCCGGCGGGCTTCCTCGCCGGGGTGGGCGTTTCCCTGCTGACGCCGCCGCCGGACGCCAAGGCCGTGGAAACCACGCACGAAATCCGCGATCCCGGCGGCGAGACGCTGTTCGACCGGCCCGCGCGTCCGGTGATGCCGCAGGAAGAGTGAGCCGTTGCCTCCTGCCGGCAGCCCCCGCCTCGGGCTCTATCCCGACATCGCGCCCTACAACCAGGGGCGGCTGGAGGTCGGCGACGGCCACGAGATCTATTTCGAGGAAAGCGGCAACCCGCGCGGCAAGCCCGCGCTCCTCGTGCATGGGGGACCCGGCGGCGGCTCCAATCCCACCATGCGGCGCTATCACGACCCGCAGCACTACCGCATCATCCTGTTCGACCAGCGCGGATCGGGGCGATCCACGCCCTATGCGGGGCTGGAAGCCAACACCACCTGGCATCTGGTGGCCGACATGGAGCGGCTGCGCACCCATCTCGGGATCGAACGGTGGCAGCTCCTGGGCGGTTCGTGGGGATCGACCCTGTCCCTGGCCTATGCGGAGACGCATCCGGAGCGGGTGACCGAACTGCTGCTGCGCGGCATCTTCACCTTGCGCAAGTCCGAGCTGGACTGGTTCTATCAGGAAGGCTGCAACTGGATTTTCCCCGAGGCGTTCGAAGCCTACCTCGCGCCCATCCCGCCGGAAGAGCGCGGCGACATGGTGCGCGCCTATTACAAGCGGCTGACCGGCGACGACAAGGACGTGCAGACGCGGGCGGCCCGCGCATGGAGCGTGTGGGAGGGCACGACACTGTCGCTGCTGGAGGATCCGGCGCGGGTCAGGCGCTTCGACGATCCGTACTACGCGCTCGCCTTCGCGCGCATCGAATGCCACTACTTCATAAATAGCGGCTTCTTCGAACGGGATGGCCAGCTTCTCGAGGACGCGCACAGGCTGAAGGGCATCCCCGGCGTTATCGTGCATGGACGCTACGACGTGGTGACGCCGGCCAGGAACGCCTGGGACCTGTCGCGGGCGTGGCCTGACGGGGACCTGCGCATCGTTCCGGACGCGGGCCACGCGATGACCGAGCCCGGCATCGTGCACGAACTCGTCTCCGCCACGCGCCGTTTCGCGGGATAGAGCATGATCCGGAAAAGTGGATACCACTTTTCCGATAAGATCATGCTCAAGCTATTGATCTGGCGCATCATCTTACCGGCCAGGCGATTCCACCTGGCCGGATGATGCGCTAGGATTTCGCGGATCAGGGTTTGGCGGGCGAGGGCCGGGACTCAAAACTTCCCAGGAAATGCAGTTGCAGGCGGCGTTCGTGAGGCGCCGCGCGGTGCTCGATGAGGTAGAGCCCCTGCCAGGTGCCGAGCAGCATGCGGCCCTCACGCACCGGTATGGCGATGCTGGTGGAAGTCAGCATCGCCCGGATATGGGCCGGCATGTCGTCGGGCCCCTCGATGGTGTGACGGTAGCCGGCGTCCCGCGGAGCGAAACCGTCCAGCGCATCCAGCAGGTCGCGGCGCACGTCCGGGTCGGCGTTCTCCTGGATGGTCAGCGAGGCGGAGGTGTGCATGCAGAACACCGTCAGCACGCCGTCGCGCGCGCCCTCGCTCCTCAGCCACGCCGCGACGTCGCCGGTGACATCGGTGAAGCCCGGGCCGCGAGTGCGCGCGGCGATCCCGCCCATGGCCTGGGAAAGGGCGCCAATACTTTCTTTCGTGCTCCGGGTCATGATGGCCGCCATGTCTCCAACTGGCGCAACACGCGCGCCCGTGGCAGGTTCCCGAAGCATAGCTCAGCCCGGGACGGGGATATCAATGAAGCTTTTCGACAACACGGTCTTCCTTGACGAGGCCGTGAGCCGCGAAACCGCCGCCATCAACCGCTCCATCGTCGAGCGGCTGAAGGACTGGGACCAGTGGGCCCGTCCGGTGGCGGAGACGCGCGCCATGCGCGCCCGCGGCGAGGGTCCCTTCCCGCTCGGCCAGAAATCGGAGCAGGCGGAGACGATCGTCATCGACGGGCCTGGCGGCGGCATCGCCTTGCGCGTGCTGCGGCCGGAGAAGCCGAAGGGCGTGCTGCTGCACATCCACGGCGGCGGCTGGGTGTTCGGCAGCTCGGAATACCAGGATCCCTATTTCGAGCGGCTGGGCAAGAGCTGCGGGCTCGCCTGCGTCAGCGTCGAGTACCGGCTGGCGCCGGAACACCCCTACCCGGCCGCCAGCGACGATTGCGAGGCGGCGGCGCTCTGGCTCGCGGCGAACGCGAAGAGCCGCTTCGGCACGGACGCGCTGCTGATCGGGGGCGAGTCGGCGGGGGCGCATCTCGGCGCGGCGACGCTGCTGCGCCTGCGCGACCGGCACGGGCTCTCGCCTTTCCGCGGAGCGCTCCTGAACGCGGGCATGTACGACCTGACCCTGACGCCGAGCGTGCGGAACTGCGGCATGGAAAAGCTGATCCTGAACCGGCGCGACATCGAGACCTTCGTGGAGATGTTCACGCCCGATCCCGCCATGCGATCGCAGCCCGACGTGTCTCCGCTCTACGCGCCGCTGGCCGGCCTGCCGCCGGCGCAGTTCCTGGTTGGCACGCGCGACCCGCTGCTGGACGACTCCCTGTTCATGGCGGAACGCTGGCGCGCGGCGGGCAATGCGACGGACCTGGCGGTATTCCCCGGCGGCGCGCATGTGTTCACCGCCTTCGCCGGCACCCTCCAGCGCGAGGGGCTGAAGCGCATCGAGGCGTTCGCGGAGTGGGCGCTGGCGTTATAGCTGGCGCGGCTCCGGGCCTTCCTTCAGCCGTCCGGCGAATTCGCGCAGGTCACGGTAGAGCTTTTCCAGGTAGCCGCGCAGCGACCTGAGGTCCTCCTCGAAGCCTTCGGGCAGATGCAGCGTGACGCCGGGCGGCGCCTTCTCCGCCGGTTGCGCTTCCTGCTTCGGGTCGCCTTCAGCCGCCGGGACTTTCCCGGCGAGGCGCGCCTTCAGCTCGGCGTTCTCCCGGCCCAGCCGGTCGATCTCCTCCTGCAGCGCCACACGGTCATCGGCGACGCTCTGGCAGACCCAGTTGCCGTCGCGCAGGACGCAGTGGGAGACCGCGCCGGTGGAGGAATCGAGCCGCAGGAACCCTTCGCCCGCCGGCGTCAGGGAATAGCGCGGCGGCTGGCCGTCCTGCGCCGGGGACGGCCCGGCTCCCGCCGCCAGCAGGGCCAGGGAGGCTGCGAGAAGCGTGTTGCGGGCGGCCTTGGCCATGGGACTGCAAGCTCCCGTTCTCCCGCCTTCCGATATCGCTGAGGCCGTGGCGCGGACGGCAGGGTTAATCCGCGTTTGGCACAATTCTTAACCCTATCTTTACTCCAAAGTGGAAGGTTGACCATCGCAGAACCGTCTTGTCCGCCGTCCGGATCTGCTTCGCGCTGGCGCGCAAAATGAACGGGCCGCGTGCAAGAGGTAGGGATGACCGCACAAGCCGAGGCGAGGCATGAGGACTTCCACAACTCGCCTGACACATTCGAGGACGGGCCACGCCGGCGAACGCCTTCGGCCGGCCCCTTTCAACCCTCCGCGGACACCGACGTGAACACCTCGCCAGACATGGAGAACATCCTCGAGCGCGTGATGACGCGGCTCGACGAAAACGACCGCCGCTACGGCGCGGCGCTGGATGGCCTGCAGTCCCGCATAGCCAAGGTTTCCTCGCGCGCGGGCCAGGGGCGCTCCGCCCTGGACCCGGCGGCCCAGGCGGCGCTGGAGCGGGTCGAAAGCCACGCCGCGCAGCTTTCGCGCGATGTGCAGCAGGCGGCGAACACGCCACCTCCGCCCCATGAAGACGCCTTCCGGGCCATCGAGGAGCGGATTTCCGACTTCTCCCTGCGCGCCGACGACGGGCGCGGCACGCGGCGCGCGCCCTCGCCCGCCGCCGCCGCGCCACGGGCGCCGGCGCCTCCTCCATGGCCGGCGCCACGGGAAGAGCCGGTTCCGCAGTACCGGCCCTCCCTCGACATGCCGCCGGTGGAGCAGCCTGCGCTCGACCGCGGCCCGGCCGCGTCGCCCGGAGCAAAATTCTCCAGCGCGGCGGCGCGCCTGGAGGAGAGCCTCGGGGCCCGTGCGCCCTCGGCCGGCCTGGAAGCCATCAACCAGCGCATGGACGAGCTTGCCCAGCGGCTCGACGAGGCGCTGCTGCGCAGCCCCGATGCCGCTTCGATCCAGAGGATCGAGAGCCAGCTTTCTGAAATAGCTCCATATTTCTCGACGCTTCAGGACCAGCACCGGCGCCTGGAAGCGGTCGAGCAGCATCTGCAGGGCCTTGTGGACTGGCTGAAGTCCTCCAACGATCAATCGCATGCCCGCATGGAGCAGGTGGCCCGGCAGGCGGCGGAAGAAGCGGTGCGGCAGATGCCGGCGCCGCAGCCCGTTTCCGGCCACAGCGACCAGCAGCTCGACTCCATCCAGTACGAACTGCGCGCGATGAACGAGCGCGCCGAGCGCATGGACGAACGTACCGTGCGGGCGCTCGAGTCGATGACGGAATCCATGCACCTGCTGGCGCAGAGGCTGGACGATCCCGCCCTGGCCGCGCGGACGCCGCGCGAGGAGGCCCAGGCCTGGACGCAGCCCGCGCACGATCGTGGCGGACATTATGCCGATCCGGATGCCGCCGAGGTCCACATCGCGCGGGGCGAGCAGCGCCAGACGCGCGAATATGACGACCCGCACGACCTCGACGCCCTGGGCGCGGCGATCCCCGACTACCAGCCGCCGCGCCGAAGCGCTGCGGCCCCGTTCGATGAGCCGATGCCGTCCGAGCGCCCGGCCCGGGCCGTCCACCATCCCGCGCCGCTGGAAGACGACGAGGACGATTTCATCGCTTCGGCGCGCCGCGCGGCCCGTTCGGCGGCGGCCAGAGCCGCCCCGGCCGAGAAACGCGGCGGATTGCTGTTCCGCCGCAGCAGGCGCGACGCCGGCCAGGATGCCGCCGCGGCCGCTCCGGTCTATCCCGAATACGAACGCCAGCGGCGTGCGCGGCCCTTCTTCGTGGGCACCGCCGTGCTGCTGCTGTGCGTCAGCGCCTACCTGTTCTACGAACGGCTGAAGGCGAAGCCGGACACGGCCGCGCCGCCGCCGGCGCCGCAGCAAACCGTGCCCGCGCCCGTCCCGCTGCCGCAGAAGTCGTCCCAATCCCTCGTTCCGAGGGAGACGGCTCCGCTTCCCGGCGCCACTCCCGGCATGCTGGCGCGGTCATTCGACACGACGGCGCAACTGGAAAGGCCGCAGGCAGCCGCCATCCAGCCCGCTCCCGTCCCGCAGGAAGCGCCCAAGGAACCCGGCCGGCTCGGCTTCGAGGCTTCGGTGGTGGACCGCAATGCGCTGCGCACGGCGGAGAGCTCGCGGATCGCGGCGGAAATGTTCGGCGTCGACACCCGCGCGGTGGATGCGGCGCGGGCCAGCGAAGGCCTGGACTCCCGCCTGCCCGGCGCAACGGTCCGCGTGGAGGAACCCCAGCGGGCGCCGGCGGCGCAGCGGCGGGCCGCCGATACCCCCGCGAAGGCGGAAGTGGTCCCCGGAATACCGGCGGGCAGCATGCCTCCGGCCACCATCGGCCCGGAATCGCTGCGTCTGGCGGCGGCCCGGGGCAATGCGGCGGCGCAATACGAGGTCGGCATCCGCTACGCCAAGGGCAGCGGCGTTCCGGTGGACATGGAGCGGGCGGCGCAGTGGCTGAGCCGCGCGGCGGCCCAGGGCCTCGCTCCCGCCCAGTTCCGGCTGGCCTCGCTGTATGAACGCGGCCAGGGCGTCGATGCCGACGCCGGCAAGGCCCGCGCCTGGTACGAGCGCTCGGCGCAGCAGGGCCATGTGAAGGCCATGCACAATCTCGGCGTCATGCTCTCCAGCGGCAACGCCTCGGCCGCAGACTACACCAGCGCCGCGGCCTGGTTCCAGCGGGCGGCCCAGCAGGGCCTGACCGATAGCCAGTTCAATCTCGGCATCCTCTACGAGGCGGGCCTCGGAGTTCAGAAGAACCCGGCCGAGGCCTATCGCTGGTTCTCCACCGCCGCGGCACGGGGCGACAAGGAAGCCGAAAAGCGCCGCGAACAGGTGCGTACCCAGCTTTCGGGCAAGATGCTGCAGCAGCTCGACCAGTTCCTGGCCCAGTGGCGGCCGGACCAGCCCGACATGGCGGCGAACGAGGTTCGCACCCCGGAGGGCGGATGGAGCGCGGCTGCCGCGGGAAATGGCCCGGCGGCGGGCGAGGACCTGGTGGTCTCGGCGCAGAAGCTGCTGAACGCGCTCGGCTACGATGCGGGCGTGCCCGACGGAATGCTCGGGCCGCAGACGATCTCGGCCATCCGCCGGTTCGAGAACCGTTCCGGCCTGCAGGACACCGGTACCGTGACGCCGGAGCTGCTTACCCGCCTCAAGGCCCTGGCAAGCTGACCGGGTATCCGGGCGGCCTTTGGCGCCGGTGCCGGTTTGTCCCCATATCGAAACGTATTGTCTCATTTTTTTACTGAAGAATGCGCGCTGAGCGTTGACTAGCGCGCATTCTGGGCGTTTAAAGCGCCCAGCGGACGCGTTGCGAACCGTCCGAAAAAGAACGCGCTCGCGCCGCACGGACTGCGTTCCGGCCGGCGCCGGAAATAGCCGACGATGCTCCAGATCTATCTACCCATCGCCGAGATGTCCGTGAATATCCTGGTCATCTTCGGAATGGGTGCGGCCGTCGGCTTTCTCTCGGGCATGTTCGGCGTGGGCGGCGGCTTCCTGATGACCCCGCTGCTGCTGTTCATCGGGGTCAGTCCGGCCGTGGCGGTGGCCACGGAGGCCAACCAGATCGTCGCCTCCTCGGTGTCCGGGGCGCTCGCCCAGTGGCGGCGGGGCAATGTCGACATCAAGATGGGCACCGTGCTGCTGGTCGGCGGCGCCGTGGGCGCCGTGTTCGGCGTGCAGATCGTCAAGGTGCTGCGTGAAATCGGCCAGGTCGGCCTGATGATTTCCCTGAGCTACGTGTTCTTCCTGGGCATCATCGGCACGCTGATGCTGATCGAGAGCCTGCGCGCCATCCGGCGCACCAAGCAGGGCCGCCCGGCGACCGCCCGCAAGCCGGGCCAGCATAGCTGGATCCACGGCCTGCCGCTGAAGATGCGCTTCAAGCGCTCCAAGCTCTATATCAGCGCCATCCCGCCCCTGCTGCTCGGCGCCCTGGTGGGCCTGCTGGCGGCCATCATGGGCGTGGGCGGCGGCTTCATCATGGTCCCGGCCATGATCTACCTGCTCAAGATCCCGACCAACGTGGTGGTCGGCACCTCGCTGTTCCAGATCATCTTCGTCACCTCCATCGTGACGGTGTTGCATTCGACCACCAACCAGACCGTGGACGTGGTGCTGGCAATCGTGCTCATGCTCGGCGGCGTGATCGGCGCGCAATTCGGCGCGCGCGCGGGCGTCAAGCTGAAGGGCGAGCAGTTGCGCGCCCTGCTCGCGCTGCTGGTGCTGGGGGTTTGCGTGCGGCTTCTGTTCGACCTGGTGCTGGAGCCGGGCGAACACTACAGCATCCAGTACGAGGGGGCGCACTGATGCCGGCGGGCTTCCTGAATGCCGTGGCCGTCCTCGCGGCGGGTTGCGCGCTCTTCGCCGCGGCGGCATACGCGCAGCCGGCGCGTCCCGGCGAGGGCGTCAGCTCGGACCTGTCCTCGCGCGAGATCGCCATCGAGTCCAATTTCTCCGGCGCGCGCATCGTCATCTTCGGCAACATCGACCAGCCGCGAGAGGATTTCTTCGATCTCGGCCAGTACAACGTGGCCGTCGTTATCCGGGGCCCGGAACTGCCGGTGATCACGCGCAAGAAAGACCGGGTTTTCGGCGTGTGGGTGAACACCGACGCGCGCGCCTTCGCCAAGGCGCCCGGGTTCTACGCCCTGCTTGCCTCCCAGGAAGTCTCTCTCATCGCCCGCCCGGCGGTGCTGAGCGCCTACGGCATCGGCTTCGACAACCTGACGCTCATTCCCGAGGCCGTGGGCAAGGCCGGCTCGCCGGAAGACTCCGTGAACTTCAAGAAGGCCCTGATACGACTGAAGAAGTCCGAAGGCCTCTACATCTACGACCCGGAGGCCGTCACCTTCGTCGGCCGCAGCCTGTTCCGCGCCACCGTGGACCTGCCGGCCAACGTGCCGGTGGGCGAATACGCCACCGACGTCTACCTGATCCGGGGCGGCGAGGTGCTGAGCCACAACCGCTCCACCCTGAACATCCACAAGGCCGGGTTCGAACGGCTGATCTATACCTCGGCGTTCAAATACCCGCTGTTCTACGGCATCGCCGCCGTGCTGGTGGCGGTGTTCGCGGGCCTCGCCGCGTCGGCCATCTTCCGGAAAGACTAGCGAACGGGTTTTCCCTGGATTGCGCGGCGCTCCATCCGGGCTACCCGCTCTGAATTCGTAGCCCGCATGGAGCGAAGCGGAATGCGGGGTCGTTGACCACGCCCGGAGCGCCCCGGATTCCGCTGCGCTTCGTCCGGGCTACGGGCTTGCGAAAACAGCAAGACCGGCGCCGATCAACCCGCTCCCAGGCGGGCGCGGGCGACGGGATAGACCGTGGCGCCGCCGAGCATCCACACGATGAAGTCCCGGGCGCCGAAGAGCGGGCGGAAGGCGGGATCGAGCACGTTGAGGCCGCCGGCATAGGCGCCGAAGGCCGGGAGCACGACGCGCGCGCCGTCGCCGACGAAGCATTTGCGGCGCACGCTGCCGCCGTTGCCGAGAAGGCGGGCGGCGGGGTGCAGGTGTCCCGCGACCTCGTGCGAGGCGCGTCCGGCGGCCGGCTCGTGGCGGAAGTTCAGCCCGCCCAGGGCGAGCGCGGGCGAGCGGTGGCCGCCGATGCCGGGGGGCAGCTCCGGATCGTGATTGCCCGCGATCCAGTGCCACTCGATGCCACGCTGGAGGCGGTAGAGGTCCTCCGCGTCCCGCGGCGCGAGGCGGCCGGGGCCGCCATCGTCGTGGAAGCTGTCGCCGAGCGCGACGACCCGGCGGGGCGAGTAGCGCCCGATCAGCGCGGCGAGCGCGGAGATCGTTGTGCGGCTGTCATAGGGCGGCAGCAGCGAGCCGCGCGCGGCGGCGGCGGAGCCCTTCTCCAGATGCAAGTCGGCGACCACGAGGGTCGCCTCCTGCGCCCACCACAACGCGCCGGAAGGGTCGGCCAGGAAGCCCCTGCCGCAGACGGTGATTTCTTCAGGCGCGCGCGGCGAGAAGGGCAACGGCGCCGAGAAGCTCAACTCCGCTTGTGCCCTAGCCATTCATCGCCTCGTGGATCAACTCGTCGGCGGCTTCCCGCATGAGGGACTCCCGCGCCTCTCCGTGCACCGGCTCGCGCCCCACCTCCAGCATCACCGGGACGGCGAGGGGCGAGATGCGGCGAAGCGCAATATGCCTGATTCTGCCGCGCACGCGCCGCAGAAAGTCCCCCAGCCTGGCGATGTCGAGCAGGCCGGTGGCGGCATCGGCCCAGGCCGCCCGCAGCAGGATATGGTCGGGCTCGTGCTGGCGCAGCACGTCGTAGATCAGGTCGGAGGAGACAGTCACCTGCCGGCCGGACTTTTCCCTGCCGGGATGGCGGCGCTCGATAAGCCCGGCGATGATGGCGCAATTGCGGAAGTTGCGCTTCATCAGAGCGGACTCCGCCAGCCAGGCGTCGAGGTCGTCGCCGAGCAGGTCCTCGTCGAACAGCGCGGCGAGGTCCAGCCTGCCCGACCCGGCCATATGGCCGATGTCGCCGAGACCCCAGATGGCGAGCGAATATTCGTTGGCGACGAAGCCCAGCGGCCGCGCGCGGGCGCGCTCCAGCCGCCGGGTCAGCAGCATGCCCAGGGTCTGGTGGGCGAGCCTGCCCTCGAAGGGATAGCAGACCATGTAGAATTTCCTCGCGCGGGGGAAGGTCTCCACCAGTAGTTCGCCCGGCTTCGGGATGGCAGACTTGAGCTTCTGGATGCGCAGCCATTCGTCGAGCTGATCGCCGAGGCGCGGCCAGGCTCCCGGGTCGGCGACCAGCCTGCGCACGCGTTCGGCCAGATAGGTGGAGAGCGGGAACTTGCCGCCCTCGTAGGAGGGGATCATGGGGTTGGCGGCCGTGGTGCGGCTGGCCAGCGCCTCCAGCTCGCGCAGGCCCTCGAAGCGCAGCACCTCGCCGCCGAACAGGAAGGTGTCGCCGGGGGCGAGCTGCCCGATGAACCATTCCTCGATTTCGCCGAGAACGCGCCCGCCCAACCGCGCCGGGGGCCTTTGCGGCGCCGCGGTTCCCGCGAACAGCGGCAGGCCTGCCGCCGAGGCCGCGCGCTCCTTCCGCGCCGCCTTGCCCGCGCCCGCCTTGACCAGCCGCACCTTCAGCATCGCCTCCTCGACGATGGTGCCGACGTTGAGACGGTATTGCTGGGCGATGCGGGGATGGGAGACGCGCCACAGGCCTTCCGGGGTCCGCCTCAGTTTCGCGTAGCGGTCATATGCCTTGAGGGCGTAGCCGCCGGTGGCGACGAAGGCGAGCACGCGGTCGAAGGTTTCGCGGTTGAGGTGCATGTAGGGAGAAGCCGCCCGGACCTCGCGGTAGAGACCGTCCGCGTCGAAGGGCGCCATGCAGGCCGACCCGAGGATGTGCTGCGCCAGCACGTCAAGCGCGCCCTGACTCGCGAGCGGTGTGTCCTGCGCGCCCTCCAGCGTCGCCTCGCGAGCGGCGTGGCACTCCATGACCTCGAAACGGTTGGCGGGCACCAGCAGCGCCCGGCTCGGCTCGTCGAGGCGGTGGTTGGCGCGGCCGATGCGCTGGGCCAGCCGGCTGGCGCCCTTGGGCGCGCCCACGTTGACGACGAGGTCCACGTCGCCCCAGTCGATGCCGAGGTCGAGGGTGGAGGTGCAGACCACCGCGCGCAGGCGTCCGGCGGCCATGGCGGCCTCGACCTTGCGGCGCTGGCCGACGTCGAGGGAGCCGTGATGCAGCGCGACGGGCAGGCTGTCCTCGTTCAGCATCCACAGCTCCTGGAACAGCATCTCGGCCTGGGAGCGCGTGTTGACGAAGACCAGCACCAGCCGGTTGGCGCGGATGGCTTCATAGATCTCCGGCATGGCGTAGCGGGCCGAATGTCCGGCCCAGGGCACGCGCCCGGCGGACTCGAGTACCGAGATGCGCGGCCTGGCTCCGCCCTCCGCCAGCAGCAGACTGGCCAGCACGGCACGGTCGCCTTCGGGCGGTTGCTGCACCAGCAGGGCGCGCAGCTCCGACGGGCGCGCCACGGTCGCCGAGAGGCCGATGAAGACGGCCCGGGGGGCAAGCGCGCGCAGCCGGGCCAGACCAAGGCTCAGCAGGTCGCCGCGCTTGGAAGTGGCGAGCGCGTGAATCTCGTCGATGACGACGTGGCGCAGGCCGCCGAACAGGCGCGGCGCGTCCGCATGGGAGAGCAGCAGCGCGACCTGCTCGGGCGTGGTGAGCAGGATGTCGGGCGGCGCATGGCGCTGGCGCTGGCGGCGGCCGGCGGGCGTGTCGCCGGTGCGGGTCTCGATGCGGACGGCCAGGCCCATCTCCTCCACCGGCTGCATCAGGTTGCGGGCCACGTCCACGGCCAGCGCCTTGAGCGGCGAGACATAGAGGGTGTGGATGCCCTCGCCCTCCCCGCGCGGCCGCGACGCGAGGTCCGTCAGCGAGGGCAGGAAGCCCGCCAGCGTCTTGCCGCCGCCGGTGGGCGCGATCAGCAGCGTGGAGCGGCCGGCCCGCGCTTCCTTCAGCAGGCGAAGCTGGTGCTCGCGCGGGGTCCAGCCGCGGGCGGCGAACCAGCCCGCGAAGGGTTCCGGCAGCGGTCCTGCCGTCTCCTTCCGATGCTTTCGCGCCGTTCCAGCCATCCACGTCCTGTCCACCGTCTGCCTCGCCGCCTGCCGCCGATCCTAGCCCCGCGCATGGCCGGTGAGAAACCTGCCTGAATTTCGTGCCTTGATACGGGGTGTCGCCATCCCAAATTAGCTGTGTTAAGAGGCCCCGGACGGTTGGGGCCGATTCTGGAGAAGATCAGAAATGGAACGCTTCTTTGGCGGAAATCCGGGTGTCGTCCTCGTTCGTCTCGCGGTCATCTCGCTGATCGTCGGCGTGCTGCTGTCCGCGATCGGGCTCAATGCCTATGACATCATCCAGAGCTTCCGCCGGCTGGCGCAGCACATCTACGAGATGGGCTTCGACGCGGTGGAATGGGTGTTCCGCTACTTCCTGCTCGGCGCGGTGGTTGTGGTCCCGATCTGGCTCATCGCGCGCACCATGAAGCTGTTCGGGCGATCGACTCCCGTCAGCCGCACGCGCGGCTCCGACTTCTGACCGGGGCTCCGGCATGGCGCGCGGGCGCCATGCGGGCGCCACCGGACAGGAAGAGGCCCTTACCCACCGCAACGTTCTTGCGATCGCGGTCCCGATCATCTTCGCCAATGTGACGACGCCGCTGATCGGCATCGTCGATACCGCCGTGCTCGGCCAGCTCGGCGACGCGCACTATATCGGCGCCGTGGCCATCGGAGCGATCATCTTCACGATGGTCTACTGGGCCTTCGGCTTCCTGCGCATGGGCACGACGGGCCTGACGGCCCAGGCCGAGGGCGCGCGCAACGACGCCGAAGTGGTGGCCGTGCTGACGCGCGGGCTGCTGCTCGCGGGCGTCGCGGGCACCGTGCTGATCGCGCTGCAATGGCCCATAGGCAAGACCGCCTTCGCGCTCCTGCAGGGCACGGACCAGGTCGAGACGGAAGCCTCCACTTATTTCTATATCCGCATCTGGAGCGCGCCCTTCGCGCTGGCGAACTACGCGGTGCTTGGCTGGTTCATCGGGATCGGGCGGGCGGGCACGGCGATGACCCTGCAACTGCTGCTCAACGGCACCAACGCGGCGCTCGACACACTGTTCGTGCTCGGGCTCGGGATGGGCGTCGAAGGGGTGGCCATCGGCACCCTGATGGCGGAGATGAGCGCGGCGGTGGCGGGTGCCATCATTGCCTGGCGCGAGATCGCGGCGCGCGGCGCCCCGGTCGAACGGCGGCGGATGATGAACCCGGTGGCGCTGAAGCGCATGCTCAGCGTCAACGGCGACATCATGATCCGCACCCTCAGCCTCATGTTCGCCTTCGTCTGGTTCACGGCGCAATCGGCGACCGGCGGCGACACGGTGCTGGCGGCCAACGCCATCCTGATGAACATGGTCAGCTTCGCCGCCTACTTTCTCGATGGCTTCGCCTTCGCGGGCGAGACCTTCGTGGGACAGGCGGTGGGCGCGGGCCGCCGCAAGCGGTTCCGGGAATCGGTCGTGATGACAAGCCTGTGGGCGGCCGCGTTCAGCTTCGCATTGAGCGCCGTGTTCTGGTTCGCGGGCGGCGCGATCATCGACGCGCTGACCATCAACGCCGAGGTGCGCGAGACGGCGCGCGTCTACCTCGCCTGGGCGGCGGCCCTGCCCTTCATCAGCTTCCCCTGCTTCCAACTCGACGGCATCTTCATCGGCGCCACCCGCAGCGCCGACATGCGCAACATGGCAGTGCTCAGCTCGGTGATCTATCTCGGCGCGTGGGCCGTGCTGACGCCGGTCTGGGGCAACCACGGCCTGTGGCTGGCGCTGGTGATCCTGAACGTCACGCGCGGGCTGACGCTGGGATCGCGCTATGGAGCCATGGAACGGGACCTGTTCGCGAGCGGCGGCGGTTCGTTCAAGACCGCCTGACGCAAGAGCCGGCTCCCGCCCAGAGCATGATCCGGAAAAGTGGATACCACTTTTCCGACAGGATCATGCTCAAGCTATTGATCTGGCGCATGATCTTATCGGCCACGTGATTCCACTTGGCCGGATGGTGCGCTAGCCCCAGAGCTCCGCCTCGGGCGGATGCACCATGCTGCCCTCGTAGCGCAGGCCCGCTTCCCGGTCGCGCGCGAGCAGCAGCGGCCCGTCGAGATCGACCCAGTCCGCCCCCTGGGCCACCAGCATGGCCGGGGCCATGGCGAGCGAGGTGGCGACCATGCAGCCGACCATGACAGAGAACCCCAGTTTCCCGGCCTCCCCGCGAAGCGCCAGCGCGCCGGTGAGCCCGCCCGTCTTGTCGAGCTTGATGTTCACGGCGTCGTACAACCCCTTGAGAGCATGAAGGGTATCGGCGTCGTGGCAGGACTCGTCGGCGCAGACCGGAACCGGGCGGTCCAGCCTCGAGAGCACGGCGTCCTCGCCCGCCGGAAAAGGCTGCTCGATGAGTTCCACGCCGAGGTCCGCCAGCCTCGGCGCGAGGAATTCGTAATCCTCCACGGACCACCCCTCGTTGGCGTCCACGATAAGCCGCGACGCCGGCGCGGCGGCGCGCACGGCTTCCACCCGCTCCAGGTCGCCGGCGCCGGCGAGCTTCAGCTTCAGCAGGGGGCGCGCCTTTTCCCGTCCGGCGGCCTCGCGCATCCCGTCCGCCGGGCCCAGCGAGAGGGTGTAGGCGGTCTCGAGCGGGCGCGGCTCGGTGAGGCCGGCGAGTTGCCAGACGCGCCTGCCACCGCGCTTCGCCTCCAGGTCCCAGAGCGCGCAATCCATGGCATTGCGGGCCGCGCCACGCGGCAGCGCCTCCTGCAACAGGTCCCGCGACATACCGGCGGCGATCTTGGGACCCAGCTCTTCGATCCTCTTCGCGACGCCTTCCAGCGTCTCGCCGTAGCGCGCATAGGGAACGCATTCGCCGCGTCCGGCGGCTCCGCCGTCGATGACCTCGGCGACGATCACATCGGCTTGCGTCTTGCGGCCGCGCGATATGGCGAAGCCCCCGCGTATGGGCCAGGATTCGCGGCGCACACGCAGTTCAGCCATGGCCGCTTCCGGTCAGAGGATTTCCAGCACGGCCTCGGGCGGGCGGCCGACCGCCGCCTTGTCGCCCTTGACCACGATGGGCCGCTCGATCAGCTCGGGGTGGCCGGTGAGCGCGGTGATCAGCGCGTTGTCGCCCAACGACGTGTCGGCAAGGCCCAGTTCCTTGTAGGCGGCCTCGCCCCTGCGCATGATCTCGCGCGGCCCCACGCCGAGCTTGGCCAGCACCGACTTGAGCTCGTCGGCGTCCGGCGGCGTCTCGAGATAATGGACAACGTTGGGCGCGATGCCCTTCTTCTCCAGCAGGGCCAGGGTCTGGCGCGACTTGGAGCAGCGCGGGTTGTGATAGATGGTGACGGTCATTTCGTTCCTGCTTTCATGCGATGTCCGCACCCGCCCATTCGGCGGCGCGGCGGCCTGCCAGCGACGAGATCGAGCCGGTGCCTGTCGAGGATAGGTGATCGGCCAGCGCGCTCTTGATGCGCCCGATCAGGGATGGCCCCTCATAGACGAGACCCGTGTAGAGTTGCAAGAGCGAAGCGCCCGCCTCGATCTTGTCGATGGCCGCGCGGGGGCTGTCGATGCCGCCCACGCCGACCAGAGGCATCTTGCCGCTGGTCAGCCGGTAGACCTGGGCCAGCATGCGGGTGGAGCGCAGGAAGAGCGGCCTTCCCGACAGCCCGCCCGCTTCCTTCGCATGGGTAGCGCCCGTGATTTCCTTTCGGGAAAGCGTGGTGTTGGAGACGATGACGCCGTCCACCTTGCGCACCGATATCACCTCCACGATCGCGGGCAGGTCCTCGTCGGCGATGTCGGGGGCGAGCTTGAGCAGCAATGGCGGCTGCCTGCCGGTGGCGCGCGCGAGGTTGGCGCGCCGCTCCATGAGGCGGCCCAGCAGCTCGTTGAGCGCGGAGGGCGCCTGAAGGTCGCGCAGGCCCGGCGTGTTTGGCGAGGAGACATTGATCGTGAAGTAGCTGGCCACGTCCCAGAAAGTCTCGAGGCCCTGCACATAATCGGCGACGCGGTCGCTCGCGTCCTTGTTGGCGCCGACGTTGACTCCGACGATACCCTTGTAGTGGGCCCGCAAGCGCGCGAGGGCAGCCGTATGGCCGCCGTTGTTGAAACCGAGCCGGTTGATCATGGCGCGGTGGCCGGGCAGCCGGAATATGCGCGGTTTCGGATTTCCCGCCTGGGGCAGCGGCGTGAGCGTGCCCGCTTCCGCGAAGCCGAAGCCGGAATCGAGGATCGCCTGGAACACGCGCGCGTCCTTGTCGAAGCCCGCCGCGATGCCGAGCGGATTGGGAAAGCGCAGGCCCCACAGCTCCTGTGCCAGGCGGGGATCGTCCACGCCTTCGGCCCTGGGGTAGAGCCCCGCTTCCATCGCCTTCAGGGTCAGGTCGTGGGCGTGCTCGGGGTCGAGCGCCCGCAGGAAGGGCATGGCGAGGCTGGCGAGCGGACCGATCATCGCGCCGGCTCCGCAGGCAGGCTGTGCACGCCGTCCGGCCCTAGCGGCAGCGGCCGGTGCCAGAGCACGGCGCTTACCGGCATATGCCCATAGAGATGGGGGAACAGGTCCCCCCTGCGGGCAGGCTCCCACCTGAGTTCCGGTCCCAGCCTGTCCGGATCGACCGCGGCCAGCACCAGGTCACGCCGGCCGGCGAAGTGTCTGGCCGCCGTCCCCGCAAGCTGGGCGCCGGTGGAAAAGTGAATGAATCCGTCGGCCAGATCGGCCGCGGAGCCCCGATAGACGCCGGATTCGAGGGCTTGCGCCCATTCCTTCGCGCCGCAGATCTTGAAGATGGGTTCGGCCATGTTCGGTGTCCGCGCGGAGATTAGCCGCGCCCGGATGCGGCAACAAGCTCGGGCAGGAAAACCGGGGGATTCCGGTGGACAAGGCCCCATTTTAAGCCATAATTCCTATACGTAGGTATTTATTCCGTCGCAGTACGGGTATCCGAGTCTCAGGCCGATGTTGACGCACCGCCAGATCTGGACGGCGATCGATGCGCTGGCCGCCCGGAACGGGCTTTCCGTATCGGCGCTGGCGAAGCGGGCCGGACTCGATCCGACCACCTTCAACCGCTCCAAGCGAATGACGCCGGAAGGGCGCGAGCGCTGGCCCGGCACGGAAAGCCTCGCCAAGATCCTCGAGGCGACCGGGTCCACGCTGGACGACTTCGTGACCCTGGTGGAATCCACCGGCGCCGCCAACTACGACTACACCCATCCGATCCCGCTGATCGGCTTTGCGCAGGCCGGACATGGCGGCTTCTTCGACGACGGCGGCTTCCCGGTCGGCGGGGGATGGGACCAGATCAGCTTTCCCGAAGTGAAGGACTCCAACGCCTATGCGCTCGAGGTGACCGGCGACAGCATGCTGCCGCTCTACCGCGAGGGCGACATCCTCGTCGTCTCGCCGAATGCCGGCGTGCGGCGCGGCGACAGGGTGGTGGTGCGCACGCTGGACGGCGAGGTGCTGGCCAAGGTGCTGCTGCGCCAGAGCGCGAAGACGATCGAGCTGGCTTCCTTCAATCCCGACCACGCCAACATGGTGCTGACCCGCGACCAGGTGGACTGGATCGCGCGCATCGTCTGGGCGAGCCAGTAGCAGGGCTTCAGCCCCAGAACGGCCGCAGCGCCAGGTAGAGACCGAGCAGCAGCAGCGCGACGAAGAATACGCGGCGGAATCTCTCCTCGTCGAGGCGGCGGCGGACCAGCAGTCCCGCACGCATGCCGAGCAGCGCCGGTACCGTGCCCAGCAGCGACAGCAGGGCAAGCTGGGGCGTCAGGAGATGGTTGCTGAACAGGCCGGCGGCCAGCGCGATGACGCCGACCGTGAAAGCCATGCCCATGGCCTGGACGAGTTCGTCGCGCCTGAGGCCGAGCGCCTCCATGTAGAACACGGCGGGAAAGATAAACGACCCGGTTATGCCCTTTATGAAGCCCGTGGCGAGCCCCACGACCGGTGTCAGCCAGCCCTCGGCCCTGCCCGGCGAGGGCAGGCGGAAGCTCGCCAGGTTGCAGAGCGCGTAGACGATCAGCAGCAGGCCGAGACCGGCGGCAAGCTTGACGCCGTCGGCCCGGGCGAGAACGCTGGAGCCGAACCACACGCCAACGACGGAGGTGGCGAAGAGCGGCCAGAAACGCATGACGAGGGCGCGGAAATGCCCGCCCGTCACCGCCTGCACGAGATTGGTGGCAACGGTGGGCACGAGTATCAGCGCCATGGCGGACTTGAGGCCGACCGTGGCGGTCAGCAGGGCCAGCGTGGTCGAGGGCAGCCCCATGCCCACGACGCCCTTAACGAAGCCGGCGGCGAAGAAGACGGCGAGGACGAAGGCGATGGTTTCCGTGGAAGGCATGCGGCGGCGTTTATGCGCGCCTTTTCCGCCGCGCGCAATCGGCAACGCGAACGCATCATCCGGTCAAGCGGACTCATGCTCCAGCGCGGCCGTCGAACCGTCCCGGCTTCAGCGCTGGGACACGGGAGCCGGCACGGCGGCGGCGGGCCGCCGGGCGGCGCGGATGGCGTCGCGGTAGCGGTTGACCGGTATCTCCGTGAAGCGGTGCAGCGCCGCCGACACCAGCATGATGACCGGAAGGCAGGCGAAGAACAGCCCGCCGCCGGACTTCATGCCGAACAGGGCGACGGCGAGGCCGGCGACGACCCAGTGCACCAGGAAGACCGGATAGGAGATGTCGCCGAGAAAACGGTCGATGCGCTCGGCGCGCCCCTGCGGCGCGCGCCCGGCGAGCACCGCCACGGCGGCGGCCGAAAGCAGCAGCGACAGGTAGAAGCCGCCGAAGAAGATGCCCTCCTTGCCCCAGACCTTGTCGGCGCCGAAGAGATGCAGCACGAACACGGCGACGACCGTGCGCACCACCCATGCCGGCAAGCGCCAGTCCTGCGCGCCCAGCAGCAGGTAGATGCCCGCTCCCAGGGCGAAGGGCAGCGAGGCCGGCAGGATGGCGTAATAGAGGGGCGCGAAGCTTTCGGCCCCGGCCGCGAGCCAGACGGTGTAGGCAAGGCTCACGGCGAGCCACACGGCCACCGTCCAGCGGTTCAGCGACAGCCCCAGCCCCATGGCTATGTAGAAGACGAACTCGGTGTAGAGCGTCCAGGCTGGCGGGATGATCTTGATGGCGCCGCTGTCGAGGCCGAAGATGAAGATGTTCTGAAGCCACTCGACGGGCACCTGCGGCAGGAAAACGCGGATCGGATTCTCGCTCGACCCGATGACCGGCACGGCCGCCAGCGACAGCGCGAGCACCACCCAGTAGACGGGGAAGATGCGCAGCGCCCGGTTCGACAGGTAGCGGAGCTGGCCCGCCGGAGTGAAGCCGTAGCTCCTGTGCAGAACCAGGGTCATCAGATAACCGCTGAGCACGAAGAAGCCGAAGACGGCGTAGACAGCCGACCAGTGCGACAGCCCGGCCCACAGGTGGCTGATCACCACCCCGATCGACAGAACGAAACGCAACCCACCGAACATCGTGCCCCCGCCCCCTTACGCGAGGGGTGCACTGTGCCCGCGCCGACCCGGCCGTGCAAGCCGTTGCCCGTGCCGCAGGGTCAGGAGGCGGCGGGCCCCGTGCGCAGGATCCGCTGCCACAGCGTACCGCCCGTCTTCGAGCCGACGACGAAATAGGCGGCGATCAGCGCGAAAAGCAGCAGCGCCGGCCAGCCGTTGAGCTCGAAGCCCTTCTCGGTGGTATTGCCTGTCAGCGAGCCGATGGCGTAGCCGCCGACGAAGAAGATGGTGATGAAGTCCAGGATCGCCGCGAAAACCTTGCGCATGGGATGTTCCCTCCCCTGTCGAAATCCCCCGGAACGGCGGGGAGACTATCATGCAACTCCGGCACCGTCTCGCTCCTTGCACGGCTCTCCCCTACCCCTGCGGCCTGTAGACGATGGCGCGCACGGGGGTGGGCTTGTAGCCAGCGGCGGCGTTGTCGCGCTCCGGACAGTTGGAGATGACCACCAGCACGTCGCGCTCCGCCCGCAGGTCGACATAGTCGCCGGGCCTGGAGACGCCGTCGGCGATGGCAATGCCGCCGTCGTCCCTGACCGGCACGTACATGAAGAAGTTGATGTTGGCGACGATGTCGCGGTCGTCCATGCCGTACTTCTCGAGTTCCTTCTCGAAATTCTGCTGGCAGCCCCAGCTATTCTCCTTCTTGAAGCGCACGCGGTCGATCTCGACCGAACAGCAGCCATAGAGCGTGTCATGGCGGCCGCAGGTGTCCTCCACGATGGTCATCAGCGGCAGCGCGCGCACCGACCACAGGGTCATGCCCTTGCCGAGGTAGATGTTGTTGTTGAGCTTGATGGTGTTGGCGGCGTTGTAGCGGTCGGTGCGGTCGGCGGCGTCGTAGCACAGGAAGTCCACCGCCTGCTGACCCTCCAGATCCACCAGGCGCACCACCACGCCCTTCGCCAGCCGTGCGCTCCAGGGCTCGCAGGCGGGAACCACCGTGTCCCCGATCACGC